>RFGK01000160.1 GCA_003697045.1 Planctomycetota bacterium
CCCGGAGGAGCGGCTGCGGCACGCGAGGCCATCGAGCATCTTGTCGAAGCACGCGGCGATATGAATCGCTGGCTGTCACGGTACGATGGGTAATGCGCAGACAGGGCACACAACGCGGCGCTTCGACGATGGGGCTTGTGATTGCCCTGTTGGTGGCGCTTGCGGGCGCCGGGGTGGTTCTCTATTTCGCCTGGTCGTCGGCCCCCGGTGCCGGGCAAAGCGACGATGATCCGTTTGGAGATGTGCCATCGATCACCGACGTCCTGCGCCAGTCTGAATCAGGGGGAAATGTCACGCTTCAGTACGCTGACCGGGACGACCCCTCAAGGCTCGCGGCTGAGCTCAAGGCGCGTTCATTCAAGCCGGCCGAAACGGACGGCCTGGTCGAACCGAGTGCCTACGAACTCACGGGCGTCCAGGCACGCATCTTTCTTGACTCAGGCGAGACCGTGCTCGTCGAATCGGAGCGTGGACGTTTTTACATGCCCGATCGCGAGGCCGGGCCCGAATCCGGCCACCTCGCGGGCCATCCAAAGATCTCGCTGCTGCCCCGTGCGGACGAGGGCGACGAGCCGATCATCGTCGCTGCTTTCGACGATGAGCTGAGATTCAACTTCAACTATGCACATGTTGAGACGCCCGGGCGCCTTGTCGTCACCGGACGTCAGATCGAGTTCGCGGGTACGCACGTCACGGCACGACTCAACCAGCAGCGCGAACGCATCGACGTGCTCGAAGTTGAGCGCGGGGAGTATCTCACGTACACCCCCGCCCCCTCCGAGCTCGACAGCCGCGCCGAAACTCCTCACGACAGGCGAGGCCGTGCCATCGGCCCGACCCGCTCGGCGGATACAACGACGCGAAACGTATCCCGTGGTGTTTCGTCTCACGACATCCGGCGCACACACGCGCAAATTTCTCGCATTGGCCATTTCGCTGCGGCATCGGAACAACCCGCTGACCCTGATCCGCACATAGCGCTGTATCTGGCGACGTTTCATGACGGCGTGCAGCTCACTCAGGGCTCACGCAGGCTCACCGCCGACATGCTCGAGACCTGGGTCCGGCTTGTCGATCACAAGTTGCCGAAGCGCACTCGTTCTCCCGGCTCGGCAGCTGCCCCAAGCCTGCTCGAATCGATCTTCGCAGGGGTGTTGGCGCAGGCGGTCGATTCGGCCAGCGGCGCTGTGGACACGCCGGCCGAACCAGTCGACCGCGCACCGGACGCATCGGCACCAATGAGCGAAGGCGAGCTGCGCGAGGGTGTGATCGTGCCCGACTCCGTGGACTCTCAGCCGATCACGCTGCGATGGACGGGGCTGTTGCGCGTTGTTCCGATTGTCGATCGCGATCCGGCGCCACTTGCCCATGACGATGTGTATCTTCGGTTTACTGCGATGGAGACGGGGCTGGTCCGGTTTGAGGAGCCTCCATCGTCCGGACACGCAGCATCCGTCGAGTATGCGGCCACGCGGGAGCTTTTGACCCTGACCGGCCCGGGTGGTTCGGTGAGGCTGGCTTCTGAGCACGCCGGGTGGATGGAATCATCGCGCACGATTGTTCGCCTTGCGTCGGGCGAAGTAACGGTCGTCGGACCGGGTCAGGTCTACGACGCCGACCACGATCCGGCCGGCCCTGACCGCCGTGAGAAGTATGTGCGATGGCTCGACCAGGCCGACTTTGCGTTTGAACTCTCCGAAGATGGTCGCATGACCAGCCGGATCGTTCAGGCGACGTTTTCTGGAGATGCCCGCGCGGTCGATGCGGACAAGCGCATTGATGCCGACATGCTCGTGGCGCACTTCGACCGCGATTCGACCGGTTCGCACGGCGTCTTTCGTTTTGAGGCCTTTTCAGCGACCGCGGTTGACGGGGCCGGGGGAACTCTCTCAGCCGAACGGCTTGATGTGCCGTTTTCCTCGTCGCCTGATGGCTCACGGCGCCCAAGCCACGTTTATGCCTCAGGCGATGTGTACGTTGCCAAGGAAGGCAAGAGCATCGAAACCCAATCGCTTGCTGCCCGAATCGTGCGCGACGCACGCGGCGGGCTGACGGTGACCGATGTCATTGCCGACCGCGAGGTTCACTACGCCGAGGGTCAGTCCATCGCCGCCGAGGCCGAGCGTCTCGAAGCCAACGGCCTCGACCAGATCGCCATACTCATCGGCTCGGCCGATCAACCGGCACGCATTGATTTTCACGACTCAATCATCGTCGGCCCGCGCATCGAGATGCAGGAACACCCGCAGCGGGGTCGTGTGATCGGCCCCGGCACGTTTGAATCAACGGACGACGCAGGCACCACGACCGCACGCTGGTCCGAGTCACTCAGTTTCGATCGCGCAACGGGCATCTTGGAAGCACTTGGGCAAGCCGAAGTCACCCAGAGCCTTCAGACCGGCGAAACCCGTTTTGCTGCGGGCGATCAGCTCACGATCGAACTCGAGCCGTCGGGTGAGAACCTCACGCTCGACGCAGCGTCGGTCTTTGGCACTCCTGATGCGCCCGCAGTGGTCGAGCTGCGCCGCACGGATGACGAGGCGACGCTCGTTGAGATGATCAACATCGAGTCTGCCGAGCTGCTCACCATGGACGGGGGAAATGCGCTGGTTGCCCCCCGCCCGGGCAGGCTTGTCGTTCTCAATCGCGATGCAGGTTCTGACGCCGAGCTCGACGGTTGGGACCGGGGCCACGCCCTGTGCACCTGGCACGAATCGCTGCTCGTTGATCGTCTGCACGGACGTGCCTACCTTCGTGGCGACGCCCAAGTCATTCATCGTGCGCTTGAAACCGCCCGCACGGCCGAGATTGCAGGCGATGTCATCATCGCGGCATTCACCGAGCTTGAAGGCGCCCAGCCCGAGATCACGCGCGTCGACGCCGAAGGCACCGCCTATGCCCGGGTCGACCAGCAGGAGATTCTGTGTGCCCGACTTGAGTTCGACACCGAACAGCAACTCGTCTATGCCCGGGGCACCGACGCGGAACCGGCGCGTTATTTCGACGCAAAGTCGGGTTCGGTCATCTCGGCTCGCTCGCTGACGTGGAACCTCTCGACCGACCATATCGAGATTGATCGCCCGTCTCCGTTCGTCACCCCTGATTTGCCCTGAGTTGTTACGGGCTCAGTTCGTCGTAGACCGCGGCGATGGCCCGCGGCCGAATCTGCTCGAATCCAAGCCCTTCCATAAACTCCCAGCGCATCGCAGCCGTCTCATCCCTGGACCGGCCCTGGGCGATGGCGCGGCTTACATTCTCCATCAATCGTTCAAGATAATCGATTTGCCGATCGATCCCCGAGACATCTGTGATCGGTCCGTGGCCGGGGACGACGGCCGTCGCCCCGTTGCACAGATCGCGCGTCATACGCAGTGACCTGATCCAGCCTGCTGCGCTGACGCCTCCCGACTGATCGAAGAACGGGTGGAGCCCGTTGAAGACCAGATCACCCGTGTGAAGCAGGTTCAACTCGGGTACGTGCACGACCACATCGTTGTCGGTATGCCCAGGCCCGAAGTGATGAAGCTCGACCGACAGCTCGCCGACACGCCTTCGCATGGGATATCGATCGATCGTCGTTGTCGGGACGAACGCCTTGGCTGCATTGCTGCGTGCGAGAGCACGCAATGACTCAAGCCGCTCGGCAAGATGCGCAGGCTTGTCCGGGCCGACCAGCCGATCCATGGCCGCCTCGCCCGTATCGAGTTGTTGATCGTACCGTTCGAGTTGCTGCGCCACCCGCCTGACTGCAGCCGCGTGCGAGAGCACCTCTGCATCGTTGGTAAAGCCGACGTTGCCCCCCGTGTGATCTGCGTGATGATGGGTATTGACCAACAGGCCGATGCCGGTGTCCAAACGCTGCTCAGCCTCGGCGCGCAGCAGCGGGACGATCCCGGCAAACTTTGCATCCACCATCATCGCTTCGCTGCGCGATCCGATCACAAGCACATTGCCGCCGGTCGAGGCGTTGGTCGTCGCCCAGGCCTTTTGCTCGGCCAGCGCATGCCATTCAAATCCGTTGGATGTGCGTCGGCGTCGAATCGGCAGGCCGCCCGCTGCCAGCATCAGGCTCGATCCGATCGCCATCCCCGCAAACGCCCGTCGACTGACCTGCCTTGACATCTTTGATCTCCTGCTTGGAGCATAACCGACCTTTGCTCGATGGGCATTGCTCCGTCGGTTGGCATACCATCGCCACCAGGTTTGAGCCACGGAGCAATGACACCATGAAGGCGAACGATCTCCGAACGGGAATGGCCGTGACCGTCGACGGCAAGGTTTATGTCATCGTGAAGACCGATCACGTCAAGCCGGGCAAGGGCCCCGCGTACATCCAGGCGAAGATGCGCGACGTGACCGGTGCCGGGACCATCGAAAAACGCTTCAACTCCGCAGACACCGTTGATGCAGCCACCCTTGATCGGCGTGAGATGGAGTATCTGTATTCCGATGCAGACGGCGCAACGTTTATGGACCTTGAGACCTACGACCAGGTCATCATCACGCCGGACATTCTTGGGGATGCGTTGCTCTACCTCGCCCCCAACACCTCGGCCGTGGTCCTGTTTCATGAGGGCAAACCCATCACCATGGAGCTGCCGGCAGCGGTCGAGCTGACCGTCACCGACACCCCACCCGGAATCAAGGGGGCCACGGTCACCAACCAGCTCAAGGAGGCCACGTGCGACACCGGGCTCAAGACCAAGGTGCCTCCGTTCATTGAAACTGGTGAGAAGATCAAGGTCTCAACAGCGGATGGCTCATACATCTCCCGCGTCTGAGCAGCTCATCTATCCCGGCAGGGCTTTGAAGCCGATACGCTGATTCCATGTCAAGGCGGATTCCAACTGTCCTGCTTATCGGGCTTCGAGGCTCAGGCAAGACCACGCTCGGCGCCCAGCTTGCCAAGAAGCTGCATCGCCCCTTCGTCGACCTGGACGATGTGACCAGGGAGATGCTCGGGTGCAAGACCATCGCCGAAGCCTGGGACAAGGGCGGCGAAAGCCTGTTCCGCATGACCGAAACACGCGCCTTGCGCAAAGTCCTGACCAGAGTCGGGCAGGTCGTCGCACTCGGCGGGGGTACACCAACCGCACCTGGGGCCAAAGACCTCATCAGGCGGGCACAACGCTCGAAGGATGCATACGTCATCTATCTGAGAGCCAGCCCCCACACCCTGCGCGAGCGACTCTCACGTCTTGAGCTTGCCGATCGGCCGAGCCTGACCGGCACCGACACGATCACCGAGATCGACCTCATCCACGCCCGCCGTGACGCGACATATCGCAACCTTGCCGACGAGGTCATCGATGTTGACGGCATTGATGAGCGCACGGCGCTGCGTGAGCTGTACAGCCTGTTCTGACCAGGCCGGTCCACGACGCTACGCTCACGGACCATGCGCGCGCATGCTCTTCGTGCCGATGCCACGCTGACGCTTGTCGCCCTCATATGGGGCTCGGGATTCATTGCGCAAAAGCTCGGCATGGACCACATGGGCCCACTGGCTTATACGGGGCTTCGGTACATCATCGGCGTGTTGATGCTGCTGCCATTTGTACTTCGCGCACGCGGGCGACGGCGAATCAATCGCAAGACCCTGGTAAGCGGGTTGCTGCTGGGATTCTGCATGGTTATTGCCGCCAACGCGCAACAGATCGGGCTGGTGACGACGACAGTTTCCCGGGCCGGGTTTATCACCGGGCTTTACGTGCTCATCGTTCCGTTCATCGGGTTGTGCGTTGGGCATCGTTTTTCGTTTGGCCACTTGGCCGGTGCGGTGCTTGCTGCGGGCGGGTTGTACATGCTCAGCGGAGACATCTCGGGGGGGCTGAGAACTGGCGATTTGTGGGTAGGACTGTGCGCTCTGGTCTGGGCGTTTCACGTGGTGATTGTGGCCGTCGCCGCACCCAAAGCCGACGCCATCGGGCTCGCGTTCGTCCAGTTTGCTGTCGTCGCGCTGATCACGCCGATCCTGGCGTTTCTGTTCGAGGAAGTGAGCGTGCAGGCCGTCATCGAAGCCCGGTGGGCGGTGCTTTACGGCGGGGTTTTCTCCATCGGACTTGCCTTCACGCTCCAGATCATCGGACAACGACACGCACCGCCTACGCACGCTGCGGTGATTATGAGTCTCGAGTCGGTCTTTGCCGCCGTCTTCGGCGTTGTTCTGCTTGCCGAAAAACTCAGCGTTCCCGAACTCATCGGTTGTGGGCTGATGTTTGCGGGCATGCTCGTCAGCCAAGCCTGGCCGCACAAACGCACGCCTGCCGAGAAGGCCGAACTGATCGATCCGGTTCGCTAAGCCGAACCTTTGTTCAGCTCGCGCACCGCCTCGAGCACTTCGGCCGCGTGTCCCGGCACCTTCACCTTGTCCCATCGGCGTGCTACTTTGCCCCGGGCGTCAATCAGATAGGTCGTTCGCACGATGCCCATGTACGTGCGTCCGTACATCGACTTTTCGACCCAAACGCCGTACTTTTGCGCCACTTCGGGGTCGGGCTTGCCGTCGGCGTTGACGCGATCGTCGGCCAGAAGCGGAAAGGTGATCCCGTCTCGATCCGCAAACTTGCGCTTGCTCTTGACTCCGAGGATCGAGATGCCGAGGACCTTTGCCCCTTCGCGTGCGAACTGTCGGGACAGATCCTCAAACGCGCACGCTTCCTGTGTGCATCCGCTGGTCATGTCCTTCGGATAGAAGAACAACACGACCGGGGTGCCTGCATAGTCCCGAAGCGCGCGCACAACACCGTCCTGATCTTTGAGTCTGAAAGCCGGCGCCTTGCGTCCGGGTTCGATGAGCGACATGGCGTGTACCTCCGGCTGACCGTAGGCCAAGCGCACGCTGCTCGTTTGAACAAGGCCCGGCTGCAAGCGGGAGATTCATCCCGGCGCCACCCGGCTGCTCGCTTTGCGCAGCTCGTCCATCAACGCTCGCTGACGAGAGGCGCAAAGCCCGGGTCTATCCGCCGAAGAGCTTGACCAGCGCCAGCGCCCCGAGTGCACCAAGCCCGGCCGTCCAGACGCTCCTGATGAACCACTGCCAGGAATCATCTTCCGTCTTGACGGTGCCCGGCGCGCGCACCATCGCGACCCGTTCTGCCGTTGCCTTTCCCAGCGGGTCGACGCCGCATCGAGCGCTGTCCTGCACGATGGCGATAATCAAGGTTGCGTCGAAGTCGCGCAGACCGAGCATGGATGCCAGGCGCATGAGCCGTTCGCGCTTTGCGGGCGTGAGAATTGCGGCCCGTTCTCCCTCGATCGCAGAGGCGACGCGGACAGCAAACACCCACCGCGCGTCCCCCGGCTCAAGGGAGGATCGCGCGTTGTCTCGAGGCATCATGGATGCCGACTCGCAACGCTCGGCGCTGACCAGACGCAGCGTCGGCTGGGTTGATTGCCCGTTTGTCATCTCGATTGGTCTTGAAGCACACGCCGTGCCGATCAGAGAAGAGACCGCACAACCGCTACACTCTCCCCACCTGTCATGTCTGATTCGAAGGCCGACACCTCGATCCCGTCTCTCGTCGTCCCCATGTCGGCCGACGAGATCGTGTCGGTGCTCGACCGGGCCGCCCGCCGGGGACGACTGCCCGGTTTTGAGCCCCACCCCTCGGGCGCGTTGTTTCTGGCCGATGCATGGGGAACGCCGTTTGACTCGGATCTGATTGCGGTAGCCTCCCCGGAAGGCGAGCGGACGCGACTGACGTTCACGCTGCGGCTTCGACGTCGGCTTCCGATCATCTACGCGATCGTGCTGGGGCTTACGATCTGGCCGGGCGTCACGCTGACTGACCGGGTTCTCAGCCTGTGGTTTGAGTGGTATCACGGGCTGACGCAGATGGACGTCTTCCATGCGGGCGGGTTTGCATTTTTCACCTATGCGTGGTACTTGCCGCTGACGGTCCTTCCGTTGCCGTGGCTGTGGCGTTCCTGGATGAGACGGGCCCGCGCGACCGCCACCGTCTCCGCGCTTGAGACGATCGCAAAGATTGCAAAGGAACTGGGCGTCGAGCCTCCGCCCGAGGCAGCAGCCGTCATTGCGGGGTGAGAACCTGCCCACCCGGCGTGATCCGGACATTGCGCGCCATATGCTTGGCTAGGGCCGATTGAGGCTCGATTTCCAATGCCGGGACCCATCATGCCTCACACGAGAACCGTTGCGACCAGCCAACTCGAAAAGGTCGATCGTTGTGCCGACCTGCCACATCGTCCCCGGGTCCTGCTTGGGAAGATGGGGCTCGACGGCCACGACCGCGGCGTCAAGGTCATCGCCCGCGCCCTGCGCGATTCCGGCGTCCACGTGATCTACTCGGGATTGTGGCAAACGCCCGATTCGCTTGCGCTCAGCGCCCGCGATGAAGACTGCGACGTCATCGCGGCGAGCATGATGTCCAACTCGCACATGTCGCTCGGCCCGCGACTCGTGGAGGCGCTCAAGCGCTTCGGACGCCCGGATATACCCATCTACATGGGCGGCATCCTGCCGCAAGAAGACATCCCCCGCCTGCTCGAAGCGGGCATTGCCAAGTGCTTCACGACCGGCACCGGACTGCTTGAGATCGTCGAGGCTGTGCGCTCGGCGGTGCGCGAACGCACGCCTACTGTCGCTCCGCCCGGGACCGAGGTGCACCCGACTGCACAACTGGCCAGGTGCATCTCGCGTGTGCACGAGGGGCTGGACTGCGACGGCGCCCCCTCGGCCCGGCCTCAGCGCGTTATCGGCATCACTGGCTCACCCGGCGCGGGCAAGTCAACCCTCGTCGCCCAGCTCGCAGGCGAATACTCCCGCCGCGCTCAGAAGGACCCGTCACTTGGACGATGTGCGGTCATTGCGTTTGACCCCAAGAGCCCAATCACCAACGGCGCGCTTCTTGGGGATCGGCTGCGTGTGGACTTCAACAACCTGGGTGAACGGGTGTTCTATCGCTCGCTGGCGATCGCCGGGGAAGACTACCGCGAGCTTGATCGCATCGTCGGCTTGATCGGAGGGGCGTACAGGGGCGATGAAGCCTTCAAGACCGTGTTCGTCGAGACGGTCGGCGCAGGGCAGAATGAGACTCGTATTCGAGACCACGTTGATCAGACGGTGGTGATGCTCACGCCGGGGATGGGCGACGCGGTGCAAATGGACAAGGCCGGCATTCTCGAAATTGCGGATCTCTTCGTGTGCAACAAGGCCGATCACCCCGGCGAACACGAGCTGATCCGTGATCTGCGTGACATTGCCGACGGGCGGCCGATTCATGAGACCATCGCAACGCATGGCAAGGGCGTCCCCGAGCTGCTCGATCAGTTGCTCTCTTAGCGCTTCGTGCGCACGCGTCCCAAACCGGGTATCCTCTCACCATGCGGTACTTTCAGCTCATTGGGGTGGTGTCCCTGATCCCGGCAGTCGCTTCAGCTGAGCCCGCGGCCCTGTCCGCCGGCGAACTCTCATTCGACATTGATCAGGAAGCACAAGCCGCGGCACCCGAGTTCGGGCTCGCCGGGCAAACCAGACTGACCATCGGCACGGGAGTCGCGTTCGATCTTGAACAGGACGACGACTCGACAGACTTCAATCTCAATGTCGCGTGGAGCCGATTCGTGGTCGACGATTTCGAGATCCGCCTCGAACTGGGCGGGTGGTACTTCGATCAGGAGCCTGACGCTGCGTGGGGGATCAATCCGAACTTCGTACTGCGTTGGCACCTGGTCAACAAGAACAGATGGTCGATCTACACCGACGCGGGTATCGGTTTTGCCCTGACTTCTGACGACGTTCCAGCGGGGGGCACGAGTGCCAACTTTACGCCTCGAGCGGGCGTCGGTCTGACCCATGCGATTGGGACTTCGGCCAACCGTCTGGAACTCGGCGTCCGCTGGCACCACATCTCCAATGCGCGCCTGACCGGTGATGCGAACAACCCTGATCGCGACGGGATCATGGGCTATGCCGGGATCAGCTTTCCCTTTTAGAGGCTAACCTGCTTCGGCGAGGCGCGGCCGCGAAGCACCGCCAAGGTCGGTGATGTTCACCCGGTTACGACCTGACTTCTTGGCGTGATAGAGGCACTTGTCGGCGGCTTCAATCCATTGATCGGCCGTCAACGTGCATCCACCCGGGCTTCCCGCCACGCCGATCGAGATTGTGACGGTGCGTTCCGGATGCCGGGGGAAGCGCATCGCCTCGACGAATTCGCGGATGCGGTCACACAGTTTGCCCGCCTCGTCCGGGGGCGTGGCGGGCATGATGAGCGCAAACTCCTCGCCCCCGTAGCGGCACGCCACATCGCTCTGACGAATCCCCGCCTGAAACACTTCGGCTACCGTCTGGATCACCGCATCGCCGGCCGGATGCCCGTAGGTGTCGTTGATCGACTTGAAGTGGTCAATATCCAGCAGCGCAAGCGAAAGCGGGTGTCCGTGCCGTGTTGCCCGGGCCACTTCGGCCTCCCATTGCGCATCGAAATATGCCCTGTTCCACAGCCCGCTCAGCCCGTCCAGCTGGGCACGCTGCGAGAGCATCTGCATCAGCGAATGCATGCGCAGCGCCGCTCGCACACGGGCGCGCAGCTCGGCGAGATTGAACGGCTTGGTCACGAAGTCATACGCGCCCAGATCAAACGCCGTCACCTTGTCCTCGGCGCCGTCGAGGCCGCTGAGCACGATGACGGGAATGTCCTTGAGCGCGGGGTCTTCCTTCATCTGCCGCAAGACTTCGAACCCATCCATGTCCGGCATCTCGATGTCGAGTAACACAAGCGAAGGGAGGCGCTCCCGTGCGATTTGCAGCCCTTCCGGGCCGGAGCGTGCGGTGAGCAGCTCCAACGCTTCGGCGCTGAGCCGCGCCGCCAGCAGCCTGTGCAAGACCACGCAGTCGTCGATCAGGAGCACCAGAGGCTTTGCCTTGGCAGGATGTGCATTCTCGCTCGTCATGGAGCCGTCTGTTCGCCTCGTCGCATCAAACTCTCAGGAAGCATCCATGGCCGCACGAGAGCACAGATCCACCAACCGGCGGAACTGAGCCTCGATGCCCGAAACCACATCCTCACCCACAGGCGCCTCGGCCAGCGGCGCTTCAAGCTCACATGCCGCCTGTCCGATCGCCTCAAATCCAAACCCGACAGCCGATCCCTTCAGTTGGTGGGCAATGCGCTTGAGCGAAGCGACATCGGCAGCCTGCCAAGCCTCTTCAAGCGCCGCGATGCGCTCAGGTAACGCCTTGACGAAATAATCGATCAACTCGGTCATCTCCGGATCGTCCCGGAATGAGCTGAGAATGGGCCCGCCATCCGAATCATGCTCGTCGCGCATGCCGACCTCCGAAAGGATCCATCGGCCATCCGTGGATGGGTGTTGATACCCAAATGCCACTGACTTGCGACTGTGACGTGGATCAACCGGACCCTGGTGCTTCACCAGCACGCCCGGGCTTCCGCTTCGTGTGCCGAACGATCGTCCCGGTTGCCAGATAGACCACGTCCTCGGCAATATTTGCCATCAGGTCACCGACCCGCTCGAGCTCGCGGCCGACCCGATAAGCATGCAACGCATGATCCACTGCGCCAGGGTCGGCGGCAATCCAGGCTTTGATTTCCTCAAACAACCGCTTGTCAAGCTGATCGATCACCTTGTCCGCAGCAATAGTCTGCCTTGCCTGCTCGACATCTTCGCCCAGGACTGCCCGCAAGAGGTCGTGACACATCGCGGGAACACGCTCACCCATGTCTCGCAGGGATGTGGGCCAGTCCACACGGCCTTGTGATGCCAGTTTTCGGACCATCTTGGCAATCGACGAAGCGTGGTCAGCCACACGCTCGACATCGAGATTGACCTTCAAGCAAAACGTGAGCAATCGGAAGTCATGCGCAAACGGCTGCTGCAACGTCATCAGTCGCAGCACTTCCTGCTCGATTGCCACGTCTTCCACATCAATCCGCTCTTCCCGTGCCCGCACCTCCGCAGCCCGCTCGGGATCGGCCTCCCACAATGCCTGGAGCGAAGACTCGAGCATCTGAATGGCGTATGACGCTTCGGTCACGAGCCTTCGGCGCAGACGAGTCAGAGCGGCCTCAAGCGTAGCCCCCGGCACAAGTTCATGTTCATCGGATTCGCTCGAAGGACCGATCATGACAGGTAAGCTCCTCGAATCCCCCCTATCTGGGGGTCATGGTCAAAAGAAAACTCTAGGCGAGCGCCTCGCCTGCTTCGGCGGAATGATGACTCTCGGGATGCTCTGGTGTGGAAACCACGCTCAGGCGGGCGCGGAGAACAGCGAGAAGCGTCTCCGGTTCAAGGAATCGAGAGTCGAGCCTGAGATAGACCTCCGACAGCGGCGTGCCGCTTGAATCGCGCGCGTTGGTCTGAGCAAGCGAGGCGTCAATCACGCGCACGACGCCGGGGCCCTTTCGCAAGACATCGGCAATGCGTTCCGGATCGGTGGTCAGGAAAACCAGGTCCTGGCCACGCCGGGTGAGGGTGCGCACGCCGCGCGATGCTGCTCCGATGCGGATCTGTGCCAACTCGAGCAGGCGCTGGGCCTGCTTTGGCAGCTCCCCGTATGCATCGCGCAGGTCCGACTCGACCTGTCTGAGGGCTTCGAGCGTCGGGGCTACGGCGATGCGTCGATAGGCTTCAAGCCGCCGCCGATCCGAAGGGATATACGCCCTTGGAATGATGCCGGCAATGCCAAGCTCGATCGACGTGGCGCTGGTGGGTTCCTCAGCCCTTCCCGTGCGAAGTTCCTGCACTGCACGATCAAGCAGGCGACAGTACATCTCGTATCCCACTGCGGCGATGTGGCCGGACTGTTCTGGTCCCAGCAGATTGCCCGCACCGCGAATCTCAAGATCACGCATCGCAATCTTGAATCCTGCCCCCAACATCGAGTACTCCTCGATTGCCTTGAGGCGCTTTTGCGCAACCTCCGAGATTGTTCGTTTTTGAGGCAGGAGCAGGTAGCAATAGGCCCGGTGCTTGTAGCGTCCTACCCGCCCGCGAAGCTGGTGCAGATCGGCCAGTCCGAAGCGGTCGGCATCGTTGATGATCATCGTGTTGGCCACGGGATTGTCGATCCCCGACTCGATGATCGTGGTCGAAACGAGGATGTCGGCCTGCCGTCGCATGAAGCGAAGCATGACGTCTTCGAGTTGGCGTGACGGCATCTGACCATGCCCCACGACGATTCGCGCATCGGGTGCGAGCCGCTGAATGTCATCGGCCACGCTCTGAATGTTGTGCACGCGATTGTGTACGAAATAGACCTGTCCCTCACGAGCCAGCTCCCGGGCGATGGCGCGGGCGATGCGCTGCGCGTTGTAGGGGATGACTTCCGTCACGATGGCGCGTCGGTCGAGCGGAGGCGTCGTCAGACTCGAGATGTCGCGCAGCCCAAGCATGGCCATGTGCAACGTGCGGGGAATCGGCGTTGCCGAAAGCGTGAGCACATCGACGACCATGCGAAGCTGGAGCAGGCGTTCCTTGTGCTCGACGCCGAACCGCTGTTCTTCGTCGATGATGACAAGACCCAGGTCGGCAAACTTGACATCCTTTGACAGCAGGCGATGGGTCCCGATGATGACGTCGATCTCGCCTTTGCGCAGCCGGCGCAGCGTGTCGTTGATCTCCTTTCCAGTCTTGAATCGGCTGAGCGATTCCACACAGAAGGGATAGTCGCGGAAGCGCGCGCGAAAGGTTCGTTCGTGCTGCTCGGCCAGCACCGTCGTGGGCACGAGCACGGCAACCTGTTTGCCGAACTCGCAGGCCTTGAACGCCGCTCTGATGGCAAGCTCGGTCTTGCCGAAGCCCACATCGCCGCACAACAGCCGATCCATCGGACGCTGCGACTGCATGTCACGCTTGATCTCTCCGAGCGCCGCGAGCTGGTCTTCGGTTTCCTGATATGGGAACTCGGCCTCAAACTCGAGCTGCCAGGCCGTGTCTGCGGGATAGCGAATCCCGGGCATGTGCTCGCGCGCCGCTCGCACACGCAAAAGCTCGGCTGCCAGGTCCTTGACCGATTCGGCGACACGTTGCTTCTGGTTCTTCCACTTGACTCCGCCGATTGTCGAAAGCGGCGGCCGGCCGCTGAAACCTCCGACGTACCTCTGCACTTTGTCGATCTGCGTGCAAGGCACCTGCAATCGGCTTCCGCCGGCGAACTCGAGGGTCATGTATTCCTCGCGTTCGCTCTTCGGAGGGGCCGGGAGCCCCGGTATGCGGCGTGGGCTGAGCTGGGCCAGCCCCACGAGCTTGGCAATACCGTGGTCGGCATGGACGACGTATTCGCCGACGCCGAAATCCAGAAAAGTGTCGGTCGCCCGGCCCTGCCTCATGCGCCCGGCGCGTCGGCGCGTATCAAATCGATGGAGCAGTTCGTGATACGGCACCAGGGCATGCCGCCTCGCAGTACCGATCACAAATCCCCGATGAACATAGCGCACAGTGCTTGCGATCGAGCCTGCGCGGCCCTGCGCACTTGCCCCCCCGCTGCTGTGCTCCTCAAGAAGCTCATGGAGTCGCGCAAGCTCGCCTTCATTCTGACAGCACACCAGCGTCTCGGCTTGCTCAGCCAACGCCACCAACTCGCGCACGGCTTCGGATGTGTCCTCCGACAACTCCGGCAGCGCTTCAAACGGCAACTCGACCCGGACATCCGCCGAGCCGGCACCAGCGGAAAACTGGTTGATCTCTGCCACGGCGTGGCAGTGGTTTTCAATAGATGCGAGCACCGCGGGCGGCCCAAAAATTCCCCGCCCGTCTGCAGCCCGCTCGAAATACCCCCTTGCCTGCTCGACAATTTCCAGCGTCTCAGCAAGCACCGCGATCGTCTGACGGGCGAGCATCTCGACGAAACTCTCGCCATCATCGGTTATGACCCGGTCAGGCTCACACGTGACCAACTGCACCTGGTCCAGCGCCCGATCGGAACCCATGGTGTCCAGATCAATCTCGGACAGCCGCTCAATTTCATCGCCGAAGAAATCGAGGCGCACAGGTACATCCACAGCCGCCGGGGCGAAGATATCCATAATCCCCCCGCGCAGGGCAAACTCGCCCGGTTCCTCGATTGCTTCGACACGCCGAAACCCGGCCGTAATCAGCCACTGAGCCAGCTCGGTGGGGTCGACAGAATCACCGCGCCGAACAACGCGAACCAGCTCTGCAAGCCGACTCTGCCGCGGCGCATGCTGCATGAGCGCCTGAATCGGAGCGACGACAAGCGCGGGCGACTGTGCGTCGAGCTCCAACGCCCGGCGGATCGCCAGAAGCCGCTCGGCAAGCAGATCCGGGGAAACACCCTCATCGCCGACTGCAACCTCCATCGCAGGCAGACGAATGACCGGCAGCGCACCACCCCCGTCACTGAGTTCATCGAGAATCTCATCAGCATCATCGAGGTGGGCCGTGACCAGGAGCACCGGCCTGCGCGCATGACAGGCAAGCGCACCAGCCGCAAAGCCCGTCGAGCTGCCGGCAACCCCGGTTGCGGCGCACCGTCTTCCCGCGATGAGCTGGCGCGCCAACTCCTCGATCTCTGGAATACGCCCAACGAGTTCGACCAGGTTCATCCGTGCCTGCCGAGCCTCTGTGTTCATTCGAAGGCAACCAAACCTTCGAGCTTTTCAACCGTCTTCGGGCCAATTCCACGCACGCGCTGAAGATCGCGCACGGAAATGAAGCGCCCGTTTCGCGTTCGCTCGTCAATGATCCGCTGGGCAAGTGCCGGCCCGATACCGGGAAGCAGATCAAGTTCCTCTGCCGAAGCCGTATTGACATTGATCAGAAGCACCGCATCGGTCGACACGGCAGGCTCTGGTCGGACCGCCTCGATCACTTCGGCGACGGGCGCGACCGCTTCCTGCTCAGGTGATTGCACCTGCACATTGACTCCAGCGGGTTCCTCGAATGGCACCGAGACCCGATCCGGCAGGACCGCAGCGTCCGGCGAGGGTTCACGGTAGGGCAGAATCGTCACATGCCTCGGCGGTAACGGCCTCTGCTCGACGCGCCCACCAAGAATCGCCCAGGCGATGCCTACGCTCGCAGCCCCGGCGATGAAACCCGATGATGTCCACTTCACCGGGGCCAAGCGATCAAATGAGCGTGCGTGCCCTCTCATGCCGCAAAGATTCTAACGGCTTGCGAAAGTGCCCGCCAAGCATTGCCTACTTGATGAACTCGAAGTCCGCCAATCCTGCGGGCGCGCGGGCCTCATCCATTGCCTTGCGGATTTCGACCAGGCGATTGACAATGGGCTTGGGATGGCCGCTGACACTGATCAGTCCGCCTCGTGGCATTTCGGCCGGCTGAGGCAGGTCGTACAGCTCCTGCCAGCACACACTCTGGACGAACGGCTTGGCAAGGGCGATGGACAGGGCCGCGGCTGCCCAGTCCGCCTGAACCTGCTCGCTCCAGGGCTTGCGCCAAAAACCCGGGTTGCAGTCCGCAAACTCGGGGTGTGCGACCGCCTCGGGTGTCCCGCTGGGCACACCGACCGCCGTAATGGCAATCGGCTTGTCGAGATTGGCGCAGCGGTCGAGCATGGCTGAAAACTCCATGAGATCACGAACGGACTGACCTTGTTCAGGCTGACCCATCTGTACGCGCACGGCAAACGAATCAACCATGATGCCCGCCTGAGTCAGCATCTCGGCATACAGGAGCGGCGGCAAGGAACGACGATTCGATGTGTAATACTCCCCCCACGGCTGCGTCAGCTCGACCTGCACCTTGCCCGCCGGATGCAGCTTGCGCACAACCATGACGCAAATCCGCGTCAGGTCCATCATCTGTTCAAAGGACAGTTGAAAGTTGCTGTTGGCATGCAGGCCGGAAACGATCGTCCAGCGCGCAATCGTGCGCCGATACCGAGTGACGATGTTCTTGACGTGCTCATAGATCAGCTCACGCAGGGTCTCGTAGTCATTTTCCCAGATGTAGAGCCAATCGGGGACGGACGCCGGCCTCAGGTCGATCACAGGCCCGGCCACAACGGGCAACTTGGCCTTGCGCACCGCCCATTCAATCCACTGGTCGGTGCTTTGAAAGCTGTATTTGCCCTCGGTCGGCTCCATCTCCGACCAGCGCATGGGCATGGACACAAACTCGCAGCACTGCAGCGCCACTTCCTGCGCTGTCTCAAAGAACGCCGAAGGCGAAATCGCACACCCAAGCGCCGGGCGGACGGGCAGAATCACCCCCACGCGATTGGGGCTGAGCAGCGCAGCCGCGTTTCCCCGAAGCGTCCGCTCGGCCGATCCACCCGGCTGATCCTCCAGCGCGCGACGGTGAATCTCACCGGACATGCGCGGGCCGAACTCCTCGGCAGCACCGAGCAACGCAAGCCTCTCACCCGCTTCAATCGCAAGCCAGAGCGACCGAAGGGCAAGTCGATGGGCATCGGGCGAAAACCCCATAGTCTCCGGGCTCCCCTGCGCCCCCTCCCCAAGACCGTGACGCTGCGCCACCAACGCGTCGGTAAACGTCAAACGCGCCTGCTCGAACAGTTGCATGACCGGATGGTCGCGCGGCAGGTCAAAGAGCTGCCAATCTTCCAGCTTGTAGAGAAACAACATCAAGCGGTGACGGGCCAGCTCAAGCGACAGCAGATACGGCTCCTCACGCTCCGGGAGCAGGCACGTCTGAAGCGTCAATACTCCCAATGGTTTGAGCCGATCCGTCAGTGCTGCCGTCGTCTCCGATGCGGCGCCGTCCTGGTCATCCCTGGCCCCGGACGCCAACGCACGGCGCGCACGCTCGGCACGAACCTTCTCGCGAAACGCCTTCTCGTCCAGGTCTTCATCACCACTTCGAGCCGGCGCCAACTTGTGCAGCGCTTCCCTGTCCAGTTCGATCTGAAGAGAAAGCCCGGCAGCCTCGGGGTTGGTCTTGACACACTTGATCAGCCCGTCCTCAAAGCGAATCTCGCCGGCGACGGACACGTTGTCCGGGCCCACGAGATGGGCGTGGCGGACCTCAAACCTGCTCGCGGGAAGATCACCATCGAAGACAAGAAAACTGAGCATGCCGAACGCCGTCCTCACCTCAAGCAACAGGCCCGAGGGCAACTGTACGGGCCGATCCGCCCGGGGGCGAGTGTGGCGCTTCGACGCAGCACTCGCAGGCAGGTACCATTATCCCATGACCAGTGCCGCTCCCATCGAACGAGCCGTCCGCCGAACCGATCTGAACCTTCCCGACCGTCGAGAAGGCAAAGTACGCGACATCTATCGCATTCCGGATGCCGACGACGGGCAGCCGGGCATGCTCCTGGTCGCAACCGATCGTATCAGTGCCTTTGACGTGATCCTCCCGACCGACATTCCGGGAAAGGGGGTGCTTCTCACCCAGATCGCTGCGTTCTGGTTGAGGAAGATCGAGCAGGCCGGCCTTTGCAAGACGCATCTGATCTCAACGGACTACCGGCAGATCCCGGAGTCGGCCTTCGATGGTGCGACGACACGGCCGGAGGATCTTGACGGACGCTGCATGATCGGAAAGCTGTGCCGTGTTGTGCCGATCGAGTGTGTCGTCCGGGGATACCTCGAGGGATCGGGGTGGAAGGACTACCAGAAGACCGGTTCGGTGTGCGGCGTCGCGCTTCCCCCCGGGCTGCGCCAGTGTGATCGCCTTCCGGAACCCGTCTTTACCCCCGCCACCAAAGCCGAACAAGGCGAACACGATGAGAACATCTCCTTTGAGCGTGCCTGCCAGATCGCCGGCGTTGAAATGATGGAACATCTCAGGGAGCTGTCGCTGGCCATCTATCGCATGGCCTCGGAACACGCCGAATCGCGCGGGCTCATCATCGCCGACACGAAGTTTGAGTTTGGCATTCCGCTCGACGGGGGCGACCCGATCCTGATCGACGAAGCGCTGACGCCCGACAGCTCGCGTTTCTGGCCGGCTGACGACTACCAGCCCGGACGGGCCCAGCGCAGCTTTGACAAGCAGTTCGTGCGTGAGTATCTCCAGTCACTGGTCGATGCGGGCAAGTGGGACAAGACCGACCCCGGCCCGGAGCTCCCCGACTCGGTCGTCGCCGGGACGCTCGATCGCTATCGCGAGGCATGCGATCGCCTGTCTCGCTGAGCACGCCTACTTCTGTTCGATGTTGAGCTGCTCAACAAACTGCCGCTCGGCTGCGCGCATCGCCTCGAGCTCGATGCGGAACTGTTCCATGCCCTCGGGTTCCGGGAAGATCTCATCAAACGGTCGGCTCTTGTTGGCTTTGGCAAGTTCCGTGATTGAGTCCTTGTAGAGTGCCACGATCATGTCGTATGCAAACTTCTTGAGATCATCGGGGGCGTAGAAGTAAAGCAGCTCGGCCTCATCCGGTGGAACAAGTTTGAACATCTCGGCAAACACAAGCCCCGCATACAGCCGAAAATCCTTGGGCATGTATTCCATGCGAGCAACCGTCCCGCTTGCGACCATGGGGCGGTACTGTGTCTCCATGTAGTACTTGTGCACCTGCTTGGCGTAGTCGATACTCGCACGATACCGGTCCAGCTCTCCAACCAGCAGTGCCGAATAGGCCTGGTCGAGCGCCGCCGAGACCTCCTGCATGGCCACGCTTGGCGAACCGAACCGATCCCAGAGGTTGTGCTGGACGAACTCGTCCAACGGCCTCGAATACTCGATCTCCTTGTCAGGGTCGTTGAGGTTCATCCCCTCGAAGTTGCGCAAGCGGTCATACCAGCGCTCGGCGGACTCGATGTCACCGCGGCGGTAGAAGTTGCAGACGACATCCTTGAGGAAATTCTCGTATCCCGCCGCATACGGCGTCATTGCACGCCGGGTGCGATCCTCAAAGATGCCCCCGAGACGCACAACCTGCTCATAAAGATCGCCATACGACTGCGCAAAGTAGAGGTTCGGCATCATCATGTAGTACCCTTCACCGGTCATTACGAAGTCGATGAAGTTGAAATACAGCCGCCCGCCGCGATACAGCTCCTGCAACGATTGCATGATGATGCGGTTTGTGTTGACGAAGTCGAACAGAGCCTTGTTTTCCTCGCTCACGCGGTTTTCGCCGCGCTCCACTCCCAGCGCCGACCAGTACAGCGCATGCGCCGCCGGCACGCGCCAGTCCACCGGGCCCCACCGACGCACGAGCCTTTCCATTGCAGCCGGCGACATCTTGTACTCGTCAATGATCACCCGCTTGCGCGTGTGCGCGATCAATGCGTCCCAGGCCTGTTCGTATTGCGGATCGGCCATGAGCTCCTGCAATGCTCTGCTCTTGGCTCCGAACTGGCTCATGATCATCTGGCCCTTGGGCGACTTGGCCAGCTCGATCTGCTGGGTGTATCGCTCGAGCAACTCCAGCCCGGGCTTGACCCCGACTCGCGATTGCAGCGCATCGAGCAAGGACTCGGCCTCCGGCACGCGCTCGATCAGCCCCCTCGTCGTGTCGGCGGCATCGGCTACCTTGCCGATCCAGTCCGCGTAGAGATCGATCACATCCTCGCGCGAGCGAGACTTGGCCTGGTTGATCGAAGGGGGCGCCCCCAGCACAATCTGCCACTCCTCAGCCACCTTGCGCTTGTAGTACTGGCTCGCATCGTCGGTGTACCCTCCGATCTTGTGGATGTAAATCCATGCAAGCTCCTTGTACAACAGCATCTCATTCGGATTTGCAGGAATCCCCTCGTCGCGCAGCAGGCGAATGCCGGCCTGCACCCACTGCCAGCGCTCCGAAGGCGTCTGCGTCACAACCGAGATGTTGTATGACATGTTCCACGCATGAAACGCCCACACGCGCGGAAAGCGAGGCTGCAACTGCGTGATCGCTCGCGCCAGCTCGATCGCCTCGTAGTACTTGCCTTCCTCCTTGAGTTCGTTGGCACGGATCCAGAGAATATTCACGAACAGGCCACGGAAAGCGCCCATGGCAATGCCCAGCGCCACCTGCGGCGGGTCTCCCTCCTCGGCCCGGTCCGTGTAGGCAAGCTGATTGCGTCCAACCGATCCTGCCAACACAAACGAAAGACTCGATGAGCCAACGAGCGCAACCAGCGCCACAGTGAGCGAAATCAGCTTGACTGTCCATCCTGACATCGCGCGGCTCCGTCTTTCACCCATGCCCGGAATAGATGGCCAGCTCACGCCTTCGGAACGTCACAACGCCGAGCCCATAGAGGACCAGTGTTGCAATCGCGAGCACCGATGCCCCCCCGATCACGCTGCCCCACGACATGAGCCGCCCGTCGACCAGACGACTGATGGGCTGAAGGTCGGCGTATACGCTGAAGACGCTCGCCACGCGGGCCGACACCCACGCTGCGACCACCTTCCAGATCTGCGTGTTCCCTTCGTAATCTGTCGTCTTGTACAACTCGACCGACTTCGTGATAAACCCGGCCATCTCGGCCATGAGAAACACCGAAATCGACACCAGAGATGCGACCGAAAAGCTGAGGAATGTTGACGCCCAGATCGCCAGCATGGCCAGGAACGCCAGCTTGAGCCAGAGCACGGCCGTCACGCGCAGAAAGTTCATGCGATAACTGCCCGCGTCGTAACTGATCTGCAACCCGCCGGGTGGAAACGTGATCGTGCGAGGATTGGTGGCAATATACGCTTCTCCCTCGGGCGTCATGCCGAGTCGGCCATTGAAAATCCGGAGCGTCAACTCGCCGTCCTCGCTGATGTAGCCGGGAGAAATAGTGATCGTATGGTTGATCCCCAACGCCGTATTTCTTATCACCGGCGTGCCATCGGGAAGAAGAATCGTCAGCGTGAAAAACTCGTCCGGTCGATTTCCGCCGGAGTCAACGCGATATCGCAACGTCAACGGAAGGTTGTGGGCGCGGGCATATCCCAGGCCCTTGAACACAAAATCGACTCCCAAGCGCTCCTGCACCGGGTCGATCGACCGGAACGCCTGAACGGCACTCTTGAAAAGGTCATCTTCGACCTTTTGACGCTCGGCCGGGTTCTTGGCAAAGTTCGGGTTTGCCCGCCGTTCGTTTGCGATGAACTGCTCAACGTTTCGTTTGAAGTCGGGATCATCCTTGCTGTACGGCGACTCCGGCTCGACGCTGCGCCTCGCCGCGAGCACCTGTGTTTCCAGAATGAGCCGATCTTCGGTGACAACCCCCTCTGAGGCGCGATACGCCTCGCGCTCACCGACCGCGGGCTGCGCTCTCAGGTATTCGACAAACCCGAAGATCGCCGTGGCGCACACTGCAAGGAGCACGCCTTGCACCACGACGATGCCGATCCATTTTCCCAGCAGGTACTGCCATGCCGCCACCGGCTTGGTGACAGTCTGCCAGATCACCCGCGAGCGCTGCTCTGTGGTCATCGTGGTGACACCAAAGACCAGCGTCAGCAGCGCTAACATCCAGAATGTCCCGCCCGTGGCATACTGCAGAAACGATTGCACCCGATACCGCAACGGCTGCGACTCATCCAGGATGCCCGGAAGCGTCGCAAGCCCCAGAATAAGCAGCACGATGAACACCAGCGAGATCTTCATCCGCACCGCTTCGCTCAGCACGTTCCGAGCCACGCCCATGATGACGCCCGGCCCGGAAAAGAGCAACTCGGCCACGCGCATCAAAAGCAGAAACACCCACCCGAGTTGAGCGGCGCCGAAAATGATGAACCCCAGCGCGCGGGTCTGCTCAAACTGCATCAACGGGACCGCCACGACTGCCGTCGCAGCCGTATACCCGACATACGTCAAGCCCAGCCCCAGCCACACGACCGCGAGCAGCCCTGCTACCGAGCCGATTCCGGTCATGATGGCGATCGGGATCGGGTTTCCCCCGGAGATCACACGCCCGAGCACACGCCCGGCCTCGGAGTCCGGATCGACCCCCTCCAGCGTCGGCACCGCAAGCGAACCAGAGCTGACCCCCACCGCAATCGTCGCAGCAACCCCGATCGCAACCACCGCCAGCGCGATCGATGCGCCGATCTTGAACCCACGCCGCTTCTGAAAACGATCAATCGCATCCAGACGTGCCAACAGCTTCACGCCTGCTTCTCCTCGCCGGCATCATCCGAGTCGAGCAGAGAGTCAATCAGCCCGCGATCAATATCCGATGCCGTCGGCTTCTCTGGATCCGCTGCAACCTCAGGCTCTTCCGGCTCGGGCACCGACTCCGAATCATCTTTCAGCAACGACTCGATCACTTCGTCTCGGTGTTCCAGGCCGTCGTCGTGCTCCTGCTTGCCTCTTGCAGAAGAAGAGGCGGCCGCGGCGGCCTCGGCGAGCAACTCGTCAACCGGGCGCGGCTCATCGCTGACCAGCCGTGCGATCAGTTCTTCTCCCTCGGCTTCTTCTTCACCCCTCAGGAATGCGGCCGTCTCGCCGCCATGCATTGCTCCGCTGGTTGAAGCACGCTCGGCCTGTGCGCGTTCGACGATTCCAAGGAACAACTCCTCGAGCCGTTGCCTCGGCTTGGTCACTTTGCGAATCGCCTTGTCACCTCCACTGCGAGTGCGGATCAACTCGTCAATCTCGGAGATGGTCTCGTCGTCGAGTTCGTCGGCCTCGATCGTCGTGGCATTCTTGCGCGTCAACAGCGCATCGCACGTACCTTCATCTCGCTTCTTGCCGCCATAGAGAATCACCATGCGATCGACCACGTCCTCGACATCGGCCAGCAGGTGACTCGAAAGAATCACCGTCTTGCCTCGACGTCCCAGCTCGAGGATCAAGTCCTTCACTTGCCGCGTCCCGATCGGATCAAGTCCGGTCGTCGGCTCATCCAGAATGAGCAGGTCGGGATCGTTGATCAATGCCTGCGCAAGCCCGATGCGCCGCTGCATGCCCTTGGAATACTCTCGCACCGGACGAAACTGCGCATGACTCAGCCCCACCATATCAAGCAGTTCGTCGATCCGTCGCATGCGTGTGCGGCGTTCAAGGTGAAACAGCTTGCCGTAATAATCCAGCGTCTCGCGAGCATTGAGAAACTGATAGAGATACGACTCTTCCGGCAGATATCCGATTCGCTTCTTCGCCGCCACATCCGCCGGGGGGCGACCCAGCACGGCAATCCGCCCGCTCGTTGGACGCAAGAGCCCCAACATCAGCTTGATCGTCGTGCTCTTGCCCGATCCGTTCGGCCCCAACAAACCGAATATCTCGCGCGCGTTGACGTCAAAGCTCAGGTCATCCACGGCTCTGGCGCGATCACGCATCCAGAAGTCCTTGAAGACCTTCGTCAGTCGCCGACATTCAACGACCGGCTTGGATTGACTCCCCGTGCTGGAGACCGACTCGACCATGAACCCTCGCCTTTGATCTCACCAGCGCTCAGCCGCCAGTGTCTCTGATGCCCTCTTCCGACTCAAATCGCCGTTCCTCAATCTCTCGCGTGCGCTGCTCACGCATCTGCT
Organism: Planctomycetota bacterium; assembly: GCA_003697045.1. Classification (GTDB taxonomy): domain Bacteria; phylum Planctomycetota; class Phycisphaerae; order Phycisphaerales; family UBA1924; genus J022. Next base: position 24,346 of record RFGK01000160.1, read on the forward strand.
TGACCTGGCGGCGAGCAGTATCGCGGTACATCTCCTTGAGAATCGAAGGATCAGCATTGATCCGGATATCCGACAGCGCATCCTCCGGAAGCAGCATGGTCTGCAAGAACGGCTTGCCGGTCAACTCCTGGTATGCACTGACCCAGTCCCGATACAGCATGAGCGTCGGGTTCGCCTCAAACTGCGCAACTTTCGCGTTGAAAATCTTCAAGTCAGCTTCGGCCAGCTCGCGTGTCTGCGTCGCAAGGCTGCGAGCCTGGCTGATGATCTCTGTCACTTCGCCCGTGGCAAGACCTTCCGGCACTACAATGTCCTCAAACTCGGCCGGCCGGCCCTCCAACACCGCATTGATCGTCGCCAGAATCTGCCCGGCCCGATCGACTTGTTCCAGCTCGACCGCGCTCTCATACCGTTGTATCAGCTCAATGAGCGTGTTCGTCGCCTCGCCGGCCACCTGTTGGAGCAGAATATCGCGCTCTCTCAATGCCGCATCGCGCTCGGCCTTGGCCTTGCTCGAGGCGCCCTGCACGCTGGCAAAGTTGGGGCGAAGACGAATCGGAGCCGTCTTTCGATACAGTGTCACCTTGTCGATGACAATCCCGGCCCCCAGGTCTTCGTCGAGTGTGCGCTGCGCAATCTCCTTGATACGCGACGAGATCGTGCCGTCTTCACTTTCGCCGGCCTTGAGCAGATTGTCGATCGATGTCTCCGCAACAACACGCACGATCCCCCGCTGCACGACCGCTGTGACAATCGCCTTCTCCGCATCGGGGAGTATGTTTTCGGCAAACTGACGATGTCGCACGCGCCGATACTCTACCCGCCATTGCGCATGGGCCACGTTCAAATCCGCGGAGACCAGCGAGCCGTCCACGCCAGGCGTCAAGGAGGTCACCGCCGCCAGCTTGTCGATGGCCATCTCCTCCTGCCCCTCGCGCACCCCCGGCCAGTATTGACTCATCAGCCCGAGCGTGGAAGTCGTCGCATCGACCTTGACAATCTCACCGATCGGAAACGGTGCGCTGAAATGCAGGCCCGGATCGAGCTGCTCGGCCGTTGGACGTCCAAAGAGCAACGGAATGCCGCGTTCCCCTTCGTCGATGCGCTGAATCCCGCTGAAGACGAACAGCAGTGCCAGCACCACCATCGCTGCCTGCACGATGGAGTAGGTAATGCGCAGCGCCTCGGCCAGCGACTGATTGGCCGGGTCCATCATCGCTTCGTCGCGATCCGAAACATCGCGCAACTGCATCGACGCCGACCGAGACGACGCCGGCATGTCATCATCCCGCCCGGCATCGACGGGCTCGAGATCGCTCATTGCCCGCCTCCCTCACCCGCGTTTGAAAGCCCATCGTCCAGCTTGTCGAAATCAATGGGCACTTCGCCCTCGCCGATATCACGAAGCGCTGCCGGACTGAACAGATTCAATCCAAAGTCCTTCACACTGAGCACCAGCGTGACCCGCTTGGCAAGCACATCCCGCATCATCTCAAGATTCTGGATAAACACCGCCAGCTCCGGGTGCGTCTGCTGCTGACGCAGAAACTGTGCAGCTTCCTGTTCGCCCCGCGCGATGATCTCCTTGGCACGGCTTTCCGCAAACGCACGGATGCGCTGCGCATCGGCCTGGGCCGATGCCTGGATGGTCCGGGCGATGGCCTGCCCTTCGCTTGTGTACTGGCTCGCCAGGCGATCGCGGTTCGCTGCCATTCTGTTCATCACCGTCTCCGTGGTCTGCTCCGGAAGCACGATCCGGTCGATTCCGACCAACGTGACTTCGATGCCGTAGGCATCCAGGCTCTCGCCCGCATCGCTTTCGCCGCTCATCAGGCGAAGCACGTCCTGCTCAAGTTCCGGCAGACGCGAGCCACCGACCCTCTCGACAAACAGGTCATCCATGCGATACTTGCTCGTCTCCCCCAGTGCGGCCCGCAGACGCGAACTGAGCATAACCTCGGCCGCACGAAAGTGGTCGATCGGGCGGCTGCCCGCATTGCTGAACCGTCGATAGAACGCCAACGGGTCGGACACGCGGTAGGTCGCAAACCCTTCCACGATCAACTGAAAATCGTCCGCCGTCTGCTGCGTCTCACTCCGCGCCTGCAACAGACGTACGCGCGTATCGTACTTGGTCACCGACTGAATCGGGTACGGCCACTTGAAATGCAACCCCGGCTCCGAGCGGTTTGACCCCTCCCCACTGGCCTTGCCGAAGGTTGTCACCACCGCAGCCTCGGTAAACCGAACGCTGTAACTCGACGCAAACGCCAGCAGCGCGAGCACAAACAGCCCCGCAACGGTCCACAGCACGAATCTCTTCATCTTCTTCACAGTCCTTGCTCCTGTTCAGAGCACCTGCTCAACTCGAAAAACTTCATTCGGGCTCCCCTGCCGAGGGATCAAAGATCGGCGTCGCCGCGTCTTTATCCTGAAGCTCGATTGTGATATTCCCGATGCGCTCGGGAACGATGTAGACGCGAGCGTCCGCCATCGCCTGGGAAAGCGCTTCAAAGTACTTCTTGGCGCGGTACACCTGCGGTGCCGCCTCATACGAGGCCACCTGTCCCTCGTGCAGCGCAGCCTGTCCGCGCTCACCCATGTGCCGCGCCCACCGCGTCGCGCTGGCCTCGATCAACTGCGCCCCCATCTCTCCGCCAGCAGATTCAAGATCGTGCTGAATCTCCAGACGATGGGCCGCAATTTCCTCTTCACTGGCGCCCGAAGCAATCAGCACGTCCAGCTGATCCAGCTTGCGGGCGATCCGCTCGGCCATCTCCACCGACCCGGCAGCCTTCGCCAACAGTTCGATCTTCTTCTGCTGCGCATCTTCAATCGCCATTTCCATCTTCTGACGATCGCTGACCACCTGCTCATACTTGGGCGCCACCTTCATCGGAGGATGCACACCCTCCACACCCACAAACAGAATCTCAATCCCCGCGCCCTGGCCGTCATTCAGCTTGCCGAACTCCGCTTCGAGCAATGAGCGCAGCTTCGCTGCCAGGCCCGTCCGATCGGTCGCCAGCACATGGTCAATCGAAAGCGTGCCCGCATATTGCATGACCGCCCGACGCCCGATCGCAGTGAGCAGCTCGTCACGCATCTCCGGCGAAGCTATCTGGTCAAACAGCCGAACGTTTGACACCACATATTGCACCGGCACCTCGACCGCCACCAGCGCCACATCCGGCGCACCGGTGTCCTCCTTGACTTCATCTTCACCGACATGTGACGGCTGAACGATGAGGAACTGCTCGTTGAGTGCGTGCTGTTTTGTCCACAGGATGGGGCCCTGCTCATTGTCCGGGGGGTTGGTACCGATGTGCAGAACACGCACTCCCGCGGTCGTCTTCGTCTTGGTGACGACCTCCTTGTCACCCACCTTGGTCCTCTGGGTGTACTCGGGGATTTCGATGGTACTGATCGGCCACGGCCACTTGACATGCAGCCCCGGCCCGACATCCTCGCGGGTGATCTTGCCCCACGTCAGGATCATGGCTCGCTGGTGCGGCTCAACCACCACAAGCCCCGTCAGCAACCATCCCGTCACGATCGCCACTGCCCCCAGCGCCACGACGGACCGACTCAGAAGCTGATAGAACCATGTGCCCGTCACGTCGACGCCGAACTGGTAGTTGATGGCCTCGCCCAGTGATTCGGCGATCTTGTCCGGAGCGGCCAGGAATCCCAGCACACGCGAGTCAAACGCCGGACGCGGCAGTTCCCCCGGACGCCGGGGGCGATACACATCGAGCGCGAAGTTCACCACAATCTCGCACCCGAGCACAATCATCACTACGGAATACACCCCGGGCAGGTAGCGAAGCGCGACATCTTCGCTGCCGGCGTACCCGATGAAATGGGCCACCGCCATCGCCAGTCCGAACAGGGCACTTCCCACCGCGAACGCGGCGCCCGCTCGCAGGCTGGCCCAGACCTTCTGCTTGGCCATCCCCGCCACAAACCGCGCAAAGACAAAACCAACGAACGCGGCACCAATTCCGATCGCGATGGCCCAGCCCGCCAGATCATTGGTGACCGCATCATCCTGCGCCGCAACCTGGCGAGCGGGGCCGAATCGCCACCACCCCGCCCCGATCAGCGCCAGGGCAATGACCAGGCTGATCCCCGGCACGAAATATCGCTGCATGAACGCCAGACGCCGCGCCGCCTCACGTATCTCGTCTTCGCTGGTCTGAAACGCACTGCCCGTATCACTTGCCGCCAGCGATTCGATTTCCAGCGCCTCAAGCCGCTCACGCCGATGCAGATCAAACATGATCCCCAGCGCAAGCCACACCAGCAGACCGATCCCCAGGTACAGCGATGCCGTAAACGCAGCCACGTCCTTGGCATACTGGCTGTAGATCAGAAACGCCAGCGTGAGAAGGAGTTGAATGAAGAACCCCAGGATCGACACCGAGGCCCCACGTCGGAAGGTCAGATAGTCGGCTTTCATCTGGACCGTTTACCCCGCTCGAAGCGACACGAGCTCCTGCCCGCATCCGGCTTCGTTGCCTGTCGACTCAACCAGAACAACCACACGCAGAGTTGCGCATGGCACTGCCTCGCTCGCAGCCCCCTGCGGTGGGGGTCTATTCTCGCCCGCTGACCACCCGGTTTCCACCAACCGGGCTTGCGATCGCACTTCTCCGCTGACGCGCGAACCTGCACTGGACTGTGAGCATACAACCATCAGCACATGCCTGCCGGGGGCGCACACCGCTGATACGACTCTGCCCGGCGATGGTTCGCGCCCGGACCGGCTGTCCCGGATACCATCGCTCCCGTCCTTCAGCCCAAAGACCGGACGCACGCACCAATCCCGCCCATGTTCCAGACGCTCAACATCGCCAAGAACACGCTCACCGAGAGCCTTCGACAGCCGGTCGTGTTCATCATCGTGTTCGTCTCCGGAATTCTGCAAATCCTCAGTGTCTGGTGGTCCGCCTACTCCATGGGCTACCGCTCCGAACCCGGAGACGTCACAGCCGACGACAAGCTCCTCTTTGACATCGGGCTGTCCACAATCTTCGTCTGTGGCATGCTCCTGGCCGCCTTCATCTCAACCGCCGTTCTCAGCCGTGAAATCGAGAACAAGACCATCCTCACCATGGTCTCCAAGCCATTGCCACGCGCAGCCGTCGTCGTCGGCAAGTTCCTCGGCGTCTCGGCCGCCATGCTCATCGCCGTGACCGTCATGCTCACCTTTCTCATGCTCGCACTGCGCCACGGCGTGCTCTCGACCGCTGCCGACGACCCCGATCAGCCCGTCTGGGTCCTCGGGATGGGCGCCGTATTCCTCTCGCTGCTCATCTCCACCATCGGAAACTACCTCTATTCCTGGTCTTTTCCTCAAACGGCAATGCTCACGCTCACCCCCCTCTCGCTGGCTGCCTACATCGGCGTGCTGCTGCTCAGCAAGAAATGGGAAGTGCAGCCCATCGCCACCGACTTCAAGGGCCAGGTCCTGATCGCCTGCCTCGCGATGACCGCAGCCATACTCGTCATGACCGCAGTTGCCATCGCCGCCTCGACACGGCTCGGACAGGTCATGACGATCGTCGTATGCACCGGCGTCTTTATCCTCGGACTTCTGACCAACTACTTCTTCGGACGCATCGCCTTCCAGAACGAACCCATCGCCACCATCGCCGAATCATGGCCGATTGATCCGCTCCACGACACATTGACCCAATCAGGGGAGCGCTACGGAGTCCGCCTCATCACTCCCCCGGAAGTGGAGCTGGCCCGGGGCATGCAGTTTCTCTACGGCCCTTCACCGAACGGCATCGGAACCTCGAACGACTGGTCCCCCGTCACCCCACCCGAAGAAGTCCTCGAAAACGATCTCTTCTCCCCTGACACGCCCCGCGCGATCGTCATCCTCGAAGTTGACGACCTGACGCTCACTATCCGAAACATCGGCTCGCCGCCGGCAAAAGTGCGACGCCCCCCGATGCCGGGGGACTATGTCTTTGCCGAGCCGACGAAAATCAACCCTGCTGCAGCCGCCATTTGGGCCGTGACGCCCAACATGCACTTCTTCTGGCTCGTCGATGCCGTCTCGCAGGCTCGTTCGATTCCGCTCGGGCACCTCGGACTCATCGCCGCCTATGCAGCCTGTCTGATTGTCGCCTGTCTGGGCATTGCCGTGGCCTTGTTTCAGGGTCGCGACGTCGGCTGATTCGAGTATCAACCCCCGGGCTTGCCGCACACCGCCTCGACCAGCGTCGAGGCCTCCCCTGCCACCTGAGGATCGACCTGACCCGTGGCCAGCTTTCCCACCGCCGAAAGCAGCGCCGATCGGCTGAGCAGCAGCACACCAGCTTGTTCTCGCATCCCCAACGCATCCGCGACACGCCAAAGGGCGCGTCGACTTCGCCTTGAAAGCCCCATCCGCCTGGCCAGTGCCCGAGCAGCCAGCTCACCCGCAGATGAACGCAGCCTCGCGCGCAAAAACAGGTGCACTGTGACCGCCGTCGCAAACACAACCGTCGCTGCCACTCCAAACGCCATCCATTCAATCTCAAAGGCGTACCGCGCCGGCTCGGCCGCACCCGGATCGAAGATCGTAATCGCGTTCTTCATGCCGAAACCCCGTGACTTACGCTGCTTGGCGTTGATGCCTGCTCGTCGTCCTGATCTCGGCGAGCAGACGACGGGCACATCGCGTCGCCCGCGTGCGCACCTGGTCATCCGTGTCCCTCGAAGCCATCGCCGCCACGCGTCGGCACAACCCGTCCCACGCCGACCCGACGCGCATCCTTCCCCGGCCCACCAGGACGCGCTCGGCCAGCCAGAGTCCGGCAAGACGATGCATCCCACGCTCATCGCCCAGGATTGACACCAGACCATCGATGCCGCTCGCGTCGAGCGCGTGGCCGTTGCGGTCCACTCCCGTGCGTTCGATGAGACCCCGCAATGCGTTGGCCCGAACCCGATGATGCCCGTCGCTCTTGAGCTCGATCAGACTTCCGTAGAGCGTCGCATCCACGGCTGCCAGGTCCGTACCGCTCGCAGCGCTGCGCACCTGCGCCTCGACCGCGTTGGCCCGCACACGATCGTCGTTGGCATGGAAAGCACGCTCGATTCGATCGCGGGCCGTCGGGGTGCGCGAATCGCCCAGAGCTGCCACGGCCGTCGCCACCAAGCGTGCATCTTCCGACTCGTCACCGGCAATCGCAAGCAGAATCGGTTCAACCGCGGGGACGATGCGCAGCAGGCGTGCCAGCCGAACCGCATCGATGCGCTCGCTCATTGATCCGCCTTCCAGGCGGCTGCGCACCGCGTGCAGGAAACCCGTCCGATCACTGCGAAGCCATTGCAACGCGGCAAGTCGACTCGCCGAATCCCGCACGCACCAGGGATCAACTCGTGCCTGGTCCTGCTGTGCGAGTGTCCGCACCTGCTCGTGCGGCGAGCGGGCCAGCTTCGCTGCAAGTCGAGCTCGCTCCCGATCGGCCGGTCGCATCGGCCAACGCGACCAGAAGCCCGTACCCGCGGGCGAACGCGCCAGAACGGCCGAACGAGCAACCCGTGCATCCCGGTCGAATGCGTAATCGGCCTGCTCCAGAGGATCTCCCGTGCGCATGTGGGCAAAACGCACCCATGCGGAGGGATCCGTCAGGCCGCGCGCGCGAAGCGTCACCCGCACCGCATCGCTCGGCCGCACCGCGTCGGTCAGGTCCACCAGCCAACGCCGCGAAACGTCCGACAGCTCGCTTGCCACCGCCAGATCAGGCAGCGCTTCTCCTTCCATCGGTTCGACACCCAAAGCCGTCGTCTTTGTGCGCACCTTGATCACCCGCAGCGTTGAGCGCCTGACCGGGTGCAGTACCAAGTATGCGCACGAAAGCAGCGCTTCGTGTTCGGCGGGGCTGTATGCTCGTCCGACGCGCGCAACCGCAGCGGCCCGCACAGCCTCGACTTTCATCCAACGCCATGCGCGTGCACGCATCCAGGGATCTGTCCCCCGCCGAAACGCAGCCCGAAGCCCCGACGCAGCCGGATGATCGGCCAGCTCTTCCAAATCCGCAAGCCCGAGCGCCTGCGCCCCGGGTGACTCGGGAGATTCAGCGAGCAAGAGCGCCGTTGTCATCACTCCCCGCTGCTGATGCTGATCAAAGCTGCGCACGGCCCGGCGCAACTGCGCGAGCACGGCTGCAAAGCCGGCATCGTCCGCGAGACCGACGACGCCGGGGCCTGCGTGCTCGTCTGCTCCCGGGCGATCCGAAAGCCCGGCGCCGCGCTTGACCATTTCGACCAGCGCCGACGCCGCGACGCGCGACGCCTGCCGATCCGGATTGAGCATCAGGTCCACACACGAATCGGCATACACCCAATCGGGGTAGCTTTCGATCCACGTTGCTGCCGAAACGGGATCCAGTCTGGCTGTCTCGGCAAGCGCCGCGTGCAGGCAAGAAGCGGGCCTTGCGAGCAATCGATTCAGACACGGCTGATCCAGCCCGCGCCAGTGTCTGAGAACCCGGGCCAGCAGTTCTGCCCGGCGTTCATCCAGATCGATGCGGTGCGGCCAGGTGCGGAACCGGTCCAGGACTCCGCCAA
>RFGK01000161.1 GCA_003697045.1 Planctomycetota bacterium
GCCCATCCGATCGCGTTTGCGGTCTTGTCGCCTGAGGGTGCGGTGTCGCGGTACTTCTATGGATATGAGTATCCGCCGAAGCAGATGAAGCTGGCACTGCTCGAGGCGAGTGAGGGCAAGGTGGCGCAGTCGTTTGGCGACCGGATCCTGCACTTTTGCTACCGATTTGATCCGAACGAAGGCGCCTACACGCTGCAGGCGATGCGCGTGATGCAGCTTGGCGGAGTTGTGACGATGGTTGGTCTTGGTGCGTTGATCGGGGGCCTGCTCATCAGGGAACGTCGACGTGCCGGGGCAGCGCGCAAGAGTGAACAGGACGGCGGAGCACGCGAGAAGCACTCCGCGTTGGATGGCGCCGGTCGACACGCGGCCGGGGCGGCAGGACAGACGTCATGATGCAAGACGCAGCAGTTGCGGTTGATGCGCCGGACCCGTTGGCGGTTTTCAAGAGCCACGAGCTCAGGCTGGTGCCCGAATCGGGTGGTCTGCTTGAGAAGTTGTTCTTCCGGGCAGCGGGGCAGAATGAACAGGCCGTGATGACCGACGGGCTGTTCCTGCTGATCTTCTGGTTCAGCGTGTTCTTCTTCGTTCTTCTGATGGGCCTGATGGTGTACTGGGTGATCAAGTATCGCCGGCGTCCGGGCGTGCCCGCACCGTTGAGCGCGCCCCACAACGGCCCGCTGGAGATTTTCTGGACGGTCGTGCCGTCATCGGCGTTGCTGGTGATCTTTCTTGCCGGCTTCTGGGGGTACATGAGCAAGGTCGTGGCACCGGCAGATGCGCTGCGCCTGAACGTGACCGGGTTCAAGTGGGACTGGGAGGTGGTCTATCCGGGCGGGGAGAAGCCCGCGTACACGATGCCTCTGGGGACCAAGGATGCGGTGAAGATCATCGTGCTTCCTGAGAATTCGCCGGTGCAGTTGCTGTTGAAGAGCAACGATGTGATCCACGCATTCTGGGTACCGGACTATCGCACCAAGATGGACCTGTATCCGAATCGACTGACGACATACACGTTTCACACTGAGAAGCTCGCAGACGACGAGGTGTATCGCGATCACTGGGTGTTCTGTGCGGAGTATTGCGGCCAGTCGCATTCGGAGATGTACGCGATCATCCGCGTCGTGAGGCAGAACGATTACGAAGCGATTCTGGCAGACTGGAACACAGGCTCCCTGAGCTGCGAGGAGCTGGGCGAGCTGGTGTATCGGACCAACTGCGTGTCGTGTCATACGGTGGATGGCAGTCCGGGCATTGGTCCGACGTGGCTGGGCTCTTTCGGCACAATGCGTGCGCTCGAGAACGGCCAGCAGGTCTTGATGGATGAGAACTACATCCGCGAGTCGATTCTGTATCCGGAGGCCAAGCGTGTCGCGGGGTTTGCGGGTCAGAACATGACGGCGTTTCTGGGGTTGAGCGAGGACGAGATCGCGGGTGTGATCTGTTACATCCGGAGCCTGTCCGAACAGGGGCAGGACACGCCGGAGGGTGAGGAAGCGCCGGGGGACGGCGCGGGAACCAAGGGTGATTCAGCCGACGGCTGAGAGTTTGGAAGCGGGAAGCGTTATGACCGCCATAGACAGACCACAGGACGTTGTGGGACACGAGCACGAGGAAGGATCGTTCCTTGACAACAGAGGCCTCGGTTTCTGGGGGACCATCTGGGACTGGGCCTCGACGGTCGACCACAAGAAGATCGGGCTGATGTATCTGACAGCCGTGCTGTTGATGTTCTTCCTGGGAGGTGTCGCGGGGCTGGCGGTGCGCATCGAGCTGATGGAGCCGATGCGCATGGCCGAGACGATCGGTGAAGACGGCACGCCGACGGTCGAGCTGCAGGGCGTGGCGATTGACTTCGGCTCTGAGCAAACCGCTGAGGACGGCACCAAGTACTGGTCGTTTGAGTCCACACGGGAGAGCGCCTCGACGACATACAACCGCCTGTTCACGATTCACGGCGCGGTGATGGTGTTCTTGTTCATCATTCCGTCGATTCCGGCCGCCCTTGGGAACTTCCTGCTGCCCCTGATGCTGGGCGCCAAGGACGTGGCATTTCCGAAGCTGAATCTTTTCAGCTGGTACATTTACCTGACCGGTGCGACGATCGCAGTGGTTTCGCTGGTGCTGATGGGAACAGATACCGGGTGGACGTTTTACACGCCGTATTCGATTCAAACCGATGCGGACTACTACCGCGTGTTCCTCATGATCCTGGCGGCATTCGTGCTGGGGTTCAGCTCGATTCTGACGGGGCTGAACTTCATCGTGACGGTGCACAAGTTGCGGGCGCCCGGCATGGGATGGTTTGACATGCCGCTGTTTGTCTGGGCGATCTATGCGACGAGCATCATTCAGGTTCTGGCGACGCCGGTGATCGGGATCACGCTGTTGCTGCTGATCTTCGAGCGTCTGTTCCGCGTCGGGATTTTCGACGCTTCGATGGGCGGCGATCCCGTGCTGTACCAGCACTTCTTCTGGTTCTATTCGCACCCGGTGGTATATGTGATGATTCTGCCCGCGATGGGGATCATCTCCGAGCTGCTTGCGGTGCATTCGCGCAAGCACATTTTCGGGTATCGCGCCATCGCGTTCAGTTCACTGGGCATCGCGGGCGTGAGCTTCCTCGTGTGGGGCCACCACATGTTCACGGCGATGGGGGAGCTGGCCTCGGCGGTGTTCAGCGCCTTGACGTTCCTTGTGGCGATTCCCACAGCAATCAAGGTGTTCAACTGGATTGCAACGCTTTACAAGGGCTCCATCGCGATCAATACGCCGATGCTGTATGCCCTGGCGTTTCTGTTCCTGTTCTCGATCGGGGGATTGACGGGGCTTCCGCTCGGGGCGCTGGCGACCGATCTGCATTTGCACGACTCGTATTTTGTCGTGGCGCACTTCCACTATGTGATGATGGGGGGCACGGTGATTGCCTTCATCGGGGGATTGCATCACTGGTGGCCGAAGATGTTCGGGAAGATGTACAACGAAAAGGTGGGCATGTTCGCGTGTGTGTTGGTGTTCATCGGGTTCAACACGACGTTCTTTACGCAGTTCATTCTGGGTACTCAGGGCATGCCCCGGCGGTATGCGAGCTATGTCGATGAGTTCCAGCTTCTTCACCAGATTTCAACGGTTGGATCATGGTTGCTGGCGATTGGGTTTCTGATTCACCTTGGCAACTTCCTGCATTCGCTGATTGCCGGGCCGAAGGCGCCGCCGAATCCGTGGGGCGGCTTGAGTCTGGAGTGGGAGGCGGAAAGCCCTCCGACGGCGCATAACTTCCACCACGAGCCGTTGGTCAAGCACGGGCCGTACGACTTTGAATCTGTGGTTCCCCCGCATTGCAGCGAGGAGGAGTTCCCGCTGCCGAAGAGCGTGAGCTGAGGAGATCGCGTCCGATGACGACGATGGAAACGAAGACCGGCGGCAAGTCGATGCCTTGGGAGTCATACCACCACGAGCCGCACTGGCGCTCGGCGTCGGACGAGTTTGACGCGGCCAAGCTCGGCATGTGGCTCTTTCTGACAACCGAGGTGTTGTTGTTTGCCGGCATTTTCTGTGCCTACGCGATATTCCGGATGCTGTATCCGGAGGCGTTTGCCAATGGCTCGGCATTGCTTGACGTCAAGTTTGGCTTTATCAACACCGTGGTGCTGCTCGTGTCCAGTTTCACGGTTGCGATGGCGGTTCGCTGCGCCCAGCTCAACCAGCAGTTCTGGCTCAAAGTGAACATCTACATCACGCTGTTCTGTGCGGCGTTGTTCGTTTTCATCAAGTTTACATTCGAGTACATTCCCAAGTGGAGCGAGGGCAAGCGCCCCGGGGCGTTCTTTGACTACCCATTTGCGCATCATCCGGCCGAGCCGTTGTGGTGGGCCGTCTACTACTGCGGCACGGGCATCCACGCGCTGCACGTGCTCATCGGGGCGGGGCTGTTGACCTGGGTGCTTGTGAGAGCGCACAAGGGGATCTATGGCCCGAAGAACTACACCATGGTCGAAACGTCCGCGCTCTACTGGCACCTGGTTGACCTGGTCTGGATCTTCCTCTTCCCGCTGCTGTACCTGATTCACTGAGGCAAAGACATGACTCATCACCAAGCACAGACCGCAATCGATGAGCTGGATCCGCACGGCTTTCAGAGCGAAAGCCACGGCGACCATGTGATTGTGGATTGGCGCGTTCTGCTCGCGGTACTCCTGGCGCTGCTGTTTTTCACGGTTCTGACAACCGCAGCCTCGGCGGCCGAACGATGGATTGCCCATGAGTTCATGGTCACAATTCCAGGCTGGATCAGCGTCGTCGGTGCGCTGACGATCGCGGTGATCAAGGCGACACTCGTGAGCATGTATTTCATGCAGCTTCGATACGACAAGCCGTTGAACGCGATCGTGTTCGTGTTCTGCCTCGTGGCGCTTGCGATTTTCCTGGGGTTTTCGGCTTTGGATTTGGGCGCTCGCGACCTGGTTTATGACTACAAGGGCGGCGTGCTCACCGTCGGAGGCAACGCCCAGTCTGTCGGCCAGACGGGCGGGCACGCGCGACTTGGCCCTCGTGTGAACACCATGAACCGGAACATGGTGGAGTACGCCCGTCAGAAGTTCATTGATGAGCACGGGGGGGGAGAAGTCGGATTGGCCGCATGGAAAGCAGAAATGGCTCGCCATGATGCCAAGCACGGCGTTGTGCATGAGGGTCCGGTGCTGAGCGACGCGAACCGTTCGATCCGGCGCACCGGCATCACGCCACACCTCTACGATGAGTCGGTGCCCGCTGACGAACACGCAGCCCACGAGTCGAACGCTGGCGGCGGGCACGGGGACGCAGATTCTTCCGGCGATCACTGATCGTGCCAGAGGGGCGCGAGGATGAATCCATGAATCAGTCGCGCCGCGTTGCCTGGATTGGAGTCGTTCTTTCGGCTGTGCTGCTTGCCGTGGGCGCCACGACGCTGGCGCAGCGCATCGGTGCGTACAACGCGGCCCACCCGCGGACGCATCCGTACTTCAAGTCGATTGATGCGACCGAGTTCCGCTATGCCGGGCGTCCGGTCGTCATCAGCGAACGCGTCGACGATCAGGGCAACGGAAGCGTCATCGTGCGGTATGGCGACGACGTGGCGGCAATCGAGATCGGTGTGCCCAATCCGCATCCTCTGCCCGGGCTTGCCCGACATATGGACTGGTTGCGTGTCCTGCTGGTTGCCGAGCCGGAAGGCAGGACGTATGCGGAGTTTGAGCAGGCGGTCGAGCGTGGGGAGATTCGGCCAAGGCTTGTTTTTGTCTCACGACATCTCAATCCGGGGATTGATGACAATCGCTTCGGGCTTGAGGTTGATGAATCGAGCCGCGAGCGCGGCGAGACGATGCGCAAGCGCTGGAAGTTCGGCTTTCTCGAACTTCTGCCCGAGGGCGGGTTTCGCCAGTGGACGCGTCGCTATCCGGAGAGCGAGCGGGCCTATCAAGGTCGCGTCATGGCAGCGGCACGCGCGGGCGAGCCGACGCCTCAGCGTGACCCGGACGAACTCAAGGAAGATTCCTGGGAATGGCACGCAGCGCTCCAGGTGATTCCCGCGGGCAAGGCCCCGAATCGCTCATTCAGGAATGATGCCTTACTGTCGGCCGGCTGGGCATTGCCGGCAACCTCACTGGGCATATTGGGGTTGATGGTTTGCCTTGCCTTTGCGCTTGCGCCGCGCCGGCCGGATCACTCGCCCGGGTCAGAATAGCCCGGCTTTCGGCTCGGCGAGCGTGCCTGTCTCCTGCTCGAGAAGACGGAGCAGGACTTCGGCCTTGAGAAGTGTCTCCTCCCATTCCATTTCGGGGTCAGAGTCGGCAACGATGCCCGCGCCGACGGGAAAGTCGAGCGTCCAGACATCAGGTTGAGCGGTTTGGGTCAGCAGCGCCGTGCGGATGACGACGTTCATTGTGACCAGGCCGTGCGGGTCGATATGTCCGATGGTGCCGCAGTAGGGCCCGCGCACGAGCGGCTCGAGCTCCTCGATGATCTGCATGGCGCGGATCTTCGGAGCACCTGTGACCGAGCCTGGCGGAAAGGTGGCGTAAATGAGCTGTTCGATGCCAAGCCCCGGCCGCATCTTCCCACGCACGCTTGCGGTTGCCTGCAAGACGCTCTCGGCGTGTCGCTCGAGATTCAGCGCCGAGACGACTTCAACCGATCCGGGTTGACAGACGCGGCCGAGGTCGTTGCGCATGAGATCGACGATCATGTTGAGCTCGGCCTGGTCCTTGGGGCTTGACGCGAGCTCGCGTTCGTCGGCAGCAATCGGTCGAGTCCCCTTCATCGGGCGGGTCAGGATGCTTCGGTCGCGCGGATCGAATCGGAGGAAAAGCTCCGGGCTTGCGGAGACGATGGCGCGTCCGAGGCCGCGGGGATCGGTCCACTCGAGGTAGGCGCCGTGTCGAGGCGCTGTGGTACCGAGCAGGGCTGCTGCGAAGGCGCGGGGTGAGCCTCGAAGCGTTCCCGTGAGTCGGTGCGTGAGGTTCACCTGATAGACATCTCCTGCGCGGATGAACTCGAGGATGCGCTCTACAGCTGCGATGAACTGCTCGCGGGCGCCGGCGTTTTCGGACAGGCAGAGCTCGAATCGGCTGGAACATGCGTGGCTGGAGGCGGAAGGCTGCTCCGCCCGTCCTGCTCTGCCTGAGACGGTCTCCACAGCCGGTTCAACGTGCAGGACAGACCCATAGGGCAGGACGAGTCCTGTGGGCCAATCCCGGTCGTCAAGGGGGGGGCAGGCTGCCCGGGCGGCCGGCTCGATGTGCCTGCCCAGTTCATACCCCAGGAAGAACAGGCAGCCGGGAGGGCAAGCGGTCGCTGCGGCGCGCTCAATCAGGGCAAGTTGGTCCGGCCCGGAGATTGGGAAGGGGCTATGAGGTTCGACCAGGAGCACCCGGGCGTCGTGGTCCGAGCGATCGATGTACGCCGCGACCGGACGGTTTCGGGGCCAGGCCGAGAGCAGCTTCCAGGGACGTTGGGTACAAGTCTCGCGCATCAATTGAAGTTGAGTAGGGTATGTGTGCTCGATCAGGGCACGCATGCACGATAGACTTGCCTTCCCCTTTTTGAGCCGGGGTTCCCAAGAGTTGGTGTCCGACGTGGCAGGTGGAGAAGTGGGCGTTATGGCCAAGAAAACGACTGGTAAGGTCAGCAAGAGTTCTTCGCGCCGTTCGACTCAGGCGGTCCGGAAGAAGGTCACAAAGAAGGGTGCACGCACGAAAAAGGTGGCGAAGAAGTCGGCCACGAAGTCGGCTGGTGCGACCAAGCACGCCGGCAGGAAGCGCACCACCGCGAAGGTCGGCAAGAAGGCCGGGCGTGGCGCTCCGACGCGTCGTCCCCGTGCCGACAAGATGGTGTACTACTTTGGACAAGCCCGCACCGAAGGCTCGGCGGACATGCGTGACATCCTTGGAGGCAAGGGCGCCAACCTGGCCGACATGACTTCAATCGGGCTGCCCGTGCCTCCGGGGTTCACGATCACGACCGAAACGTGCGCCCGTTACTACGAGGGTGGCAAGCGCCTGCCGCACGGGCTGATGAACGAAGTGCACCAGCACATGGCGACGCTGGAAAAGGAAACCGGCAAGAAGTTCGGCGATCACGAGAACCCTTTGCTGGTTTCGGTGCGCTCGGGTGCGGCGGTGTCCATGCCGGGCATGATGGACACGATTCTCAACCTGGGCCTCAACGACCAGACCGTCGCAGGCATCGCCAGAGCGACCGGGAATGAGCGCTTCGCCTATGACCTGTACCGGCGTCTGATCAACATGTTCGGCAATGTGGTCATGGGCGTCGACCACGAGCACTTCGAATCGGCATTTGCGGAAATCAAGCGTCGGTACGGCGCGGCTGAGGATACAGATGTCCCGGCCGAGGGGCTCAAGGAACTGTGCGAAGCGTACATGAACGTGTACAAGTCGCATGTGGGTGATGAGTTCCCGCAGAATCCGTTCAAGCAGCTGGAGCTGGCGATCGAGGCGGTGTTCAAGAGCTGGCATGCCGATCGCGCGGTGAGCTATCGTCGGCTCAGCGGCATCACGGGCCTGAAGGGCACGGCGGTCAACGTGCAGACGATGGCGTATGGGAACATGGGCGACGATTCGGGCACGGGCGTTGCCTTTACGCGCAATCCGTCGACGGGCGAGAACAAGTTCTACGGGGAGTTTCTCGTCAACGCTCAGGGCGAGGATGTCGTCGCGGGCATCCGCACGCCTCGTCCCGTCGAGGAGATGAAAAGCTGGAACGCGAAGGTGTACAAGGAGCTGCTGGCGATCAAGACCAAGCTCGAAAAGCACTATCGCGACATGCAGGACATTGAGTTTACGATCGAGCGTGGCAAGCTGTACATGTTGCAGACGCGTACGGGCAAGCGCACGGGCATGGCCGCGGTGCGGATCGCCTGTGAGATGGTCAAGGAAAAACTCATCACGGAAAAACAGGCTGTCTTGCGCATCCCCGCGGGCGATCTGACGCAGCTTCTGCTCCCGAGTTTCGATCCGGCCAAGCGCAAGGATGCCGAGGTGATTGCCCGGGGGTTGCCTGCATCACCCGGCGCCGCGGTCGGACGCCCGGCGTTCACAGCAGAAGAAGCAGTCGAGCGCGCTCAGGCTGGCGAAAGAGTCATCCTTGTGCGCAAGGAGACGAGCCCCGAGGATGTGGACGGGATGCACTCGGCGGTGGGGATTCTCACCAGCACGGGGGGGATGACCAGTCACGCCGCCGTAGTTGCGCGCGGGTGGGGCAAGTGCTGTGTGGCCGGCGCCGGGGACATTGAGATCGACGCAGCCAAGGGGCAGTTCAGCGTCAACGGGCGCACGTATGGACGTGAAGATCTGATCTCGCTCGACGGCACGACCGGGGAGGTGATCGCGGGCAGCCTGCCGATGGTCGAGCCGGAGTTGTCGGGTCACTTCTCCAAGGTCATGCGTTGGGCGGACAAGTATCGCACGCTTGGAGTTCGAACGAATGCTGACTCTCCCAGCGATGCCGCACGGGCGCGTGAGTTTGGCGCCGAGGGCATCGGCTTGTGCCGGACCGAGCACATGTTTTTCGAGGATGATCGCATTCTTTCGATGCGCGAGATGATCCTGGCCGAAACGGTCGAGGAGCGCGAAGCGGCGCTGGCCAAGTTGCTGCCGTTGCAGCGGGGCGATTTCATCGGGATCTTTGAAGCAATGAAGGGCCTGCCGGTGACGATTCGCCTGCTCGATCCTCCGTTGCATGAGTTCCTGCCCCAGGACGAGGAGACGCAGCGGGAAATGGCCGATCGGCTCGGCGTGCCAATCAAGAAGATTCGTTCGCGTGTTGCAGCACTGCACGAGCAGAACCCGATGCTCGGGCATCGTGGGTGCCGTCTGTCGATCACGTATCCAGAGATGCTGCGCATGCAGGTGCGAGCGATTGTCGAAGCGGCGATTGACTGTCTTCAGCGGAAGATCAAGGCCATGCCCGAGATCATGGTGCCGCTGGTTGGAACCGCACGCGAGTTTGAGATTCTCCGCGGCGAAATCGAACAGGAAATCGCGGCAGTCAAGGCCGAGTCCGAGTATCGCGGGCGCGTTGACGTGAAGATCGGAACAATGATCGAAATCCCGCGTGCAGCCATCAGGGCAGACGCGATCGGCAAAATCGCGGACTTCTTCAGCTTCGGAACCAACGATCTGACGCAGCTCACGTTTGGGTATTCACGCGACGACGTGAACACGTTCTTGCCCGAGTATCTGCGTCGCGAAGTGTTGCCCAGCGATCCGTTCCAGACAATCGACACCGTTGGTGTGGGCGAACTGGTCAGGATGGGCTTTGAGCGTGGACGCGGGGCCAACCCCAAGCTCAAGGTCGGCATCTGCGGCGAGCACGGGGGCGACCCTGCATCCGTTGCATTCTGCCATGAAGTCGGGCTGGACTACGTGAGTTGCTCACCGTTCCGTGTGCCGATCGCTCGTCTCGCCGCGGCTCAGGCAGCCCTGCGTGACCTGAAGTGAGTCAGACCCGGCCTCATTGAGCCGAGATGAAACAAGCAGCCCCGGGCAAGCGCCCGGGGTTGTCATTGCGGTGGGTCGGTGGTTGCCGCGAGTTGCCACACGCGCACCCAGTCAACGACGATTCCATCTGGGAGCGTTGCCTGGGCGATGTCTCCGGCCCAGTTGCCGACTTCCATGCTCAGAATCAGGTACTCCGGGCGGTGGCTGATCGCCCCGCCGTCGTCCTGGTGCACGCGAAAGGTCTCAACGCCATCGACGAAGAAGACGTACTCGTCGGGGGTCCAGAGCAGTCCGAAGGTGTGGAACTCGTCGGTGAGATGTTGCACGGTGACTTCGTGTCCACGGGACTTGTGGTATTCGCCGTAGCCGTCCCAGTGCAGATTGTGTTGAATGGCATGGCCGTGGCGCATGCGGTGGTGGAACTCCATGATGTCCGTTTCGACGCCACCCCGAGCCGGGTCGCCGACGGGATCGCCCATGGATGCGCAGTTGAGCCACAGTGCTGCCCAGTGTCCGATTTGAGCGTGCAGTTTGATGCGGGCTTCGATGTATCCGAACGTGGGTTCGTAGAGTCCTCTGGTCCAGACGCCTCCGGACTCGTATCGGGTCTGGCCGTCCTGTTCGACGCGGCGTGTGGTGATGTGCAGGAAGCC
>RFGK01000162.1 GCA_003697045.1 Planctomycetota bacterium
GGCGAGGACGCCGGGCGCGGGTGGCGACGCCTCGTTCCATCGCCCAAGCCTCAGAGGGTCATTCAATGCCAGATGATCCGCGAAGCCGCATCGAAGGGGCACATCGTCGTGGCGGCCGGCGGAGGGGGCATCCCGGTCACCAAGGATGAAAACGACGACTATCGCGGCGTTGAAGCCGTCATCGACAAGGACACAACCTCGGGCGTGCTCGCGCGCGGAATCGGCGCCGATCTGCTGATCATCCTCACGGCAGTGGACTGCGTGTATCTCAACTTTCAAGGCCCCAACCCCGAACCGCTCGGGGCCATCACGCTTGCCGAGTGCCAACGCTATATCGACGAGGGCCACTTCCCGCCCGGGTCGATGGGGCCGAAGGTGCAGGCCATTCAAGACTTCCTGCTCGCCGGCGGGGCACGTGGATTGATCACCAGCCCCGACCGTCTGGCCGACGCGCTTGCCGGAGCTGCCGGGACCCACTTCATCGGGCGGATTTGAGTTCTACAACCCGTCCGGGCGGTCCCTGGTTCAGCCCGACAGTGCCTTCAAAGGTCCCGTGCTGTCTCCAAAGCTTGCAACATCACAGCCCATCCGCTCGAGCAGCGCAACGTACAGGTTGCAAAGCGGGGTGTTGCGTTCATACTGGACAAGTCGCCCCGTGTCGATGGTGCCCCCGCCCCGTCCGGCCAGCACGATGGGCAGATTCTCGTGGTTGTGTCGATTCCCGTCGCTGATCCCGCTGCCGAACATGATCATGCAGTGATCGAGCAGCGTGCCCTCACCCTCTGGTGTCTCGGCCAGGCGCTGGACAAAGCGCGCAAATCGCTCGACATAAAACCGATCGATCTTGCGAATCTTCTCGACCATCTGCTCATCGCCGCGATGGTGCGACATGTTGTGGTGCCCGTCGGTCACGCCGATCTCAGGAAATGTCCGATTGCTCCCACCGTGCCCGGTCATGAACGTTGCAACACGAGTCACGTCCATGCGAAAGGCCAGCAGCAGCATGTCGTACATGAGATCGAGATGCTCGGTGATCGAGCGTGGAATGCCGCTCGGCCGCGTCGCGTCGGGCATCTCTGCCTGGTCCGATTCGGAAAGAGCGCGCTGGACACGCCGCTCGATCTCCCGCACCGAGGTCTGAAACTCATCGAGCTTGCGTCGGTCCGACATGCCCAGCTTGTGATCCAGGCGTCGGGCGTCATCTGCCACAAAATCAAGCACGCTGGCCCGGCGCTGCAAAATAGCGCGACGCGAGGCCGACTGTGCCGCATCGCCGAACAACTGGTCGAACACATCGCCGGGATCGATCAACTTGGGCACGGGCGTATCTTCGTCCCGCCACGAGATGTTCGACGTGTAGGCACACGAATACCCAGAGTCGCAGCTGCCTGCCAGTCGACTACCCTCGCACCCGATCTCGAGCGAGGGCAGCCGCGTCTGCCTGCCGACTTGTCGAGCTGCGAACTGATCGACCGAGATACCGATGTGGATGTCATTCCCGGCCGTCTTGCGCGCCTGGCATCCGGTCAGAAACGATGCCGAGGATCGCGCGTGATCGCCCGGGCCGTCGCCGTTGGCGCGGGCCTTGTCCAGCGTCAGCCCTGTGAGAATGTTGACATGCTCGCGCACCGGCGCGATCGGCTCAAGCGTGGGAGAGAGAGTGTAATCGCGTCCCGCCCCCTGTGGAACCCAGTGCGGGTAGTTGACTCCGTTCGGCGTAAACACAAACGCCATGCGCAGGGGAATCGAGGCCGGCAAGTTCGCACCGGCCGCTGCCCGCGCCACGCCTGCCCCGCCCATCGCCTCCAGCCAGGGCAGCGCCATCGTCACTCCCAACCCGCGCAGCGCCGCACGCCGGCTGATCCCCCGGGCGTTCATGGGGAGGTCATCGACATTGGTGGTTCGGTCAGTCATCTCGTGTTCTTCCCCGGCATGTCCGAAATGTCTCGCTGAGCACGATCCCCTCGATGATGGCCGAGAACCGTCCCCCCGCCTGCTCTGCCTGCCGTGCGATCCGATACACCGTCGGCCGATCGAACGGCTCCATCCCCCGCCCAAGGGCATAGGTCATCAACTTTCTGGTCAGATTCTCGACAAAACTCTCCTCACGTGCCAGAAGAATCTGCTTGAGTCCTTCGGGCCCCTCGAAAACGATCCCTCCCGGGAGTTCTCCCGAAGCGTCAATCGGCATCCCCGCGTCTGAATCACGCCAAGCCCCGATCGCATCGAAGTTCTCCATCGCAAGCCCGATCGGGTCCATCCGTCGATGACACGAAGCGCAGACCGGGTCTGTCAGATGGGCCGACAGCTGCTCTCGCAGCGACATGCGCTTGCTGTTCTCACTGACCACCTGCTCCAGCGGCGGGATGTCCGGCGGGGGCGGAGGCGGCGGATTTCCCAGAATCTCCTCAAGCACGAACAACCCTCGCTTGACCGGGCTCGTTCGCGTCGGATTGCTCGTGACCGTCAGCACGGCTCCCATCGCAAGCACGCCGCCGCGCACCGACGAATCACCGAAGTTCACCCTTCTGAACTCGTCACCTTCGACGCCTTCGATACCGTACAACGCCGCCAGACGCCCGTCGATGTATGTGTACGGGCTGTCTATGAACGCGGATATGCGATGGTCATTTCGAACCACATCGCCGAAAAACAGCTCGGCCTCGCGCACCATCGACCGACGCAAATCATCGTCGTACAACGGGTACTTGCGCCGATCGATCTCCAACGCCTGCAAGTTGCGCAACTGTAACCACTGCCCGGCGAAGTTCTCGATGAATGCGTCGGCTTTCGGATCGTCGAGCATCCGCCGCAC
>RFGK01000006.1 GCA_003697045.1 Planctomycetota bacterium
CTCATCGATGGGAATGAGGTGGTTGAGACCATCGACACATTGCAGGACCAGGACACACTCACGACGCGCTACACCGAGCGCGCGGTATCGTTCATCGAACGGCACAGAGATGAACCGTTCTTTTTGTACGTGCCGCACACGATGGGGCACGTGCCGCTGGGCGTCAGCGAGAAGTTCCGAGGTTCCTCAGAGCAGGGCTTGTACGGCGATGTGATGCAGGAGATCGACTGGTCCGTCGGGCAAATCCTCGATACGCTCGACCGACTTGATCTGACAGACAGGACGCTGGTGATCTACACCTCCGACAATGGCCCGTGGCTGAACTACGGCAACCATGCCGGCTCGGCATTTCCACTGCGAGAAGGCAAGGGCACGATGTGGGAAGGTGGGTGTCGCGTGCCCTGCGTCATGCGCTGGCCGGGACACATCCCGGCCGGAATCGAGACCGACAAGATGGCTTCCACGATCGATATTCTGCCGACGCTGGTTGAGATTGCCGGCGCCGCCATGCCGGAGCGGCCGATCGACGGGGTGAGTATCCTGCCGCTGTTGCTCGGAGAGCCTGATGCCAACCCGCGCGACGAGTTCTGGTTTTACTACGGCCGGCAGCTCCAAGCTGTACGCAAGGGCAAGTGGAAACTGCACCTTCCCCACGAATACCGGTCATACCGTGGCGTGCGTCCTGGAACGAATGGCTGGCCGGGACCTTATGAAAAGGGACGCACTGGCTACGAGCTCTATGACATGGACGATGATCCGAAGGAGCTGCGCAACGTTGCTGACAGACATCCGGATGTCGTCGATCAGCTCAAGCAGATGGCCGAGCGTGTTCGGGCCGAACTGGGCGACGTCGGTGTCGAAGGCGCAGGCATCAGACCAGCAGCAAAGGTCGAGTGATGCCAACCCTCCTTGACTGTCAACCGTACATCTTCGCGCACAGCCCATACTGATGACCGGCTGCTCAACGCCAGAACCCCTGGCACGCGCCCGTTGGTTGTTGTATCCACACTGCCGTTCCGTCACGGCTGTGCGCTTGACAATGGCGGATCCCATTTCAGCCAGTCGCTGTCGGGCTGATCGGCGACATCAAACATGACCCCGTCGCTGACCGGGTCTCCGGGCTTGTCAGGTGTGGCAAACCCGATGGCCCCGCTGACCAGTGCTTCAAGTGATTCGGCACGGACGGAAAGCCCCTGAAACCACCCGAAGTCGATGCCGATGCCGCTGGCTTTGAAGAAGCGTGTCCGCGATCGCACCAGATGGGCAAACTCCTCGCGGATGTGAGCATCGACTTCGACCCAGCGTGCATCTTCTGCCAGCCGGACCCCACCGACCTGCCCCACCGGCACGTCACGGTACAAGATCGGAGACCCGGTCGAGACCGTCCCTCGGCGTGCGAGCCGAAGCACGACGTGCAACCCGGTTGCCTGATCGCGAGGCGCATCGGGCCGACCTTCAAAGCGGAACTGCGGCTTTCCGGGCTGCCGTGCGGGCCTGACGTTGAGATACGTCGGACCGAGCAAAGTGTCGAGCCCGCTGACGCCGGCAAGGCTCACTTCGGGCCTGGCCACCCAGAACTGGGTGCCCGCACGTGCCAATCCCTCAGCCTGGGGGAGCAGGCGTGCCTCGATGATTACCTCACCCAGATCGGGTGACAGTTGAATGTCGCGGATGTCTCCGACCGGAAACCCCCGATACACGACAGCATCACCGACCTTCAACCCGCCGGCGTGTTCAAATGTGATGAACACCGCGATGCCGCGCTGTTGCCACGCCTGATAGCTGAGCAATGCGGCGACCAGAATGGCCAGGACAGGGACGATCCAGGCCAGACTGAATCGGCGTTGACGCTCCACGATGACCGGCTCTGCCGGTTGCTCGGACATCAGGATTCCTCCCAGATCGCATGCGGATCAAACGCTGCGGTGGAAAGCAGGCTGAGCACAACCACGGCGGTAAATGCCATCAGTCCGGGCCCGGGTTGAACCTCGGCCCAGCTGCCCAGCTTGACCAGCGCGACCAGCACGGCCACAAGCAGCACGTCGACCATGCCCCAACGCCCGATCCACTCGACAAGCCGATAAGTCAAAGCGCGGTGCTCGGGTCCGAGGACGGTCGATGGGAATGCCAGGACGAGCATCGCGAGCAGTTTGAGCGCTGGAATCACGAGAGAGCAGACCAGTACGACCAGCCCGACGAGAAGCTCTCCCTCGGCAAAAAGCTCGACGATGCCCTGCCAGATGTTGCTCGCATGGACATGACCGAGTTGCTCGATGCGCAGGATGGGCAGCCCGATGGCGAGGGGATAGAGCACAAGACCCGCCAGGGCGAATGCAGCCGAGCGTGCGCCGGCCCGGGGGTGTGAGCACCTGGCTACACGTGCGCCGCACCGGGCACAGCGGGCCTCCTGCAAAGGCCCGAGCCGCGGCAGCTCATGGACAAGCCCACAACAATGACATGCACGCAAGATTTGACCCATATCCGACACGGTACTGTTCCGTTTCGTTGCGGGCCGGTTTCGGCCGATGGACTGGTCTTGGAGGTATCGGCATGCGCACGGGATTCGACATCGCGTATTTTTCCCTCGAAATCGGGCTTGAAGGATCGATTCCCACCTATTCCGGTGGGCTTGGAGTTCTGGCAGGGGACACAATCAAGGCGGCAGCCGATATGGGACTGCCCATGCTTGCCGTGACGCTGCTCTACCGCGAGGGGTACTTTCGCCAGGAACTCGACGAACACGGCAACCAGACCGAACACCCGGTTGAGTGGGACCCTGAGTCGATGTTCAAACTGATGTCGGCCCGGGTGACCGTGCCGATTGACGGGCGCGAAGTCGTGCTGCGTGCGTACCGGCAGGACGTGGTCGGTGTGAGCGGCCATGTGGTGCCTGTCTACTACCTGGATACGGACTTTGCCGACAATGACGCAGCTGCGCGCAAGTTGACTGCGAGCCTCTACGCTGGCGATACGGATCATCGTATCCGGCAGGAAACCATTCTTGGCATCGGAGGCCGACGCATGGTGCGGGCGATCGGACACGACGTGGGATGCTTCCACATGAACGAAGGACACGCCTGCTTCCTGACGGTCGATCTGCTCAGCGAGTATCTCTGCCGGCACCAGATTCACCAGATCAGGCACGATGCGCTCGCCGACGTGCGCTCACGGTGCGTGTTTACGACGCACACGCCGCTGCCTGCCGGGCACGATCGCTTCGACATTAGACGGGTCCGCGCGATCGTGGGCGAGCACCCGGTCTTTCACCGCCCGGACCTGTACGGCGAAGATCACGTGCTCAACACGACCAAACTGGCGCTCAACCTGAGCAAGTTCTGCAATGCGGTTGCCCGCCGCCACGGCGAGGTTTCGCGCGACATGTTCCCGGGATACCCGATTGAGTCGATCACCAACGGGATTCATGCGACGACATGGGCCTGCCAGCCGATGCGTGAGCTGTTCGATGAATATACGCCCATGTGGAGACGGCGCAACGACGAGCTGCGTCTGGTGCGCCGGATTCCCGCCGACAAGCTCTGGGCCGCCCACGAGCAGGCAAAGGCCGATCTCGATGCGTATGTCAGAGATCAGACGCACGGCGACGTGCGTCTGGACCCGCACGCATTCACCATTGTCTTTGCGCGTCGCGCCACTGAATACAAGCGCATGGGACTGCTCGTCAGCGACCCGCGGCGTCTCGAACGGATTGCCGAGGCGACGGGTCCGATCCAGATCATCTACGCCGGCAAGGCTCACCCCCACGACGGCGTCGGTCGCGAGATCATGCGTCAAGTGCACGAATCGCTGCAGTCGCTTGGCGGCAAGGTGCGAGGTATCTTCCTGCCCAACTACAACATCGATCTGGCCCGGCGTCTTGTCGCAGGCTGCGATGTCTGGCTCAACAACCCGCGCCCGCCCATGGAAGCGTCGGGCACAAGCGGGATGAAGGCGGCCATCAACGGCATCCCGTCGTTGTCAACGCTTGA
>RFGK01000163.1 GCA_003697045.1 Planctomycetota bacterium
CGAGTCGGGTCCACCAAGGTCCACACGCTCGAAGACCCCGATGACGAGCTGGACGAGGTAGTTGACATGAGGCGCCTGCTGGAGCCAGTGCCAGCGGGTTCGTCCGTGCCCGAGCGGGCGAACCTCCACGAGCCGCCCGTTGGACACGACCTGGAACGGCTCATCCACCGTGACGATCAGCTCGGTGGAAAGGCGTTCGTTGGGAAAGTCATGGCAGGCAAACCACTGGCTGTTCGACTCGGCTTCACCCTGGCTGAAGATGACGGGAAAGCGCAGCGAATCGCTGTCGGCGTCAGGTTGCCCCGGCTCGATGGTGAGCCCTTCGCCGCGAGGCTCAAAGCGGGTGATGCGATACTCGAGTATCACCTCGATCGGCTCGCCCACACCCGCCGGTTTGGACAGTGAGATCACCAGGTCCTGACCGTCATAGGTGTAGCCGACCGCGCGCCCCGGGCGGAGCCGATCGCGCGCGTCGGACGTCCAGCGGACATCCACCGACTCGATTTCAAGCCCCACCGCATCCAGGTGGATCTGCCCGCGGTCCTGCCCCACAGCCTTCATGCGCAGGACCTCACGCCCGCGAATGACCGGGGGATCGAGCGATTCAAGATCGAGTTCGAGACGCATGTGGAGATGATCGAAATGACGATCGTGCGGCCAGTGGGCCAGCGAACGCCCGGTATCCCGATCGATCCGGGGAGTCGGTCCGGACATCACCTGCCCAAACACAGGTGCGCTCAGGCACAGGGCAAGGCACAACAGCACGAGTCGCGGCATGGTCACGCTCCAGAACCCGAAAAGTCAATCTCAAAGAGCGTACCCGGGTTGTTCGGATGACGGGGACGGGCCAGTGTGGAAAAACCCGCACTTGGAGCGCAGGCCCCGGTTTGATACCATGGGATATGCAACACCGCTCAGAAGAGCCCACGAGTCCGGGATTTGGACCGGACCCATACCGCCGTGCTGCGCGCGTCCCCGCCGATGAGCCGGACCGCACCGCCGACGCGCAGCACATGCTGGCGGCTGCCGGTGAGTCGAGCCCGTACACCGAGTTCTACAGCCCGGTCCCCGACGGGTATCGTCGAGGATTCCACAAATACGTCGCCGTGTTCGGGACCGTCATGTCCGGACTGGGAAAGGGCATCTTCGCGTCCAGCATCGCCAAGGTGCTCAAGGACAAGGGTCTGTGCGTCGCCCCCATCAAGATGGAAGGCTACCTCAACATCGATTCGGGTACCCTCAACCCATATCGGCACGGCGAGGTGTTCGTGCTCGAAGACGGCACCGAGTGCGACATGGACCTGGGCACCTACGAGCGCATGCTCGATCAGAACCTGTCCAGGCGCAACTTCGTCACCTCCGGCCGCATTTTCACGGAGATCCTCGACCGCGAGCGACAGGGCGTCTACCTCGGCCGAGACGTGCAGATGATCCCGCACGTCACCGGAGAGGTCAAACGCAAGCTGCGCGAGCTGGCGCTGCGCGGCGATGGAAACCGACCCGCCGACGTCGTGTTCGTCGAAGTCGGAGGCACGGTCGGCGACTACGAAAACGGCTTCTACATCGAAGCCCTGCGCGAGCTCGCGTTCGAAGAAGGGCCCGGATCGTGCTGTTTCGTGGCACTGACCTATGTGATCGAGCCGGAAGCCCTGGGAGAGCAAAAGTCAAAGGCCGCCCAGCTCGGCATCAAGCGACTGCTCGAAGCAGGCATCCAGCCGCAGATGATCGCCTGCCGGGCGACCAATCCCGTTCAGGACAAGGTGCGCGAAAAAATCGCGATGTTCAGCAACGTGCCTCTGCGTCGCGTCTTCAGCATGCACGACCGGGAGAGCATCTACACGATTCCCGATGAGCTGCGGGCTGAGGGGCTTGACCGGGAGATTCTCTCCGTGCTCGGACTCCATGACCGCGTGGACACACGCCACGAAGACCGGGCGCGCGCACAGTGGGCAACCTTCATCACCAAGCTCACCGCCCCACGCGAGCACAGCGTCCGCATCGGCATCACGGGCAAGTACGCCCAGCTGCGCGATGCATATGCGTCCATTGACAAGGCGCTTGAACACTGCTCGGCCCACTTGCAGTGTCGCATCGAGCAGGAGTGGATCGAAACAACCGACATCACGGAAAAAAACGTCGACGCATCGCTCGCGCACCTCGATGGCGTGATCGTGCCCGGTGGGTTCGGGTCACGCGGGGTGGAGGGGAAGATTCACTGCGTGCGCTATTGCCGTGAGAACGCACTGCCCTATCTGGGCATCTGTCTGGGATTCCAGGTCGCCGTCATCGAGTTTGCACGCCATGTGCTCGGCATGGCCGATGCGTCGAGCACAGAGTTCGATCCGGCGTCCGATTCGGCCGTGATCAGCGAGTTGCCCGATCAGAAAAAGATCGAGGGTCTCGGAGGCACAATGCGCCTGGGCGCTCAGTCCGTGCAGATCGAGCCGGACACACTTGCGAGCTTCCTCTTTGGCGGCCGATCGAGTGTGACCGGGCGCTTTCGTCATCGCTACGAGGTCGAGCCAAGGTTCATCGAACGGCTGGAGGCCAAGGGACTGATCTTCTCCGGACGCCACCCAACCCAGCCGATCATGCAGATTCTCGAGCTGCCCGGTTCGCCCGACCAGGACGATCGGCCCTGGCATCCCTACTTCATCGGTGCCCAGTTCCACCCCGAGTTGACCAGTCGTCCGTTGCACCCACAGCCGATGTTCATGGGGCTCATCGCAGCCGCCCTGCGTCGACGCTATCAGCAGGATCGCAAGGCATGGGAGCAGATCACCCGTCAAACCGAGATCAAACGCTGGCTGCGCGAGACTTCCATGGGCTCCGAAGCGGCAGTGTGAGCCCCCAGATCAACGCCCGCTCAAATCCCTCTTGAGCGTGCGCGCCGCATCAAGCATGAGGCACGCAGAGAACCGATCCGGACGCCCCGTCCCCAGCATGCACGCATGCAAGAGCATCTCGGCATGAATCCAGGCTTCGGCCAGACCGCGCTCATACCCACAGATGACAAAACCGTGCAATGCCCAGGCGTGCGTTGTGGCATTGTCCGGCTGAAGTTCGCGCACGTGCCACTCCGTCGCGTCAAGACAGCGCGACCGCAGCCCCGCATCGCAGCGATCAATCGCGGCGTTCCAAACCGCGTGCAGCGCCCCAAGCTCCGTTTCCGTCCAAAGCTCAACACCCTGATCGACGCGAACAGGTGTGATCGGCCCACGCGGTTCGATGTCCAGCCGGGCATCAGGATCGGCAAGGGACCACCACAGCCGCGTATCCGGGCTTTCGTGTTCAATCGGCGGCGGGGGGCAGCCCATCAGACGCGAAAGCACCGCTGCATCGACAGGACGCCGATGCCCCAGCTCGTCCGAGAACCCGGCAATCCACGCGCATGCCGCAGCCGGATCGACCTGCCGCCGAGTCGCCGGCGTTTCGGCAAGCGACTGCTCAGCAAGGGCCCCAAGTCGCTCCACCCACTCTTTCAGGCGTTCCACGCTCATTTGCAGCTCATTTGAGGCTCGTTCCTCTTCCATCAGGACCGACAAGACGTTAGTCTCAAGCGCATGCCGCGGACATCTCGGCCGTTGACGCGACAAGCGCACTCCCGCAAGCGATGCCTGGGATGCGGATATGACGGCCCGCTGCTTCAGGACGGGCCTCTGCAGTATTTCTGCCCCAACTGTGGGGAAGACCTGTACGCCAGACCTCCAATGTCATATCTGGAAATGGAGGGTTTTGTTCGCGCCGATGCTCCTTCCTCGGCCTCGACATGGCAGGTCGTGCGCAGACGGCTCATGTGGGTCTTGCGTCGATGGTTGACGCGGACCCGGCTCGGCGGATGATCGACAGCGCCGGGTCCGGCTGTTCATCCGGCCGGTCAAGCCCCATCTCGGCCCGCACACTCCAGGGCTGGCAGAAGCGCGCATATCCGGGAGCCTCTCCAGGCCGGCCCGGTGCGCGCGTCGGGTGGTACAGATGAACAGCAGGGATCGCATCGACGAGAACACAGACGCTCGCGCCCGCCGCGTAGAGGCGACGGGCCAGATCATCATCGTCAAACCCATACCCGACAAACCGCTCGTCGTATCCATTGACTCGTTCCAGCATGCTCCAGCGGACGGCGTGATGCCCACCGAGCAGCTTGGGCTTGTGAGCCTTGACAAGCAGGCGCGAAAGCACAGGGACACGGCGCAAGCGGAGTTGGCGCTCAAGCCGACGCTGCCGTGCGCGCGCCTCCGGCACATGCGCACTCCATGCCTCCGAGATGATTTGCTCGGCTCGATCGCGTTCGCCGCCGTGAAGCGCCGCGCTGAGCTGTTCGGTCTGGTTCGGATTCAGATCGGCGCGCGACCCGAGAATGACGTCGGCGGCGGCGCTCGCGTGGCGGGCAATCGCGTCAGCTGCAAGCACCATGTCGCCGTCAATGATCAGGGTGAGGTCCTCATCTTGGGGGCAGAGCGTGTCTTGCAGGGCGCGCAGACCGTTGTTTCGCACCTGGTTGAGGTGGGCAGCTCCTCGGTGGGGTCGTTCGACGAGCATGAGTTGCACACCGCCGGGCCACGGAATGGATGCGCAAAGCTCGCCAAACTCGGGGCCTTTCCCGTCCACCGTAACAGTGCACGAGCATGGGGGAGGGTCGAGCCGCCCGACGCCGAGAAGGCAGGCCCGCAGGTGCCGGGTAGTGTGCGTCGGAATCACGATGTGAACGTTCGCAGCAGACACGGCAGTGAGTCTATCGCGGGCCTTGGTGTGGGCAGATGTACGGGTGATGCGGGTCGCAGGGGTTGCAGGAAAACCGCTGCACGGAGCGGGCAAAAGTCCGATCCGGATCGGCTCGATCGACAGACTCGGAGGAGTCGGTGCGCATGGGTGGTCCTGTCTGGAACCTGGACGAGTTCAGTGGGGCTCCCCCCCCGGGAGTCCGGGTGGCAGACCAGCTGACCGCTGCAGGGCCGCGACCGCAGGGGCGCCCGTTCACAGCAGAGCTGGATCTGGTGGAGTTTGACGATCGAGGTCGGCCGGTGTCGATGTGGTCCGCACGGGCGATCAGTCTGAGCCGATCGAACCTTCTCGTGCATTCACGGCGGATGATCTACCCGCAGTCGTTGGTAGGGGTGTTGGTGCACCTGATTGATGCGACGCCCGTGGTCTTGCTCGGGCGAGTCTTCCGCTGCGATTACGACTCGGACGGAATGCACCGCGTGGATCTGGACCTGCTTCCGATGCCGCAGACCGGCCCGATTGCCGTGTGGGCGAAAAACATCGCGAAGGGGTGACATTGCTCGCAGCGATTGCGGGAGCAACACTTGTTGTGCCATGCGTGTTGTTCGCGATCCGGGCCTGCTTCCAGAACGCTGTGTGCTCGTGCCGACGATGGGTGCTCTGCATGCCGGACACCTTTCGCTTGTGCGCATCGCGCGTGATCGAGCCGGCGGAAATCTTCCGGTCGTCGTGTCGATCTTCGTCAATCCGACGCAGTTCAACGATGCGCGCGATCTGGAGGCCTATCCGCGCGATCTGGACCGAGATGTCCACCTCTGTGCGCAGACGGGCGCCGATATCGTCTTCGCACCCGATGTGGAAACAGTCTATCCGCCGGGCGTAAAGACGCCATCGCCGAAGCTTCCCGCAGTGGCCGTGCAGCCGGGGCTGGAAGATGCAGGCAGGCCGGGTCATTTCGCCGGCGTATGCCAGGTCGTGACCAGGCTGTTCGCTCTTTGTCGGCCTGTGGCAGCCGTGTTCGGAGAAAAAGACTGGCAACAGCTGCAGGTCGTGCGCGCATTGGTCCAGGCCGAAAGATCCTCCGTGCAGATCATCGCAGGGCCCATCGTGCGTGAACGCGACGGGCTTGCCATGTCCAGTCGCAACGTGCGCCTCTCCGGCGACGATCGCATCAAGGCGCTGTCGCTTCGGAGATCGCTTGATGCAGCCCAGCGTGCCTCCACGCCCGAGCAGGCCGAGCAAGCCATGCACGCCGTGCTCGATGTGCCCGGGGTTGATGTTCAATACGCCGTGGTGCGTGATGCCGAGCGCCTGGAGCCGTTGCGGGATACGCGTCGTGCCGTCGGTCGCGCACTCGTGTGCGCGTGTGTGAGCGGCGTGCGTCTGCTGGATAATGATGCCTGGATCGGCCCGGATATCCGCTGATCGGCCCGCTGCGCCCTATCGTGCTGCTCACACGTATGGGCCGACGTACTTCGGGTCAACCGGGCCGACACCGCGGCCCTGATACGGCAGATGTCGCAAGGCAGGAACGCTTCGCCCCGGAACGGCGGAGGATGCGGGAGGATCGAAGGTGCACCAGTCTCCACTTCACGACTTTCACGTCAAGAATGGCGCGCAGCTCGTCGACTTCGCCGGCTGGCACATGCCCATTCGCTACACGGGCATCCAGCAGGAGCACCTGCAGGTGCGTCGATCCGGGGGCTTGTTTGATGTCTCGCACATGGGTCGCGTCAATATCAGCGGCCTGCACGCGCGTCGCTTGCTCGAACACGTCTGCTCCCGACGCATCGGAAACATGAAGCACGGACAGTGCCGATACTCTCTCGTGTGCAACGAACAGGGCGGGATCCGCGATGACGTCATCGTGATGCGCCACGATGAGGATGAGTTTACCGTCGTCGTCAACGCCTCGAATCGCGAAAAGCTGCTCGGGCATTTCGAGCAGGTGCGCGAATCTCGCGGCTGGAAGGCCAGGATCATCGACAACACCTTCGAGACCGCAATGGTCGCCCTGCAGGGCCCGAAAATCATGGACCGGATCAGCAAGATCTCGTCCGAAATCCCCACACTCAAGCGGTACTGGTTCACAACCAAGAACCTGCTCGTCATGAAACTGATTGTCAGTCGCACGGGATATACCGGTGAAGATGGCGTGGAGGTGATTCTGCCCGCCAAGGCCGTGCCGATGGCCATGAAGCTCCTGCTGGCCGATGTCAAAATCGATGCGCCCGATGCGGAGATCAAGCCGATCGGGCTTGGTGCGCGTGACACGCTTCGGCTGGAAGCAGGCATGCCCCTGTATGGGCACGAGCTCGAGGAAAACATCAATGCGCTGGAAACAGGGCTTGATTTTGCAATCGCGATGGACAAATCGACCGAGGCAGACGGGGAGATGTTCATCGGTCAGCAGGCTCTGCTCGCTGCGCAGGACGCCGGCGGGCCAAAACGAAAGCTCGTAGGTCTTGTTTGCGAAGGTCGGCGGACCCCGCGGCAGGGCATGCCGATCATGATCGCCAATCAGCCTGCAGGCCAGGTCACAAGCGGATGTCTGAGCCCGACGCTGGAGCGCCCGATTGCAATGGGGTATGTCGCAATCGAGCATGCCGAGCCCGGGACCGCGGCGCTCATCGACGCGGGCAAGGCGATGATCGAAGGGCAGATCGTCGCGTTGCCCTTCTACAAGAGGGAGCGGTAGATCCATCAAGATCGGCAGCCCTCTCGCTTCGCCGCCATGCAGGCCGATGCTCGCAGAGATTCAACCCGCCACGCTCATGCGCCAGACCCGTGATCCACCCGTCGGCTCGCAAGACGGGCCCGCGCGTCCATAGACTCTGCCGACCCGCCCGTATGCTTGTGGGCGGGCACCGGTGCGGTGGCCGAGCGGTTGAAGGCACACGACTTGAAATCGTGCAGACTTGAAAGAGTCTCGTGGGTTCGAATCCCACCCGCACCGTTCATTGACAACGCCGAACACGCCGGGCCTGAGGCTCGGGCCAAGCCGTCCGGACCACGCACCCGGCGCATGACGTCCGCTTTGGCAGCGTCTCATCCGCGCTCGAGTTTCAAAACGCATCCGTACAAAAAAGAAAGCCCGGCCGCACTGTGATGCGACCGGGCACTTGTTGGCGCTCAGACCGACCGAAGTTATGGACAGCCGGCCGAGAAGAGATCAAGGAACGCAAGCACGTCGAAGAAGTCGAACATGTTGTCAGAGTTGATGTCCGCTGCCGGGTCATTGGCCGAGAACGCGTCCAGGAACCCGAGCACATCGAAGAAGTCCAGCGTTCCATCGCCGTTGAAGTCCGCCACACACGGCTGCTCGGTGGAATAGAACCAGTCCGAGGCCGGAATCGTCGCCGGCGTGCCCAAACCGTAACCCAAACGAACAATCAGACCCGCATCACCCGAGTTCTCGAAGAACTCCACGCGAACAGCGTGCAG
>RFGK01000164.1 GCA_003697045.1 Planctomycetota bacterium
GCGCCGGCTGCCTCCAGATCGGCTTCGAGTGAGGGGATGTCCCACTCGAGCAGTGTTCTTGTTGCAGCGAGCAGGTCGGCAAAGGCCTGGCCGGCATAGCGGTATTGCGCTTGATCGCTTTCGGCCGGTGCCACTGCACCGTTCCACAGGCGCGCCACGATGGACTGGACGCGGTCCTGGATGCTCGCTTCCTGCGGCTCATCCTGGCGGGCGATGGTTGGATTGCCGCTCAGACGAACGATCAACTCCTCAACCTTCAGCCGCAGCGCTTCTTCGCGCTCGGCCAGCGCCGGGTCGGCAGCGGGTGTTTCGAGGATGGCCTGTCGGAGATGGCGCAGACGATGTTGAGCGTCATCGAGTGCGCGGGCGGTTCCGAGCATCGCCCGCTGCAGTCGGCCGACCTTCATCTGGAAGGCGTGCAGCGCGTCGCGGTCGGTCGGCTCGAGTGCACCAAGGCCCAGGGCCGAGAGCTCGAACTCAACGGGGCCGGCGAGGTTTTCGATCTTGCCCGCTGCTTCCAGTGCCAGTTCGACGGTGTAAGGGCCGGGAGCGGCGACGGGGCCGCTGGGTCGATCGTCCCACGGATCAAGATTGGCGGGCGTGAACGAGATCGGCATCCATGAGGGATAGCGCAGATCCCATGCGACTCGGTGAAATCCTTTCTTTCGTGAGGCGACGAGACGGCGAACGACACTGCCTTCGCGGTCGCGCACGATCAGCAACACGCGGGGCTCGCGCTCAAGATCCTCGGCGCGCAGCTGTTCGATGGTCGGGTATTCCCAGTCGTCCTTCTTCTGCGCCTCGGCTCGCTGTTCGGCGAGAGTCTCAAACGTGTCGCGCAGGAAGAAGGAAAAGACCGCGCCATAGGGCGGATTGTCCGCGGCGTACATGGTCGAGCCCTGCCAGCCTCGGCCGTTGCGGTTGCCGAGGCGCGAACGTTCGAAATAGAGCTTCGGATCGCGCACGTTGAAGAGGACGGCCTGGGCGTCCAGCGCTTGTTCCGAGAGATGGCGCAAGGGCGTGTAGTCGTCGAGGATGTAGAACCCGCGGCCGAAGGTGCCGATCACGAGATCATGCTCACGGCGCTGAATCTCGATGTCGCGTGCTGCGATGGTGGGCATTCCCTTGAGCTTGTGCCACGCAGACCCCCCGTCGAGGGTGCAGAATGCGCCAAACTCGGTGCCAAGAAAGAGCAGGTTCTCATCGACGTCATCCTGCACGATCGCATAGGCGACGTGCCGTTCGGGGAGATCGCCGGCGATGGAAGTCCATGTGCGTCCGCGATCGTCGGAGCGGTAGACATAGGGGGTAAAGTCGCCCTGCTTGTGATTGTCGAAGGTTGCAAAGACGGTATCGGCGTTGGTGTCCGAGGCGCGAAGGCATGAGACGTAAGTCAGCTCGGGCACGCCTTCGATCTGTTCGACCTTGAGGGTGCGCCAGGTTTTCCCGCCGTCTTCGGTGGTGTGGATGAGGCCGTCGTCTGTGCCGACGTAGATGAGTCCTTCGACGAAGGGAGACTCGCTCAGCGCGACGGAGTTGCCGTAGATTGAGGTGGAGTCGTGCTTGGCGACTGCTTCGGGTTTCTGGATGACACCCATGACTTCGAGCGTGTTCCGGTCGATGCCTCGGGTGAGGTTGTCGGAGATGGCGGTCCAGTTTTCGCCGCGATCGTCGGAGCGGTAGAGGCGGCGTCCGCCGAAGTAGAGGCGTGTGTTGGAATGAGGGCTGATGAGCAGAGGCGAATCCCAGTTGAAGACCTGAGGTGCCTGTCCCGGCGCTTCGCGCGGAACGATGGAGACGTTCTGGCCGGATCGGCGGTCGAAGCGGACGAGTCCGCCGTATTGCCATTGTCCGTAGACGATGTTGGGATCGACCGGATCGACCTGAGGCTCGAAGCCGTCTCCCCCGACGACGATGAACCAGTCGGCGTTGGTGATGCCGGCGCGATCGGTGGTGCGTGACGGTCCGCCGAGGGTGGCGTTGTCCTGGGTGCCGCCGTAGACGTAGTAGAACGGTTCGGAGTTGTCGACGGCGATTTTGTAGAACTGGGTGATTGGCAGGTTTTCGCAGAAGCGCCAGGTGG
The DNA here is from genome assembly GCA_003697045.1 of Planctomycetota bacterium. Classification (GTDB taxonomy): domain Bacteria; phylum Planctomycetota; class Phycisphaerae; order Phycisphaerales; family UBA1924; genus J022. The sequence goes on from RFGK01000164.1 coordinate 2,084, forward strand.
AGCCGCGGTTGAAGGTTTCGTAGAGCCCGCCGTCGCATCCGACGAGCATGTGGTCGGTGTTGTCGGGGTCAATCCAGAGGGCGTGGTCATCGACGTGCCGGTTTGAACCGGGCACGCGAGCAAATGTGCGTCCGCCGTTTTCGGAGACATGCAGGAACGTGTCGAGTGAATAGACGCGATGGGGGTCATGGGGATCGGGGACGAGTTCGTTGTAGTACTGGGGGCTGGTTGCCATGTAGGACGAGCGTTTTTCCCAGCTTTCGCCGCGGTCGGTGGAGCGGAACACGCCGCCTTTTCCTTCGGCTGCTTCGATGATGGCGTAGAGAATGTCGGGATTGGCCGGGGAGATTGCCAATCCGATGCGTCCCTTGTCTACGGAGGGGATTCCTCTGGAGAGCTTGCGCCACGTCGCGCCGGCGTCGGTGGATTTGTAGATTGCGGATTCCGGCCCGCCGTTGATGAGTGTCCACACATGGCGGCGTCTCTGATAGGAGGAGGCGTAGAGCGTATCGGGGTTGCGCGGATCGAGGTGGATTTCGTTGACGCCGGTGTTTTCGGAGATTTCGAGGATGAGTTCCCAGCTTTTTCCGCCGTTGGTGGTTTTGTAGAGTCCGCGGTCGCCGCCGGCGCTCCAGAGAGGTCCCTGCGCGGCGACATAGACGATGTCGGAGTCGCGGGGGTCAATGGTGATCATGCCGATGTGTTCGCTGTTGTTGAGGCCGACGTTTTTCCAGGAGTCGCCGCCGTCGACGGACTTGTAGACGCCGTCGCCGAATGAGACGGATCGCTGCGAGTTGTTTTCGCCGGTGCCGACCCAGACGACGTTTGGGTTGTTGGGGTCGATGGTGACGCATCCGATGGAGTAGGAGCCGTGCGCGTCGAAGACGGGCGTGAAGGTGGTGCCGGCATCGGTGGTGCGCCACACGCCTCCGGAGGCGACGGCGATGAAGAAGCGGCTGTTGTTGGTCGGGTCGACCGCGAGATCGGCGATGCGGCCGGACATCAGCGCCGGGCCGATGGACCGGAGGCGCAGGCCGGAGATGACGTGCTCGATGCGCGACGACTCTTGCTCGTCGGATTCTGGCTCATCGGATTCGGGTTGCGTCTGGTCGGTCTGGTCAGCATCTTCGAGCTGGGGCAGAGCAAAGGCGGGCATTGTGACCCCCAGAATGAGGAGAGCGAGAATCCACTTTCTGAACATGAAATAACCAACCTTTCCCAAACATGACCGGTGGCATGTCGATTTCGCGCATGTTGCTGGTGAGAATACCTTGGCGGGTGGAACCACTTTCCCAACTCCTGAGTAACGGAGAGTAGCTCGTGAGGATACCGCGCCGGAGCGCGGGAGGGGGATGTATCAGTTATCGGGAGCAAGGCTCGCTGTGAGGGTGGGCGTGTTGCTTCTGCGAGGGGTTTGCACACTCGTCAAACAGACCCGGGGGGAGAACGGCCGAACTGAGGGGTGAGGCCGGCATCGGGTCTTGGGTTTTCTTTTATCAGACAAGGGGTTTGGAACGTGATGAATCTGTCTCGTCTTATGAGTGTCTCGGCTGTCTTGGCGTTTCCGTGCGCCTGGGCGATTGCCGATCTTCCGACTGCCACGGAACTGCTTGACCACGATCAGCTCAGCGCGCTGGCATTGGGCGAGTCGACGGTGCTGGAGGATTTTCCGCTGGCCGATGCGGGGCGCTTTGCCCTTGATGTGACGCGCTTCTCGGTGCTTGCTCCGGGAGGCCAGGTCGTGGAAATGACCGATCAGGGTGAGGTGCCGATTGGTGACACCGGGTTGGTGCTGCTGAAGGGAACGATCGTCGGCCAGGACGAGGATTCGCTGGTGTTCATTGCGGTCGGGCAGTGGGGCATCAACGGGTTCGTGTCGTTGAGGGATGAGTTCTTTTCGATCACGACCGGGCCGTATGCGGGTCTGCTCGGCCCGGAGCACGAAGTGGTGGTGACGAGCAACCTTGATCTGACTGCGACGAGCAACGATTTTTGTGCGTATGACGATGAGGACCCGAAGCTCAACCAGTTTGCCGACGATGCGAAGGGCATTGACGAGCTTCCCATGTTTGATGCGCGTGACGCGCGCGGCACCGGCTGTAATCTCGCAACGATCGCTGTGGATACGGACTATGAGTTCACAAGCTCTCTGTTCGGCGGCAACACGAACGCCTCGTCCGACTATGCCATGACGCTGCTGGGGGCAACCTCGACGATCTACGAGCGCGACGTGAACACATCGATCAGCGTGGGCTTCCTGCGTGTGTGGAGCACGAACACGGACCCGTACAGCGGCGGGCTGAGCGATTTTCTGGACCAGGTCCGGGCCGAGTGGCTTGCGAACATGGGGCACATCTCGCGGGTGGTTGTGCATGGGTTGTCGGGGCGTAATCTCGGCGGCGGCGTGGCATACCTGAACGTGCTGTGCTCGAACAACCTTGGGTACGGAGTGTCTGGGAGCCTCAACGGTTCGTTCCCGAATCCGCCGCAGGACCACAGCAACGCCAACTGGGACATCATCGTGGTGCCGCACGAGCTGGGACACAACTTCGGCTCGGCGCATACGCATGACTACAACCCGCCGATCGACGGGTGCGGCAACGGCGACTGCTCCAGCGCCTGGGGCGGCACGATCATGAGCTACTGCCACCTCTGCTCGGGCGGACTTCGCAACATCGTGCTTCAGTTCCACTCGCGAGTGCAGGATGTGATCACGGCTCGCGTGAATGCGGCGAGCTGCATCACGACGACGGGGTCTGACCTGGTCGTAGTCGATGACAACGCTGCGACGATCCAGAGTGCTCCGGTGAACATTGATGTGCTTGCCAACGATGCCGGCGCGAGCTGCGGCGTACCTGAGCTGGTCAGCGTGCAGTCGCCGACGCCCAACGGAGGCACGGCGGTGATCGTGCCGTCTTCACCGTTTGACCTGGTGCAATACACGCCCGCACCCAGCTTTGTCGGCACGGACATTTTCACCTACACGATCAACGATGGCCAGACCGGCACGGTTACCGTCGACGTGAGCGCGCTGCGGAATCCGGACAACCCGGCGAATCCTCAGCCGGGTGTGGCGGTTGACTATTACCTGCTGGACTCGCCGACGATGCTGCCGGATTTCAGCACATTGACCCCGCTCAACTCGGACGTGGTGCCGAACATCGACTACCCGGCCACGTCGGGCATCTTCGCAACCGGCTGGCTTGCGAACAATCTCGGGGCGGTCTTCGAGGGGTATGTGGATGTTGACTTCCCCGGGCTTTACACGTTCGAGGTTGAATCGGACGA
>RFGK01000165.1 GCA_003697045.1 Planctomycetota bacterium
CAGTTCTTTTCGCGCACCGCCAGAGGGCTGGGAACCGCAGCCTTGGGCTCGCTGCTCGTGCCGTCGGCCATCGCCAGCATCGACCCTCGCAACTCCAAGGCTCTGCCCACCGGGCTGAGTCCGCTGGGGCTCCCCCACTTCGCTCCCAGGGCAAAGCGCGTCATCTTCCTGCACATGTGTGGCGCTCCCTCACAACTCGACCTGTTCGACTACAAACCCAGTCTCTCCGAGCAGTTTGACAAGGATCTGCCCGATTCAATCCGCATGGGCCAGCGCATCACCACCATGACGAGCGGCCAATCGCGCCTGCCCGTCGCACCGTCCATCTTCAAGTTCCACAAGTACCCCAACAACCAGGACGGGCTGTGGGTCAGTGAGCTCTATCCCCACACCGCATCGGTTGCCAAAGAGCTGTGCGTGATTTACTCGATGCACACCGAGGCGATCAATCACGATCCCGGCATCACCTTCTTCCAGACCGGACACCAACAGCCCGGCCGCCCCAGCATGGGTGCCTGGCTCAGCTACGGACTCGGAAGCGAAAACGACAGCCTGCCGACCTTTGTCGTGCTCATCAGCCAGGGTTTCGGCAACATGCAGGCGCTTTACTCGCGCCTGTGGGGATCAGGCTTCCTGCCCAGCGAACACCAGGGCGTGCAATTCCGCGCCGCGGCAGACCCCGTGCTCTTTCTTCGCAACCCCAAAGGCATGGCAAGGCACGACCGACGCCGCATGCTCGACGCGGTCGCGGCACTCAACAGCAAGGAGTTTGAGCGCACCGGCGACCCTGAGATCCTCACCCGCGTCTCCCAGTATGAAATGGCCTATCGCATGCAGATGTCCGTCCCGGATTTGACCGATCTCTCCGACGAGCCCGAGGAGACCTTCAACCTCTACGGCCCGGATTCCAGGACCCCAGGCACCTTTGCTGCCAACTGTCTGCTTGCACGCAGGCTCGCCGAGCGAGGCGTGCGCTTCATCCAGCTCTATCACCGCGGCTGGGACGCCCACGGCAATCTCCCACGCGAAATCCGTGAACAGACACGCATGACCGATCAGCCCCAGGCCGCTCTGATCAAGGACCTGCGCCGCCGCGGACTGCTCGATGAGACGCTCGTCGTCTGGGGCGGCGAGTTCGGGCGCACCGTCTACTGCCAGGGCCCGCTCACCAAGGACAACTACGGCCGCGACCATCATCCAAAGTGCTTTACCATGTGGATGGCCGGAGGCGGCGTCAAACCCGGAGTCACCTGGGGAAAAACCGACGACTTCGGTTACAACATCGTCGAAAACCCCGTCAGCGTGCACGACCTGCACGCCACCATGCTCCACCTGCTCGGCATCGACCACGAAAAGCTGACATACAAGTTCCAGGGCCGACACTTCCGCCTCACCGACGTCGCCGGCACCGTGCTCAGGGACCTGCTCGCCTGAGCACGCCCAATCCGGTCGATCTCACGACCCCTTCTGGCGGATGCGACCTACGAGTGTCGATGCCTTGACTTCCAGGCCACGCACCATGCTCTGCAGCGCCTCCCGATTGGGCGCATAGTCCATCGCCGTGGGAAGATCGATCCACTCCTTGTTGACCAGATCGGCAAGAGACTGAGTGAAGCTGTGCATGCCTTCACCGCGCGATGAGTTGATGATGGCCGGCAAGTCCTCTTCCTGATTCTCACGCACATGCTCACGCACCGTCGTGTTGAAAAGCAACACCTCCGTGGCAGGCACGACTTTGGTCTCAAACCCGGGCACTGCCGGCAACAGTCGCTGCGCCAGAATCGCCCGAAGGCTCGACGCCAGCGAGCTGCGGATGAAGTCACGCTCGCTTTCCGGGAAAAACTCGAGCATGCGCCCGAACGCCTGCATCGTGTCGGCCGTGTGCAAGGTCGCGAACACCAGGTGCCCCGTCTCGGCTGCCTGGATCGCGCTGAGCACCGTCTCATGGTCGCGCATCTCGCCGATGAAGATCACGTCCGGGTCCTGGCGCACCACGTACCGAAGCGCCACGGGAAAGCTCTCCACGTCGATACCGATCTCACGCTGCGAGATGATCGACTTGGCCGGCGTAAACCGATACTCGACCGGGTCTTCCACCGTGATGATGTTCTCGCTGCGCGTAAGATTCACCTGATTGACCATCGCCGCTTGTGTTGACGACTTGCCGCACCCCGTCACTCCAACGACCAGAATGAGCCCCTCGCTCGTTTCGTTGACCAGCCGCTCATACACCGGCGGCAGGTGCAGATCGTTGTAATCGGGAATCTCGGCCTTGACCCGCCGAATCGCCGCATGCGTGTGATTGCCCGAGCGAAAAACGTTGATCCGAAACCGATCGCCATCCGGAAGGTGCCAGGCAAAGTCCAGATTGCCCGTCTTGTTGTATCGCTCCATCTTGGCCGGCTCGATGATCGGATCGAGCAAGTGATCGGCCTCTTCCTCCGTCAGCGGATCCGACTCGATCGGCCTCAAACGCCCCCCGATGCGATACGTCGGCGGAATCCCCACCTTGATGTGCAGGTCCGAAGCGTCAAGCTTCTTCATCGCCCCGAGCAGCTTCTGAATGGTAATACTTCCGGAGAGCATGAGGGCCTCCTGTCTCGACCGCGTGGCCGCACTCTCATCGTATCGCGCACAAACCGACAATGAGGTCTTTTGGACGATTTGCCTGCAATGACAAAGCTCTCCGCCGCTCCTCGCTACCATCTCCCGATGACTCATCTGCGAACGCAACTGCCAGACGCTCGGGTCCAGCCACGGTTTGCCGGCATCGCCACCTTTGCACGCTATCCACGCCTCGAGTATGTGAGCGAGGAGTCCAAGCCCGTCGACTGGGCCATCTACGGCGTGCCCTACGACACCGGTGTCACCTTCCGCCCCGGCGCACGCTTCGGGCCCCGCGCCATCCGCGATGCCTCCCAATACCTCAAGCGATACTCGATCCCCCATGCCGTGGACGTGTGCGAACTGCTCAGCCTGGCCGACGCCGGCGATGCGCCCGTCAAGCCCTACCACCCCGCCGAGATGCTTGAAACCGTCGCCGCATGGGCTGCCGAACTGGCCGATCCTGCACACACTCGCCTGCTCGCACTCGGCGGCGACCACTCCATCGCCTACGCCAACATCGAAGCCACATGGCAACGCATCGGTTCACCCGATGGCGGGCTTGCCCTCATCCACTTCGACAGTCACCTCGACACCGTGGACAGCGTCTGGGGCGAACGCTGGGGGCACGCAAGCCCGTTCATCCGAGCCATCGAACGCGGACTGATCGACCCCAATCGCATGATCTCCATCGGCATCAAGGGCCCACTCAACACCGCGACCGACCTCGACTTTGCCCGAAACCACGGCGTGACCATCGTGACACGCGAACAGTGGCTCAACACCGGCCCGCAAACGCTCGCCAAGTTCCTCGCCGAGCTTCAAGACGCCCCTGCCTATCTCACCTTTGACATCGACGTGATCGATCCTGCCTTTGCCCCAGGCACCGGCACCCCAAGCATCGGAGGATTCAGTTCCACCGAGATTCTCGCGATTCTCCGCTCACTTGCCGGCCTCAACATCGTCGGCGCGGACGTGGTCGAAGTCCTGCCCGATCGAGACGTCGCCCAGAACACCGCGCTGCTCGCAGCCCATATTGCCTTTGAGATCCTCTGCCTCAGCGCCGTGCGAGGCCGATGATTCCCGGGAGACCACGCCGACGTGTATCAATCGCTCCTCAATCGGCGCTACCTGACCAGCAAGATCATGCCTCTGCTCTCGCTGGTGGCTGTCATGCTGTCAACCGCCACCATCCTCGTCACCTGGTCGGTCATGGGCGGGTTTCTCAAGACGCTCATGGAGTCCGGCCGCACGCTCATCGGCGACGTCGCCATCACCTGGCCAAACGTCGGATTCGCCTACTACGAAGACCTCATCGAGCGGCTCGAGCAGCAGCCCGACGTCGAAGCCGCCGCTCCCATCATCGAGACCTTTGGCATGATTCGCCTGCCCGACGATCAGCTGCAGGCCGTCTCCATCCGCGGCGTCGACGGGCCCAGCTTCGACCGCGTCACCGGGTACGCCGAAACACTCTACTGGCGTCCACTCGACCAACCAACCCCGAAAGACTTCGACCGACAGGACCTGCGCCTGCCCGAGCACACCGACCCGGACTTTCTCGCACGTGTTGAAAAAAACGGGCTCATGCTGACGCGCGACGACGGGCTCGGACCCGAACCGGCAGTCGTCCCCGGCATCGAAGTCACCGGGCTCAATCATCGTCAGTCCTGGGGCGGCTATGTCCCCCTCACAGCGATGCGACCAACCTCGACCGGGAGCATCGACGTTGAAAATATCTTCATGCCCCGAAACGGCAGCCTCGCGCTGACACTCCTCGCCCTTGACTCCAACGGCCGCTTCGCCGATGCAATCACACGCACCTTTCCCGTCGCCAACGAGTTCCAGAGCGGAATCTACGACGCCGACTCACAGATCGTCCTCGTACGCCTCGACGCGCTTCAATCCATGCTCAACATGGACCGCGCCGAACGCATCGAGCCCGCCGGCCCGTTCGACACAATCGTCGATCCCGAAACCGGCGAGCAGATCCCCGCTCCGCCCCGCGTCATCGGCATAGACCCCGCGCGCGTCACCAACGTGCTCGTCCGCGGGCGCGAGGGGGTTGAATCCGACGCGCTCGCCGCCACCTGCCAAAGCGTGTATCAACGCTTCGCCGAAGCCCACCGAGGGGAAGTGCCCGATGCCTTCAACATCGTCATCAACACCTGGCAGGAGAAGAACCGGACCCTCATCTCCGCCGTCAAGAAGGAAACCGGGCTCGTCCTGTTCATCTTCGGCATCGTCTGCTTTACCAACGTCTTCCTCGTGCTCAGCATCTTCTGGAGCATGGTCAGCGAGAAAACCAGGGACATCGGTATCCTCCGCGCCCTGGGCGCAGGGTGGGCGGGCATCGCCTGGCTGTGGCTGCGCTACGGGCTCGTCATCGGCACCGTCGGTTCAACCCTCGGTGTGCTGCTCGCATGGGTCATCGTTCACAACATCAACCCAATCCACGACTGGATCGGCCGTACCACCGGCATCGTCATCTGGGACCCGAGCGTCTACTACTTCATCGAGGTGCCAAACGAGATGAGCTGGCCTCATGCCGCAGTCGTCCTCCTCGCCGGCGTGCTGACGTGCGTCATCGGCGCCGCGATTCCAAGCGTGCGCGCTGCTCGCATGGACCCGGTCAAGGCCCTCAGATTCGAATAAGCAATGTCCGACGCCTCACCCATTCTCGCCGCACGCACACTGCACAAGACCTATCGCCTGGGTCGTGTCGGTGTCCCCGTCCTGCGCGGCGTGGACCTTGACGTGCAACGCGGCGAGTGGCTCGCAGTGCTCGGCGCCTCAGGCTCGGGCAAAAGCACACTGCTCCACCTGCTCGGGGGACTTGATCGCCCCGACTCGCCCGCCCAGGCCAGCCGCGTGTGTCGCCGATGTGGACATCCGCGCAAACACTCCCCCGGCACGCGAACAAGTTGCCCCGAATGCGGTGAACCACACCACACGATCACCCCGCCACAGATCATCTACGAAGGACGCGATCTCTCAACCATGTCGGCCGCCCAGCTCAATCACTATCGCAGCCGCGACATCGGGTTTGTCTTCCAGTTCTACCACCTGCTGCCCGAGCTGAACATCGTCGAAAACATCACCATCGGCTCAATGGTTCTGCACGGGCGTTTCGGGTACATGGCGCACCGCCGCGAGGCGCGCGCACGGGCCGAGGCGCTGCTCGACGCTTTCGGGCTTTCCCACCGCCTGCGCCACCGCCCGCGCGAGCTTTCAGGCGGCGAGCGTCAACGCGTCGCCATTGCCCGTGCGCTCATCAATGAGCCACGCATCCTGCTGGCCGACGAGCCGACGGGCAATCTCGACCGCAAGACCGGCCATGCAATCCTCGACTCGATTGAACAGCTGCAAAAGAGTCAAGGACTGACGATGATCATGGTCACGCACGATCCCGTCATTGCCGAGCGTGCCGATCGTGTCGTGCGTCTGCTCGACGGCCGGGTAGTTGATCACCTTCCCGAACCTGCCGAAACATGACCCCGACGTGAGCCATCCCCCTGAGCCCCCTGCACGGGGGAGGACGAGCCCGCCATGCGGGAGGGGCCGATTCTCCCATGGTCCAAAGCAGGGGAGAATGCAGGGAACGATCGGCCACACCTTACCCCCTGACTTGCACCTCATACACTCATCCACAATGCCCGAAACTGACACAGCCACGACCCTCTCACACCTGCCCACGCCCGACGGCCGATTTGGCTCCTTCGGCGGGGCGTACGTCCCGGAAACCCTTGTTGCCGCGATCAGCCAGCTCGCGGAGACATATGAGCGCGTTCGCACCAACGACCAGTTCTGGGCCGAGCTCCGCGATCTTTTCTCCACATACGTCGGCCGCCCCACTCCCCTGTACAAGGCATCCGGTCTGACGCGCCATCTCCGCACCAATCTCGAAAAGGGGAAGGGCGCCACGATCTGGCTCAAGCGGGAAGACCTCGCCCACACCGGTGCCCACAAGATCAACAACGCCCTCGGGCAGGGGCTGCTCGCCATCAAGATGGGCAAGCACCGGGTCATCGCCGAAACCGGCGCCGGTCAGCACGGCGTCGCCACTGCCACAGCCTGCGCCCACCTCGGGCTCGAATGCGATGTCTACATGGGCTCAGAAGACATGCGCCGTCAGCACCTCAACGTCACGCGCATGCAGATGCTCGGCGCCCGCGTCATTCCCGTCGAATCCGGTTCACGCACGCTCAAGGACGCTACCAACGAGGCGATGCGTGACTGGATGGGCTCGGTCGAGACAACACACTACATCATCGGCTCGGTCGTCGGTCCTCACCCATTTCCCATGATCGTGCGCGATTTCCAGTCGATCATCGGCCGCGAAACCAAGGCCCAGTCGCTGCGCCACATCCAGAGGCTGCCCGATGCCGTCGTCGCCTGCGTCGGCGGAGGCTCCAATGCCGCAGGCATCTTCTTCCCGTTCCTTGAGGACCAGGTGCGCCTCATCGGCGTCGAAGCCGGAGGCACGGCCAGCAGCCTCGGCCAGCACGCCGCTCCGCTCTGCTTCGGCTCTCCAGGCATCCTTCACGGCTCGCTCAGTTACGTCCTCCAGGATGACAACGGCCAGACCGCCCCGGTCCACTCGTGCTCGGCCGGACTCGACTACCCCGGCGTCGGCCCCGAACACAGCCAGTGGAAGGATGCCGGACGGGTCGAATACGTCTCCATCACCGACGCAGAAGCACTCGACGCCTTCCTCGTGCTCGCACGCACCGAGGGGATCATCCCCGCGCTCGAATCGGCTCATGCCGTCGCGCATGCGCTCAAGCTTGCTGCCGAGATGCCCAAAGAGGCGGATCTCGTCGTCAATCTCTCCGGCCGGGGCGACAAGGACGTCGAAGAAGCCCTGCGACTCATGGGAGGCCAGGTCGCGCCCGCCGAAGCACGCCGCCCCGTGCGCCGACCGAAGAAGGGCAAAAACAAGAACCGCAACGCGAGCGAACAAGGACAACAATCCGCCGGCGAAAACTCGTCTGACTGACCCCTTCCGACGACGCCCTGCTCACACGCCCGGCGGTTCGCATCGCTCCTGGCGCGATCCCGGGCTATTCCACGACGATCTCGTGCCTCAGCTTCACCGACTCGGTCCACAGCACTCCCGGCGGAATGATCGGCCTGCCGTCTTCGTCCCAGGCGCGCCCCCACCCCAAGGCCGCTTCGGGCGCGAAAATCAACCATGCCTCGGCCTCCACCGCGATCACGCCCGGCCGGGTCGCCTGCACCTCAACTGCGGGCAACTCAGCGCCGGGCTTGCGCTTCACGCTCCACTCATCAAATACATACACCGATGCCCGCTGCTCCATCCGCGTGCCTGGCACGGGCTCACCGTCAACCGAAAAGCCCGCAAAGAAGATCCGAACTCCAACGCCCGACCAAGGCGTCGTTCGATTCTCAACCAACGCCTCGATCCGAATCGTCTCGCCGACCCGCGCCTTTGCCGCCCCGCGCAGATCAAGCTCAACCATCTCCCGGAAATACCGCTCGATCGACTCGACACGAATCTGCCCCTTCGCCACCCTTTGCTCAAGCCACGCATTGGATGCCAGGTCAAGCGAGCCGACATGCAGACGACGATCCAGCAACGCGTCGGCCAGACGCTGCTCCTGCTCCGGCGTCAACGACCGACTCGACAGCTCATTCCACACATCCGGTGAGTAAGTGGCCCCCGAACCCACCTGCGCGATGAGCACGCGCGTCGGGACCAGCGGACTGACCACATGCACGACCAACGGCCGAATCGTCAACACCAGCGCCAGAACCAGAACTGCAATCCCGACACTCACCATCACACGCGAGCGCTCAAGCCTGCCCTCAAGCAACGACCCGCGCCCGTTCCAGTCGGCCCCGCACTCGGGACAAACCTCAAGCTCGTCGTCATGGGCATACCCGCATCGTGCACAATGCAGCTCCACGCCCACGCGTCGCGTCAATCCGTGGGTGATCAGACCCATCCCCAGAGGCACCAGCGCGCCCCACGCAAAATGGAGCGCCAGAAGCGCCGCCCATCCCCATGCCAGAAACGCACCCAGCGTGCCAATGAGGATCCACGACGCAAACAGCAACAGTGAATACGTCCGCTGGTTCAAGCCGTATCGATCGCGGATACGACCAAGCACGCGCCAGATCACCACGCACGCCAGCGGACAACCCACAACAAATCCAATCGTCCCCCAGCTCAAAAGCCCGTCCGCCAGCGCGCGCCCGCGCGAACCGCGCGTACCAGACACGGCCGTCAGCAGCACCGTCATGAGACCGATGCACGCAAAGCCAAGCGCAATGATGATGACCAGCCCGACCTGAGTTGCGGTAAGATGCGTCGCATTCCCGGCGTTTTGCCGGGAAACACGCTCTTTCAGACAAGCCTCAGGCTTAGCCGAGTCCACCTTTCAACCCGCCTCCCTGCTGAAACTTCGCACGCAGGCGACGCAACGCCGGGGTCTCCTTGAGAATCTGGTCGGCCGAGCGAGCATCACGCTGGCCACGCCCGCCGCCTTCGCGCTGCGGGGGTTCCTTCGTCGCCTTGAGGCTCAGCGAGACCTTGCGGCTGTCCTTGTCGATCCGCAACACCTTGACGTTGATCACCTCATCGAGTCGAACAACATCTTCGACCTTGTTCACACGCTTCCAGTCAAGCTCGGAAATGTGCACCAGTCCCTCAACGCCGGGTGCAATCTCGACAAAACATCCAAACTCAAGAATCTTGGTCACCTTGCCGGTGACGACGGCCCCTTCAGCGATCTCACTGGCCGCCTGGGCAAATGGATCGGCTTCGAGCTGTTTGATCCCCAGCGAGATCCGGTTGTTTTCCCAGTCGAGCTTGAGCACCTGCACCTTGACGTGCTGCCCCTCCTTGACGTGGCGCTCCACGTGCTTTTCACCGTGCCCCACGCGATCGTGTGACAAGTCGGAGATGTGCACCAGACCGTCCACTCCGCCGAGATCCACAAACGCGCCAAACGGCATGATCTTTCGAACCGTACCCTCGACGACCGCGCCTTCCGTCAGCGTCTCGCGCAACTTGGCCGCCTTTGCCTGGCGCTCTTCGGCCAGCAGCTCGCGCCGACTCAGCACGATGTTTCCCTTGCCACGCCGATCGACCCGCTGCACGCGGCAGGTCATCTTCTCGCCCACGAACACGGACAAGTCCGTGATGTGCTCAAACGAAACCTGGCTGGCGGGCATGAACGCACGATGCCCCGCCACCTCCAGCTCAAGCCCGCCCTTGTTCGTCCCGGTGACGCGAGCCTCAACATCCTGCCCGGCTTCGAGCATCTCCCAGTCGGCCTTCTGCACCGCCCCGGGACGCGAGCAGATATAGATCCCCTCGTTATCGTCCCGCCGCAGCACGATGACTTCGGTTTCCTCACCGACCGCCGGAATCGGTTCTCCCTCACGCCAGTTGACGCGCTCGACGACTCCCAGTTCCTTGGGTCCGAACTCGATAAACACATCCGTCGGCCCCACCGACACGACCGTCCCCTTGCGGTACTCACGACCGGCCTGCACCACGCGAGGACCACGAATCGCTCGCGTCGAAGCGGGCGGTTCTGCGCTCAACTCGGCCATTGCCGCTTCAATCTCCGCGTTCATGGACTCGCTGATCGCCGGCTCAGGCGCCAAACTCGGCGCCGACTCGGCCGATGCATCCTGCCCGCCGGACGAACGATCCTGCTCATTGTCCCCGGATTCGATCTGATCTTCCGGCCTTGTCTGGTCCGCGTTTGTCTGCATCAGCTCATACCCACTGTCTGGCACGCCGCTTCCACTCGTCGGCACCCTTGCTCACTTCCGAAGGCCCACCGCCCCGGTTCCGCTTCCCCTCGCAGTGTACCTGAACGGATCAGCCACGCCACGAATTCGGCAAACTTCCTCGTCCCTGACGTCTTGGGACACCCGTTCGGATTCCCTCTGTCCGAGAACTACGACCGACTTGAATCCAGTGCCTGACCGGCCCGGATGAAATCCTTGATCGATGCCACGATCCGCTCGGCCGTCCGTACATTGACAAAACCCGCCGTCGCGTCAATCTCCGGCCGTCGCCCGCTCCGCACCGCTTCTACAAACGCCTCAATCTCCAGACGCAACGGCTCACCGTCGTCAATCTCCAGAGGCTCAATGTTCACAAGTTCCGTCCAGTCCAGATTCGTCAGGTCCTTCCCCTGCCGAAGCTGCTCGGCAACTTCTCGCATCTGGATCTCATTGGCCGTGCGACGAATGATCGTGCCCTTCTTGGCGGCATAGTCGATCTTGATGTATCCATTCTCCCCCGTGATGCGCGTCACACGCTCCGTCTTCAACGCAAGCCGGCTTGCCGTGATGTTCGCCACACATGCGCCCCGATCGCCCGGAAGCTCGAACGTCAGCCGTGCATTGCACAAATCCTCGTGCTCGGTGATCACCGCAACCCCGGCGGCCTCCACGCGATCAGGCTCTCGCCCCCCCATCAGCATCAGCACCACGTCGAGGTCGTGGATCATCATGTCCATCACCACACCGATGTCCACCGAACGGAACGTCATCGGGCTGACACGATGTACCTCAATAAACCGAGGCACGACCTCGAACCCATCCCGCGTCGCACGCTGCATCGCACGCATCACCGGATTGAACCGCTCGATGTGCCCGACCATCAGACACGCGCCCGAACGCTCGGCCGTGTCCTTGATCGCAAGTGCCGTCGCTGCGTCCGGTGCCAGAGGCTTTTCAATCAGACACGCAACACCTCGCTCAAGAAACGGCGTTGCACTCTTCATGTGGCTCGTCGTCGGAACCGCAATGCTGACCGCATCGACGCCAGCCCCGAGCAGATCCATCTCGGTTTCAAACGCACGCGTCCCATGACGCTCAGCAATCAGCGCACGCCGATCGGGGTCCTGGTCCACAACCCCGACCAGCTCAATCCCAGACATCTCCGCGTACACGCGCGCGTGGTGCTGACCCATTCGCCCCACACCCACAACGCCGCACCGAAGCACGCCGTCAGCTCGTCCATTCGCGGTCATCTCTGAGGACATGATCAACCCGTATGGGCCACCGGCCCCGCTCCGTCCTCACTCGGCAAGCGCACGCTCCAGTGACTCACTCAGCTCGGCACTGCCCCGAAGCCCGGTGAACCGATCCACGATCTTCCCCGACTTGAACACGATGATCGTCGGAATCGCCTGAATATCAAAGTTCTGGGTGATCTCGCGATTGCTCTCGATATCAACCTTCCCAACTTTCGCCCGGCCGGCAAACTGCTCGGCCACTTCCTCCACCGCAGGCGCAAGTCGACGGCAAGGCTGACACCACTCCGCCCAGAAATCCACCATCACCGGCTTGTCAGACTGCATCACTTCCGACTCGAAATTCGCATCGGTAAGCTCGAGAACATGCTCGCTTGCCATCGTTGCTCCTCGCGCTGATATCCCTCTTACCCAGGCATCAAACCCCGGGACCGACAATCCTATTCACTCCGATTCGTTCACGCCGCCCGCCTGCAAAACCGCCCAACCAGCCCGCAACGCCCTCACCTGGGCCCCCACATCATGCACACGAAACACCCGCGCCCCAAACACCAGATGAACCAGGCTCAAGCCGATCGAACCCTCCAGACGTTCTAACGGGTCCGAATCTCGCCCCAGCGACACACGCCCGACGAAGCTCTTTCGGCTCAGCGCACTGAGCACCCCCACGCCCAGCCCCACAAACCGCCCCGTCCCGGAAATGAGCTTCAGATTCTGATCAACGCTCTTGCCAAACCCCAATCCCGGGTCCACCAGAATGGATGATGCTGCGATCCCCGCTTCCCGGGCCGCAGCCACACGCCCCGACAAGTACGCCCGCACGTCTTCGACCACATCCCGGTATTGCGGTGGGCTTTCGTATCGGTCTGAGTATGCATCCTCGCCCGGCGGACGCAGCCTGTGCATCAGCACCATCCCCATGCCCCGCGCAGCCGCCACGGAGAACATCCTCTCGTCCTCCCCGCCCGCAGCCACATCGTTGACAATCTCCGCACCCGCCTGTCCGGCAGCCTCAGCAACTTCGCTCAGCGTCGTATCAACGCTGATCGGAACGGACACCCCCGCACGTCTGATCGCCTCGATCGCCGGCACAACCCGACGAATCTGTTCCCCCGCCGGCACGCGCCGGGCACCGGGACGGGTCGACTCCCCACCCACATCCAGCACATCGGCACCCTCACGCTCGGCCTGACGTGCCGCCTCGACAACCGCCTCGAGCGTGCATAGCCGCCCACCGTCAGAAAAACTGTCCGGCGTCACATTCAAAATCGCCATCACACGCGGGCGATCCAGCGACAGCTCACGACCGCAACCGAATGTCCACACCGCTGAGCTCATGCGACAATAAAAAGCGTCGGTACACCCAGGGGCACACCGACGCCTGCAAAATCTGCTTCATTTACGGGTCAGAAGCGAGGACGGCCGCCACCTTCTTCAGGTCCGCCTTCAAACTCGTCGGCCTGCATCTTCTCGCCGAACTCGATCCCCCAGCTGATCACATCCGCCGGCACATACGTCCGCATGAGGGCGCCGCCGCCTCCGATCGACGCGCCGCTCCCGATCGGGAGCATCTTGTCGACCTTTTCAAAACCAGGCATGACGCCGAACATTGCTGCCATCGGGCCGACCGTATTCATCACCTGGTCCACCGACAGGTACACCTCGAACACGCGGTCCGCGGGAAGTTTGCTTGCGATCAGTCGCAGCCCTTCGTCAGCACCGAGCCCGTTACCGGCCCTCGCAGCCTTGATTGCCTTTTCCATCAGCGGCGTATTCTGGCTCATCGTTTGAATCACTGCGTCGTCCACCGCGGCGACGAACCCGCTCGGGCCGCCGGCAGGACCAAACATCATCGGCATGATCATCATTGCCGGAGCGATCTGCTGACTCTGCGGCGAACCGTCCGGAGCCATCAGCATCTGGAAGCTCGCAACTTTGGCACCCGCAATCTCTGTCGTGCTCTCCTCCCACGCCGTGGTGTACTTGAGACCCGAGACGCTCTGCCCGTTCATCGCCGAAATTGCCTCGCCCATGGCCTTGACAGCCTGCGACGGATCCTGCGTCACCGTCATCGTGACGAGATTGCTGAACAACCCCGCCCCCATCATGGGCACGCTGCCCATCGCCCCGGCCAGGCCCTTGGAGCCACGCATCATGTTGGCAAGTGAAACACCCTGCAAACCGCCGCCCGCAGCCGATGCCGCGGAGAGCTTCTCGAACACTTTCGAGAACCCGGGGTTCGACGCGTCCATCGCGTAAGCAAAGATGAACTCCGACGCCGGCAGCCGGTCCAGCAAGCCAGCCGTCGATCCCTTCTCCGCAAACATGTCAAACGATTCGGTCTCGTCCTTGAACTGCAACCCGTAATCGAACGACATGCCAGATTCGGCAAACTGCGCACCGGCCACGATCGTCTGCCCGTCTTCTGCCAGGCGTGTCATCAACCCGTTGACCAGCTCCATCATCGGCTGTGCCTGTGCAACCTGCGGCCCCATCATCTCCATCATCATGTCCATCTGGTCCTGCATCTGCTCGGACGCAAGCCTGATGTACGGGGAGAGAATCTCAAGATTGGCGAACATCGTCGCATCGTTGCTGCCCAGCACGACCTCGCCCACATGGCCAAGGCGGTCGGTGTGGTAGCTCAAGTGGCCGCCG
>RFGK01000166.1 GCA_003697045.1 Planctomycetota bacterium
ACATAGATCTTGCCGTCCGGCCCCACGTCGGGCGATGAGTTGCCGGCTCCAACACGAATCCATTTCACGCCCCCATCCGGGGACAGCGCATACAGGTGACCAGTGAGATCCGTGAAGTAGACTGTGCCGTCTGCGCCAACCACCGGCTGCGTCAGGAACGTGTTGGCGTCCGCCGTGAAACGCCACAAAATGCGCCCGTCGGCCGGGGGACGATCGGTCACCGTAAGAGGCACGGCATTCGACGACTGACCGCCCGATGTCGTCACGACCACATCTCGGCTGCCGACATCCACAGCGTCCGGAACGTAGGCCCGAATCTTGGTATCGCTCCAGAAGCTGATCGGGGCACTGACGCCGCCGATTTGCACATCGCCCGGACCTGCGCCAAAGCCGCTGCCACGGATGATCAGACGTCCAGCCTTGGCCAGCGTCGAATGATCCAGTGAGTCGATTGTCTGCGCCAGGCAAGACACATTCAAAGCCATCGCAACCAGGGCTATGCACAGCGTTCTCATGACAATCTCCTTCGATTCACAAGCGGACTCTTGCGAATGTATATCCCAGAGTCTTTCCGTGCAATACTTGTGCCAACAGGAATACTCAAGGTCTGAGAACGGCACGACGTTTTCGGGCTCGAAAGGCCCACTGAATCGTGGCCAGATTTGCGCGCCGGGGCTGCACGTCCGGCCACTTTTGGCCAAAGCCAGTGCGCCATGCGGGAGGACCTTCACGCTTGCACAGGCTGCATGATCCGCGAGGCCGCTGGGAGTTCAGATACTTCGAGCGGAAGAATCCCCAACCTGATCACCGCTGAGCGCCGTCAAGATCGGATCACGGCAGGGACAAGAAGGGGACCGACGCACACGCAGCCGGTCCCCTTCTCTCCCACGAGACGAGAAGACACAGTCGATTACGGACATCCGGCTGAGAACAGATCGAGGAAGCCGAGCACGTCGAAGAAGTTGAACTCGCCATCGGCGTTGATGTCTGCGGACGGGTCCTGAGCGGTAAACAGACTCAGGAACTCAAGCACATCGAAGAAATCGAGCACGCCGTCGCCGGTCAGGTCGGCCTGGCAAGTCGTGACATCGACGGTCATCACGGCGATTGCTTCGCTTGCACAGGTGATCCAGACTTCATAATCGCTGCCGGTTGTGGGGCGAGTGAGGATGTGGTTGATCTGGTTGTGAGGCAGCGGGCTGGAACCCTGTTGCCAGAGCATCCATTCGCCGTCCTTGAATCGCGCCACGCCGATCAGCTCGGGCATGAACGACACCCAGACCGAACCATCGGGCGCGATCTCGACGTCGCTGAAATCGTCAGAGGGCAGCGGCGTGTTGGTCAGGTCGTACTTGTCGTACAGCCCCGTGGCCGGGTCGTAGTGAAACAACCCGACGCCTGAGGCAACCCAGAGTGTGCCGTCGGGTGCAACATCAAACCCCGTGAGCAACTGGCTCGTTGTATTGACAGTCAGACCGAGCAGCTCGCGGGGATACTGGGTCCATGTGGTGCCGTCGGTCCTGGCCAGCCCGAACACCGAGCCGACCCAGACGGAGTGCGGATCGTCAGGATCGGCAACGAGCCCGATGATGCGGCCCACGGGTACGCCATCGGCGTAGGTGTATTCGTCCATACCTGTGAACGGGTTCTCCCGATACAGCCAGAACTGCTCGCCGGCGCCCCATGCTTTGCCGTCTCCAGCGATGATGAGGTATTCAAAGTCACCATCGGGGTAGACTGCGTTGAATCCGACGCCGTCGTACTCGTAGAGGCCGTAGCCGGAGGGTGCAAAGAGCAGGTTGTTGTTTGCGCGAAACGCAAGGGCCGAGGTGTTGTCGGTAGGATACGGCCAAGGCAAGCCGAGTCCATATGTTGCAGAGTTGGCATTGGTCCATGAGCCGTCGCTGTGGAGGATGTCAAACCCGCCGACGCCCGGACCTGCGTTTGCGGTCATGGCGACATCACCATTTGGGGCGAACGCCATGTCCTCTGCAAAGTAGTCGAGCATGCCGGTGTTGGTGAGGCGATAGCGTTGCCACATGCCTTGTGAATACACGGCCGCTCCGCCGATGCCGCACACCCAGATGTCGCCTTCAGAGCTCTGGCCGTAGTCGAGTGTTTCATTTCCGCCCCAGTGCCCGAGGTTGGTCCAGGCGACGCCGTCATAGAGCTGCACCGTGTCGGGGGAAGTGACAATGACCTGCCCCGCAGGCAACATGTCGATGGTCGCGAAACCGATCACGGGGATCGGGGGATTGGGAATCACCGTCAGGGTGCCGTCGGGTGCGCGCACGGCCCAGCCCTGGTCGGTCGACATGAGCATGTTGCCCGCGTCATCGACGGGATGTTTTCCGAGGATGTCAAGCAATGACGGCGCCGAGACACCCGGCCCGCTGTGGCGCGTAAACACCCCGTTGGAAAAAGACACCAGGCCCATCGTGTCGGATGAGAACCAGACGGTGTATCCGCCTGCCGCGTCGGGCTGGACGGCCACACGCTGGACCCAGTCCCAGCCGGCCCACCACGGCACACCATTGCTCGTGTTCCAGAACTCCCAGGTGTCCGATGCAGGGTCGTAGTGTCCGAGCCCTCCGTGGGCCGAGCTGTTGGTCCCGCGGACGGCCAGCCAGAGCGTGCCGTCGGGCGCCACGTCGATGCCGTCGATCCAGCTGTCGGCCATGGGCGTGTTGAACGCATCGAAACGGGTCACGCACCAGGGTTCGACTGCTGGGTCGAACCGGAGCAAGCCAAACTGCGTGGCGATCCACATCACGCCGTCGGGCGTCTTGGCGATCTCATTGAACGCGGGGTTTGCGATTTGTGAGCATTCCACGTTGCTCAGGACGCGCCACGCATTGCCGTCGAAGTGTCCGACGCCGCCCTCGGCCCAGAATGTGATGAACCCGGACACCCAGGGCGAATCATCGTCATCAATGAAAAGCGAATAGCACAGGTCCCCGGGGATGCCTGTATTGGAAGGGCGGATCAACTGCCATGAGAAATCGTCTGCCCAGGCAGCGGAACTGCCAAGCAACACGGCAAGCAGGCAACGATTCAACTGTGACATTGTGTTTCTCTCATTCATTCCTGCCCCCACCGAGGCAGATTCAAGCTCAATGCAATGGTCCTCCCCGGCGTTGGCCGAGGAGAACCTGCGCGTGGTTCCCTGTTACGGACATCCAGCCGAGAAAAGATCGAGGAAGCCGAGCACGTCGAAGAAGTTGAACTCGCCGTCATCGGTGATGTCGGCTGCCGGATCCTGAGCGGTAAACAGACTCAGGAACCCGAGCACATCGAAGAAATCGAGCGTGCCGAACGGCTCGGCAAAGTCGGCGCCACTGCAGGGCCCGCCGCCAGGCTGAAGGCGAAGCACGAGCGGCGAGACGGTGGCGCCGAAGTCA
>RFGK01000167.1 GCA_003697045.1 Planctomycetota bacterium
GATGAAGTACGCCAGCACGGCGAACGCTGGAAGCGTCGCGAGCAAGGCCGGCGCAAGCCGCCTCAGCCGAGTCGGCATATCCGACAACAACGCGCGCACAGACTGCACGGGTCGCACCGGCTGCACAAGATCCGGAGCGGGTGAATTGTCCATTCCCAACCATGCAGCAGCCCAGATCACCTCCGCAGCCCAGATGTGAATCTGCCGCGTCAGCACGAGCAGCACCAGGACGCATCCCCCGGCCAACAGCAAGGTCGCCATGGATCGACATCGAAGCGCCAGGAGCAGCACGCCCAGCACGCCCAGCCAGCCCGCGTTGTCTGGCAACAGCCAGATTCCCGGAAACAGGACATACATGGACCCAAGCAGCGGGAGCATCAGGACAAGCCTCATGCCTGTGCGCGCGGGCAGCGACCATGCCAGCAAACCGAGCAGGCCGGCGGTGAACACGCTCCCCAGGAGCATCAGTCCGCGTCGTGAAGGGCCGAATGCCACTTCGGCCCCGGCGAGCAGCAGGTGGTACAGGGGCGTCGTGGCAGAGTGGTAGTTCGAGAGATCAGGAGCCGGCCACTGGCGGGCAAATGTGTGGATCACCGGTTCGTGGTAGTTGAGGTGATCAGCAGCTGCCCGGCCGGAGTCGATGCGCGAAGAAAACACCACCGGGAGCGCACAGGTGTAGTAGATCAACACGACCAGGACAGCTGCGACGAGAGATCGCCTGCGCGTCTGAGGCTCCGGGTCTTGAGGCAAGCGCTGTTCCACAGTCACCAAAGGTATGCCAAATCGCCCGTGTGCGTGTCATGCTGTGCAAAGTGTTGAGACTTGCCAGCCCGTGACGCTGCCTTCCCGCGGCTGGCACATCCTCGCTGCTGGTTCGTGGCAAACAGGCGCACGGGTCCGAAGGTGTCAGAAGGCCGGGCGGCCGATGCTTGTCGTCGGGCCGAACATCGGCACGCGGTCTGGCACGGCCCACTTGATCAGCATGAGGGTGTGAAGCAGGACCCACACCGAGACTGCCGCAGCCACAGATTCGACACCACTGTGCGCAGGCAACAAGATTGCGCTCGTTGCAGCACTGACGAGAATCCCCCGGAAGAGGATCTCAAAATCGTCGCAAGCCAGCCCGGTTGCGATGGAAAGCGCCAGCATCGAGGTCAGCACGGCTGCAGCCATGGGAAGTTGAGGCACGATCGTCTCGGGCACAATCTCCAGAGGAAGATGCCACAGCTCGAGCGCCGAAGTCACCACTCCCATCCATGGCTCAAACCAGAACCCCAGCATGCCGGAAAAGACAGCAACGAGCGTCAGACCGAAGTCGACGCCGCGGTGCTTGATCGCTGCGCACGCCATCAAGGGCACGAGAAACGATGCCCCGGCCACCCACAGCGCGCCCGCAGACTGGTCCAGATACAGCCCGAGCACGGCTGCCATGCCGAGCATGACAACCGTTGCCAGCAGAACCAGAAGTCCGGCCAGCGGGCTGGTCGGCGAGGCGCCAACCCGTGGGGAAATCACGGACGGAGCCGGCTCTGCGCTCAATGCCGTCTGTGCCCGCCGGTTCCTGAGCGTCCTGCACGACTCCTCGAGCGCTTGGCACCGACTCTCAAGTTCCTTGATGCGCTTCTCAGCCAGTGCGCGCTCTTCATCGGTGCGCTTCGCATCGGCCTTGTTCTGCTTCTCCGCTTCGGCAAGCTTGCTGGCAAGCTGGGTCAGCTCGCGGCGCATCTTGCGCTGCTGCTCGGCCTGCTGCTCGAGCTCCTGCTCGCGTTGAGCGAGAAACTGCTTGTACTCGGCAAGGCGGCGTTGTTCGCGCTCCTGTGCTTCGGCCAGGTGCTTGGCTGCCTGCTGTTGCTTGGCAAGCTCGGCCTTGGCAGCCGCAAGCGACTCGCGCATCTGCTCAAGTTGCTCGGCCTGCCCCTGGACATTCTGCTCACGCGAGGCGATCTCCTGCTCGCGGGCGCTCAGCTCGGTCTGCAGACGCTCAATCTCCGCCTGCTGTTCGGCCATTTGCCGCGACAGCTCGCTCTGCTGGCGCTCGCGCTCTTCCACCCGGTACTGCTGATCGGCCAGCTCGCGAAGCTGCGCTTCACGCTCGCGCGAAACCTCATCGCTGTCGGGCAACTCCCGCTCCACGCTTTGTAGCTGACTGACCCGGCGCTCGATCTCCGCGATCACATCCATCAAATCAGGCGACGGCTCGATTGGGTGCAGCGCGTCGGGCTGTTCGGAGATGGCACCGGGGTTGTTCTGCATGGAGTGGGTTCCCGCATGCGTGCGCAGATCGGTAAGTCAATACACTGGCGATGTTTATCGACTCTGGAGTGAGGTTGATCCACGGCTTTTCCCCCTCGACTCGGGCAGGTTTGGTTCCACATGCGGGATGTGCCGGTTGGGTCAAGGCGCCTTCTGCAACGCAATGCCCGAGAACTGCGCCGATGCAGGATCCGTAGACTCAGAGCATTGGCGAGGCATCCATCGAGACTGGCAGCGGAAAGCATCGTTCGCCGCCTGCGCGACCAGGGGCATATTGCCTACTTCGCCGGCGGGTGTGTGCGAGATGAACTTCTCGGACTTTGTCCGAGCGATTACGATGTCGCCACGGATGCGACGCCCGAGCGGATTCGTGCTCTGTTCAGGAAGACGTCGCACGTCGGGGCAGCATTTGGCGTCGTGCTCGTGCGCGATCACGGATGTACGGTCGAAGTTGCGACCTTTCGCTCCGATGGGCCATATTCGGATCGCCGTCGGCCCGATTGCGTGACTTTTTCAGATGCCCGCGCCGACGCACAGCGACGCGACTTCACCATGAACGCGCTCTTCCTGGACCCGCTTGCGCCCAGCACATCGGTGGCACCCGAAGTCGAAGGGTGCGTCATCGATTACGTCGACGGGCTGAGTGATCTTCGCGCCGGCGTGGTGCGCGCGGTCGGCGAGCCTGAACAAAGATTCGAAGAAGACCACCTGCGGGCACTGCGCGCCGTTCGATTCGCAGCAAGGCTCGGATTTGTCATCGATCCCCGGACGTTCGACGCCATGCACAAGTGCGCGACCGAGCTGCTCGGCGTTTCACGCGAACGTATCGGCGACGAGATGCGACGCATGCTCACTCATCCGTCACGCAGGCATGCCATGTCGCTTCTGGTGCAGGCGGCGCTCGATGGGCCGGTGTTTGACGAGCCGGGCGGGACCGACATGCTCCCCACCCTCGAAGCGCTGCCGGCTCAGGTGCCCTTTGCCCTGGCGCTGGCAGCGGTTGCCATCGATCGGCATGGACTCGACGCCCCGCTCGCTTCGATCGTTGGCCGATGGCGATCCGCCCTGGTGCTTTCCAACGAAGAGCAGGCCGATCTGGCAGC
>RFGK01000168.1 GCA_003697045.1 Planctomycetota bacterium
CGATGTCCTCGACGATGCCGATCCCTGAAATGAGCAGCGTCGGGGGAATCTCGATTGTGCGGCCGTCGTCGGTCGTGAACTGGTTGTTCAGGCTGTCCTTGCCGCTGACAAACGGAGTGCGATAGGCCTTGGCGCCGTCGTAACACCCCTCGGCGGCGCGGACCAGTCCGGCGAGATTCTCCGGTCTTGCGCAGCTCGGCCAGCAGAAGTTGTCGAGGATCGCGATGCGATCAGGATCGGCGCCAACACACACGAGATTGCGCACGCACTCGTCGATCGCAGCGAGCGCCATCTGATATGGATCGGCTTCAAATCCGATTGCAAGCCCACAGCCCACAGCCAGTCCGCGTCCTGTGCCCGGCACCGGTTCGATGACCGCGGCATCCATCGGGCCTCGCCCGGCCGGGCCTCCGAGCGGGCGAATGACCGTGTTGCCCTGCACTTCGTGGTCGTACTGACGGATGATGAAGTGCTTGCTGGCAATGTTCGGATGGGAAAGCAGCGCGAGCAGCGTATCTCGCACGCAGATGAATGGAGCCTTGCCCTCTGTGCAGGCAGATGCCCGGTGGCGCGGTCTCCACACAGCCTGGCGCGTGGGAGTGGGAATGCCCTCGTGAAGAAACTCCATCGAAAGGCGACCCACTTCGACCCCCCTGTAGTTGAGCACGAGCTCGCGGTTTGGCGTCCCGAAGGTGCCAAGCACGCACAGCTCGACATGCTCCTCGTCGCATATGCGCTGCAGAGCACTGAGGTTTTGCTCGGGCACAGCCAGCACCATGCGCTCCTGCGCCTCGCTGATCCAGATTTCCGTGTACGTCAGCCCCGCGTACTTGAGTGGCGCACGATCCAGGTGGACCTCGGCTCCGAGGTGTTCACCCATCTCGCCGACAGCCGAGGAAAACCCGCCCGCTCCGCAGTCGGTGATGGCATGGAACAGAGGCCTGTTATGGCGCAGCTTGCCGGTCGCGTTGCCGGCCGGCTCGTCGGGGTGCCAGTCTCTTGCTCGCAGGATCGCATCGAGCACTCGTTTTTCTTCGATGGCATTTCCGATCTGCACCGCGTGGGCAAACTCATCGGCGTGGGTGTCGGTCAGCTCGGCGCTGGAGAAGGTCGCCCCGTGGA
Organism: Planctomycetota bacterium; assembly: GCA_003697045.1. Classification (GTDB taxonomy): domain Bacteria; phylum Planctomycetota; class Phycisphaerae; order Phycisphaerales; family UBA1924; genus J022. The sequence continues at coordinate 1,123 of RFGK01000168.1, forward strand.
TGCCGTCGCGCCCGGTCCGACCTCCCAGGACAACGATGAGGTCGCCTGCTTGTGCCTTGCCTTCGATCAGATCTCGCGGCATGATGCCGATACACCCGCAGAAGACGAGCGGGTTGCCCACGTAGCGGTCGTCAAACCAGACAGCGCCGTTGAGGGTCGGAATACCCATGCGATTGCCGTAGTCGCGCACGCCGGCGACCACGTCCGTCAGGATGCGCCGCGGATGCAGACATCCGGTCGGCACCTCGTCCAGGTGCGGAGTTCCGACACAGAACACATCGGTGCTGGCGATGGGCTTGGCAGCCAGGCCGGTGCCGATGATGTCGCGGATGCATCCGCCGATGCCCGTCGCGGCCCCGCCATAGGGTTCGATGGCGCTCGGGTGATTGTGCGTTTCAACCTTCACGCACACGGCGTGCTCATCGTCAAAGGCAACCACACCTGCATTATCAACAAAGACGGACAGCGTCCAGTCAACCCCCTCGGCGATCAGTTCGTTCGTTGCAGCTGCAACGGTTGACTTGAGCAGGTTGTGAATCGTGACAGAGCCATCATCGTGCACCTCATGGCCCGGACGGGCGCTCCAGCACAGGGCGATCGTCTCGTCTTCAACCCGGCGGGAAGACCCGGCGGTGTTGATCCCGTCATCTTCACGCCCTGCCGCTTCTTCCCGATACCGGATGGTGCTCTTGAGCGTCTTGTGCACGCAGTGTTCCGACCAGGTCTGGGCAAGCGTTTCCAGCTCGATGTCGGTGGGGTCGCGTTCGAGTGAGCGATACTCGTCGCGAATGGCTCGCATTTCGTCGAGGCTGAGGAACAGGTGTGCTTCGCGGCTGAGCCGTTCCAGTGCCTCATCATCGAGATCGCGGATCGCGATGTGCCGGAGGGGACAGTTTGACTCCGTTCCTTCCGGCAGACGCTCAGGATGAAAGGGGCTCGTATGCACCGCGTGAATGACGGGGTTTGCCAGCACGCGACGGGCGAGCGTCTCTGCCCCGCCCGGGTCGTTCCCCTCGAGCTCGAAGCGGCGCCCGGTCGAGACGCGCGCCTCGACGCCCAGGAGCGTCCGGACCGCTTCAGCGACGGATTGTGCAGCCGGATCCATGACACCCGGAAGCGGGTGGATCTCTATGAGCGAGCAATTGTCACGCGGGGGCGTGGCCCCGATTGAGCCGGTTTCGATGACCGGGTCGACGAGCAGTCCGGAGAGCAGGCGCTGCTGTTGTTCAGCGTCGAGGTCGGCCTGGATGAGGTAGATTCGGGCTGTACGCACAGCTCTGAGGTCAAGCCCCAGTCGTTCGGCGTCGCGCATCAGAGCATCAGCATCCGGGTCGGATGCGTGAGCAAGCGGGCGGACCTCAAAGCGGTGGACGGTGCTCATGTCCGATGGTAAGGCCGGTATAGTCCGCCCATGGCTAGTCGGGTCGAGCTGTATACGGATGGCGCCTGTTCGGGCAACCCCGGCCCCGGGGGGTGGGCGTTTGTGCTGCGCCATCCGGGCTCGGGCAAGCAGATCGAGCGCAGCGGGGGTGAGGCAAGGACAACCAACAATCGCATGGAGCTTCAGGCGGTGATCGAGGGGCTTTCGAGCCTGCAACGGGCGTCGATTGTCGATCTGTATTCGGACTCGCAGTACGTGCTCAAGGGGCTGGAGGAGTGGCTGGCGTCGTGGAAGAAGCGCGGGTGGCGCACGGCATCGCGCAAGCCGGTCAAGAATGAAGACCTCTGGCGGGCGCTCGACGAGCTGGTGGCCCGGCACGAGGTCCGGTTTCACTGGATCCGCGGGCACCAGGGGCATCCCGAAAACGAGCGATGCGATGCACTTGCAGTCGAGGCGGCCCGGCAGGCGGCCGAGACCGGCAAAACCGGATAATCCGCACACACCGAACCTGCGCGACGGGGCGGGATCAACCTCCGGGCGATTCGACCCGATCAGAGAGGCATGCCGCCTTTCTTGACAGCGGTAGAGGAGGACGCGCGTGGACCTCGACACGATCCTTCGTGCAGCATTTGACGCGGATGCAAGCGATATTCACCTCGTGGCCGGGGAGCCTCCGGTCATGCGCGTTCATCAGGTGATGACGCCGATGGAGTTCCCGGTGATCACGCCTCAGGCGGCCGAGGCGATGCTCCGGCAGATGGCATCGCCCGAGGCGATTGCGATCTTCGAGAAGCAGAAGGACTCGGACTTTTCGTATGAAGTTCCGGGGCTGAGTCGCTACCGTGTCAACGCGCACATGCAGCGTGGCAAGATTGGCATGGCGTTGCGCGCGATCAAGACGAAGGTCCCGCCGCTGAGCGATCTGAACCTCCCGGAGGTGATCGTTCGTCTGACCTATCTTCCGCGCGGGCTGGTGCTTGTCACCGGTGACACGGGCTCGGGCAAGTCGACCACGCTGGCAGCGATGATCCAGGCGATCAATGAGCGGTATGCAAAGCACATCATCACGCTGGAAGATCCGATCGAGTACGCGTTCACCAGCGCGGAGTGTCTGATCGAGCAGCGTGAACTCGGACAGGACATGCCGACGTTTGCCTCCGGGCTCAAGCATGCGCTTCGTCAGGACCCGGACATCATTCTGGTGGGCGAGATGCGTGACCTTGAGACGTCGGCCCTGGCGATCAGTGCTGCCGAAACCGGCCACCTCGTCTTGTCCACGCTGCACACCGTCAATGCGTCGCAGACGGTCGAACGCATTATCGACATGTACCCGGCCGGCCAGCAGAACCAGATTCGTTCGATGCTCTCGACGACGTTGCAGGCGGTCATCTCGCAGACGTTGTTTACGCGTGCCGATCGCCCGGGCATGGTTCCCGCGGTGGAGACGCTGCTGGCAACTCCAGCCGTGCGCAACCTCATCCGCGAGAACCGCACGTATGAGATTCCCAACGTGATCGAGACCAACCGGGCGATCGGGATGTGCAGCCTGGATACTTCGATCGCAGAGCTGTATTTCAACGGACTGATTACCAAGGAAGACGCAATCGCACAGGCGGTGTATCCCGACAAGCTGGAGCGGCAGCTGGTTGCATAGGCAGCCTGCGCCCGGGAGGGCGCGTGAAGCGGAGTGTTCATGGGGACCTATCAGTACCAGGTCAGGGACAGCAGCGGGCAGGTGCGCCAGGGGTCGCTCTCGGCGACCTCGGCCTCGGCAGCCGCAGCGGCGCTGCGCTCGCAGGGCATGCACGTGCTCTCTGTGGGCGCCGCCCGCAACGACACCTCCGGCTCGTCCATCGGCGGGTTTCTTGCACGCATCAATGAAGCCAAGCCGACCAAACGGCATGTCCTCGACTTCACCACACAGCTGGCGGTGATGATTCGTGCGGGTATCAACCTGCGCGCAGCCCTGGAAGGGATCGCCGACCAGACGACTCACCGCACCTTTCGCAAGATCATCCTGGAACTCAAGAGCGACGTGGAAGCAGGCAAGCAGTTTTCCGACGCTCTTGCCAAGCACGCCAAGCTCTTTGGTCCGCTCTACATCAACATGGTGCGCGCATCGGAGATTTCCGGCTCGTTTGCCGACATGCTCGACCGCATCGCCGGGTACATCAACCAGCAGATGGAAACCCGAAAGATGGTCGTGGGCGCGTCGATCTATCCGGCGATTATCGGCATTCTCGCCGTCGGCGTGACGATCTTTCTGCTGACCTTTGTGCTGCCCAAGTTCTACGCCGTCTTCGAGGGCAAGGAGGATGTGCTCCCCTGGGCGACCACATTCCTGATGGCGCTGAGCAAGACGATCATTGCCCAGTGGCCTTTGCTTGTGGCCGGCGTCGGCGTGATTGCGGGACTGATTTTCGCAGCCTTGAAGACCGAGGTCGGTTCGTTCTGGTTTGATCGATTCAAGCTCTCGATGCCGCTGC
>RFGK01000169.1 GCA_003697045.1 Planctomycetota bacterium
TTGTGCCGATCGTGCCGGAGACTGGGTCGGTCGGCGCTTCCGGCGACCTGGCCCCCCTCTCGCACGTTGCCCTGGCGATGATCGGTGAGGGTCGTGTTCGCGTGCGAGGTGTCGAGCATGATGCGGCCGGTGCATTGGCGCAAGCCGGCATCAAGCCCATCGTGCTCGAAGCCAAGGAGGGGCTTGCGCTGATCAATGGCACGCATCTGATGTCAGGGCGCTCTGCGTTGGTGTGTCACGACTTTGCGCGAACGTTTCACGCCGCGCTGGTCGCCAATGCGATGTCCATGGACGCCTGCCGCGTCAGTCATCGTTTCCTTGATGCGCGTGTGTACGATGTGCGCGGGCACGCAGGCGGAAAAGTGATCGCCTCAGCGTTGCGCACGCTCCTCGATGGCAGCGAAATCGTCCTTTCGCATGCTGAGGATGATACCAGGGTGCAGGACCCGTACTCGTTTCGGTGTTCGCCGGGCGTGCTTGGCCCGGTGTGGGATCTTGCCACGATGGTTCGGCAGGCAATCGAGACCGAGCTCGGAGCCGTCAGCGACAACCCGCTTGTGTTCGTGAAGGGCGCCCAGGCCGACATCATCTCGGCCGGCAACTTCCACGGCATGCCGGTGGCCCTTCCGATGGACACGCTGGCGCTGTGCGCCTGCCACGTTTCGGGCATTTCCGAGCGACGCCTGTTTCACATGCTCTCGGTGTTTGATCCTGAATCAGGGCTCAAACCGTTTCTCAGTCCGCGCCCGGGGCTGCACTCCGGGTATATGGTCGTTCAGTACGCAGCAGCAGCCGCGTGCAATGAGCTGATCGGACTGAGCACCCCTGCTTCGGTGTCCAACCTTCCCACCTGCGCAGAGATGGAAGACTACAACTCGTTCGGTCCGCGTTGCGTTGCCAAGGCAAGCCGCTGCGTGGAGTTGATGCGCTCGGTCGTGGCTGCGGAACTGTTGTGCGCCGCGCAGGGTCTCGAGGCGCATCGCCCGCTTCGCTCGGGCGAGCGCGTTGAGGAAGCGCACGCTCTGATCCGACGTCATGTCGGAGCGCTGGATCATGATCGTCCGCCCGCACCCGATCTGGCCGAGCTGTCCCGATTGATCGAACGCGGCACGTTCGACACAGTCTGTCCGCTGTAAAAATCACGAAGTGTCACAATCCGCATAACGCGGGTTGTGTGACGAGCCGATGCGCCGTACAACAATGGAGGCGGCGACATCGCCGCGACGATCGCCGTTTGAGTTCATCGAGCGCTCTTTGAGGAGATGCATATGTCAGCGACAGCAGTCGAGCCTTCGCCTGCCCGCACGCGAGGCCCGCGCGAAGTGCGCGCACCACGCGGAACCGAGCGCACGTGTCAAACCTGGCAGATCGAAGCGGCCATGCGCATGCTCATGAACAACCTCGACCCGGAGGTTGCCGAGCGCCCCCATGATCTGGTCGTCTACGGCGGGCGTGGACAGGCTGCACGCACATGGGAGGCCTTCGATGCCATCATCGACACACTGCGTCGGCTTGAACCTGACGAAACGCTGCTCGTCCAGTCGGGAAAACCCGTCGGCGTTGTGCGCACGCACGTGGACGCGCCGCGTGTGCTCATCGCCAACAGCAACCTTGTGCCCCACTGGGCCACGCAAGAGGAGTTTGACAAGCTGGCAGCGCGCGGATTGATGATGTACGGGCAGATGACCGCCGGCTCGTGGATTTACATCGGTACGCAGGGCATCCTGCAAGGCACCTACGAGACTTTCGCCGAATGTGCGCGAAAGCACTTCGGCGGAACGCTGACGGGTCGGCTTGCCGTCACCGCCGGGTGCGGCGGCATGGGCGGCGCCCAGCCTCTCTCAGTCACGCTCAACGGGGGCGTATGTCTGATCGCCGATGTTGATCATGCACGCCTCGCTCGCCGCCAGCACGATGATTACCTCGACGAGCTGACGCACGACGTAGACAGTGCGATCGACCGGGCCGTATCGCTGGCTGCTTCTGGACAGGCGCGCAGCATCGGCGTGCACTGCAACGCCGTCGAGCTGCTTGAGCGGCTGATCGAGCGTGGCATCACCCCCGACGTGCTCACCGATCAGACCAGCGCCCACGACCCCCTCAACGGGTATGTCCCCATCGAGTTCAGTTGCTCGGAAGCCGATCATGTGCGCCGCATCGACCCGGAGCGATACATCGCGCTGAGCATGGCCTCCATGGAAAGGCATGTGCGCGCGATGGTCGAGCTCCAGTCACGGGGCGCCGTCACCTTCGACTATGGCAACAACATTCGGCAACGCGCCTTCGATCACGGCTTTGAAGATGCGTTTGCCTTTCCCGGCTTTGTACCCGCCTACATCCGCCCGCAGTTCTGTGTAGGTCGTGGACCGTTCCGCTGGGTGGCGCTGTCTGGTGATCCAATCGACATCTACAAGACGGACCGTGCATTGCTCGAGTTGTTCCCCCGCCAGCAAGGAGGGTACAACGAGGGATTGCACAAGTGGATCCTGAGTTGTCACCGCCACCCCGAAGCACTCCTGGCTGGCGATTATGAAAGCTGCGAGCCCAGGTTCGCGTTCCAGGGGCTTCCCGCACGCATCTGCTGGTTCGGCCTTGGGGAACGCGCTCGGGCGGGCCTGTTGTTCAATCGGATGGTTGCCGAAGGTACGCTCTCGGCGCCAATCGTCATCGGCCGCGATCATCTCGACTGTGGTTCCGTTGCCAGCCCCAACCGTGAGACTGAGTCCATGCTCGACGGGTCCGATGCGATCAGTGATTGGCCCTTGCTCAACGCGATGGTCAACGTGGCCTCGGGCGCAAGCTGGGTCAGTTTCCACCACGGAGGGGGCGTGGGGATCGGATTCAGCCAGCACGCCGGGCAGGTGATTGTGGCCGACGGCACGCCCGCCGCTGCCGATCGCCTCACCCGCGTGCTCACCAACGATCCGGCCATGGGGATCTTCCGCCACGTCGACGCGGGGTACGAGCTGGCCCAGCAGTGTGCCGACCAGCACGACGTGGACATTCCCATGCGTGAATGATCACCGACGGTTCGACACAACGTCCGATAATATCTCGTCGAAACCGCTTGTGCGGAAAACACCCGTCATATTGGCGCATGATTTGCGCTGAGTTGATCAAAGTTTGCAGGACAGTGCGTCGATTCCATACAGGCGGGGACACTTTGGCCGAAGACGGTCACGTGCCACCAACCCAAGGAGAACCCCATGAGCGCACTGGGACTCTCAACGTTGCGTGATCTGATTGAATCGCTCCCGGCCGGTGAACGCCGTCTCATCCTTCTCCGTTATGCCGACCAGCTCAGCGATCCTGAGATCGCCCACGTCCTGGACATGGACACCGAGCAGGTGACAAGGCGGCTCGATGCCCTTGAAGGCTTGCTTTTCGAAAAAGTGTCCGAGCGCTTCCAGAGCGAGCTTTCCTTCGACCAGGCCGCCTGACGCCGATCGGCAGCACCGCTCCCCGCCGGTCTCGAATGGAGCCACAGTGAAAGCGGACCGGGCGCCCACGAGGAACGCCCGGCCCGGCGAAGGTGCCGTTCAGTCGTGCCGACGACGTCGGTTCGAGTCGCACGAGCTCCACGACCTCACACTGCCAAACCGGCGGTCGTGCCAGCGGTCGTCATACGACCTGCTGTTCCATCCGAAGTCAAAGCCGCGGCTGAAGTTGATGCTCAGGCCGCCCTCGCGCGTGACGCAGAAAACTCCCGGGCTGCTGCCGTAGGGCCAGCGGCGATCATCGGAATGCCGCCGGGAACCGTAGCGATCGTACTCGTAGCCAATGCCCACGTATGACCGAACGCGGTTGATCGGACGCAGGCACAGAATCAGGCAGTTGCCCCGCCACGAGGATTGCAGGTCGTAGTCGCAGCTCTCCCAGCAGAACCTGGGTTCGCGGCAGCTCCCGGCACGCACGACGACCCGCGAGCCATCGATCGATGCGTCGTATCCAAGACGGCAGAATGCACGGCGAATCTCGTGCAGAGATGAGCATTGGTAGATGTCGAATCTCCGGCCGTCGATCGTCAGCGTTCCGATGGGTGCGCGACAGGCAGATCGCCCGCAGTCGTGATCGGCAGCCGCGGTTGAGGTCAATCCGACGGGCGCTGCCAGCGCCGCCACGAGTGTGACTGCGCGCAGAGACTTCGTCGCAGCTCGTATTGAGCAAAGCATGGGTGTTCTCCTTGATCGTGATCTGTGTTGTCCAGCCCTCGCTTATCGGGCGGGGGCCTGTCTTCGAACCGGCCGACGGGCCCAATCGAGCAGGTGCGTGTGAGCCCGTTGCTCACGTTTGATACACCCCGCTTCAGGCCCGCTCCCTGACGATTGTGCAGCCAATTCGCGTCATACTTGCGCGATAGGATCATGTTTGGGGAAACTTTTTGTTTGCGTTTACGAACGTTGTTGTCAGAGAATGGGGTCGGCCGCGGTTGTATGACTGGAAGGCTCCGTCACAGAACCACCGGGGCCGACAGGAGAACCGGGTATGCTGAGTGCGAGCATCAACGTGACTGATACGAGCCTGGTCACATCCCCCACTCCCGACGACATGTCGCCGATTGAAGCGGCGATCATGGACGGGTGCAACGCGCTGCACGCGGCCCGGCACGACGGGGATGAAGTCGAGGCCCGCCGCATTCGCGACGAGCTGTTCGAGCTGCTCGCCCGCTACGACGAAACCGATGCGGAAGGCCACCCCAACCCCGCGTGGGCTCGCCCGAACCAGCGTGCGCTGGTGCATTCGGCTGCGGGCGAGCTGGATGAGGCCGTCCGCCTCGAAATCGCCGCGCTTCCGTATGCCGACACGCCCCGGCGCAAGGAGATCAGCCTGGGCAACTTGACCGACCGGTGCATCCGGGCAGGACGCTACGAAGAGGCGGTCGAGTGGTTCATGCTCGCGCAGGAAGTCGCACCCGATCGTATTCCGATCCTTCTGACGGGCCTCCAGGCGCTGTACTTGGCCGGCTATACCGACGAGGCCAACGAAGTGTGCGCTTGCCTGCTCGACATGCCCGCATTGCTCACCGAGCACAGCGAGCTGACCGCCTATCTGGACTACGAAGATCGGCTCAAGGACATGGCAATCGACCTGCCCGCCCTTGCCGAGCTGTTCAAGCGCTGGCACGAAAAAAAGAACATGAAAGCGGAGAGCTGAAGCCATGATGAACAAGCAGCAGCAAGACGAGTTCTGGAGGCTGTACGAGCTCAACGCTCGACACGTCATCGAACGTGCCTGCGAGCGGGCTTCACGCTCACTCTCTGACTCCACCATGGATGTGTTCGACATGATCGCGTGGATCGACGACCGCGTCTGGCGCATGCTCAGGCACGAGCAGGCCCCCACCTTTCACGATGACCCCACGCCCCAACAGGCTGTCGAGCGCATCGTGGCCAATGCACGCACGCTGGCACGCTGGTCCTACCTTGCGCTTTCACGCAAGCATTGGCGTCGTCTCGAGAAGCGGCAGGATTTTGTTGCAGCCATGTCGCGTACCGAGAGGCTGGCCGCCACGCAGGCTCAGGAACTTCCCAACGAGAAGCGCGAGGAAATCCAGGCCAGGCTCGACAAGATCCGCAGTTCGGTATCGCACAACGTCCGACGCAGGGCGGCAGCATCGTGGCAGGACCTTGCCGAACGACATCGTGTCGCGATGGCTCTGGGCGCCACCGAAAAAGAAGACACCGAGCTGATCGAGCAGACCATCTCCGGCCAGGTCAAGACCAATACGGTCGAACAGATGCGCTCGCGGGCCATGCGTCGATTGCGCGAGCTGGCAGCCGAATCGGCCAGAGCGGCATCGTCGGTCATCATCGTCGGCCTTGTCATCGCAGCGTTGACCGCATCCAGCAAGGCGTTTGCCGGTGAGCAGTCCGGAGGCCGCGGCGGGGGCAACGGCATCGTCGCAGCAACCGTCCAGGCAGGTCCGGAAAACAGCCATCGTGGCTACGGACTCAAA
>RFGK01000170.1 GCA_003697045.1 Planctomycetota bacterium
CGGAGGCGGCCGGGGAAACGGCTGAACGCCGACTCTCCACCCGCTCAAAGCCGCCGAACGGACTCGAACCGTTGACCTGCGGTTTACAAAACCGCTGCTCTACCAACTGAGCTACGGCGGCAACGGTGCAATAGTACCCTGCAACGGCCCTGCAAGCCCTAACCCACCCGCGCCACGTCTTGACGGACCCTGCGCGATCAATCCCACAGGCAGAACGAGCCGCAGCCGTCGCCGTGATCGATCGTCACCCGCGTGCGCAGCCCACCGACCCGGTTGTGCCGCACTTCAAGGCATGATGGGCTGCGATGCTCCCAAACCCGGGCCATAGATCACCGCATTCATGAACACTCGCATGGTTCCAAGACTGGCCGCTCGAAACGTCGGCGGATCGGCGAACAGGATGATCTGCCCGCTCCCGACGGGTTCGCGCGTCACCGCAGCGCCGTTGGCGATCCGGTGCGCCGCTTCCGGCCACAGCAACCCGCTCATCCGCAAACGCAGGTCCCTGCCCGCGGGAATCGTGCACCACCCGATGCGGCGAGGCTCTGTCGATTCAGCATCGTCTTCCAGAACGCCGAATCGCAAAGGGACTTCTACGCTGTCCATGGCCATCAATACCGCAGACGACCCGAACAGAATCGGCAGCTCGTCCCCGCACCCGGCGGTGAGCCAGTGTTCATCGTCGACCCGGGCCGCCACGATCGTGCCCGGCGGCATGAACTGACGCTGCCACGCATCACGCCGCTCGAGCTGCTCCACACTTTCCCGGTCGAAATCCACTCCATCCCATGGAAAGGCCGGGCTTGAGTTGCCGACTCGGTATGACCAGAGTTGTTCGGCATCCAGGCTGTCGGCATGACTGGCAAACTCGCGCAGCACCGCGATTTCATAGTCATCAAGCTCGTCGAGCACATCGCGAAGAAGGCGCACCGATGAAAGCCCTTCGTCGCGAGCGATGGCGCGGGCTGAAGATCCGATCGCGATCAGCGTGCCGCCGGATTCGATCCATCGAGCAAGGCTCGGCCCGGCTTCTTCAAGCAGGTCGCCCGCCCCTTCCGGCGCAATCAGCACGTTGTATCGACGAAGATCAGTCCACGAGAGGCGCTCGGCCGGGATGTATGACGCCGGCAGTTTGAACCGTTCGTCCAACGTGTGCCAGATGGAGCCGAAATCGTACGAGTTGACGGGCGACTCGGTCAGAACGGCAATCCGCGGCGTCGTGAGCAGATCGAAGTGCTCGCCTCCGATGTCCGCGATCACGCCCGCCCCAAGCCCGGTCTCGATCGGCTCGGCTAGCAAACCGGCATCGCGCGTGATTCGATCGAGAGCATCAATCCACGAGTCGTCATCACGCTGCTGATCTTCCCGCGCCACCACGAGCGAGCCGCGCGCATACGAGCGTGTCCCCCAAGTGAACGGCTCATCAGCAAACCGAACGCGCACGCCGGCACGCATCAGGCGCATCGCCACGGCGGGCGTCTGGTCGTCGGTGCCATCAATGACCCACCCCTGTCCGGGGTTGCGATGATCGACCCCCCCACGCGGACGCACAGGACCCGTGAACGGGCGCGTGACGGCTTCGGGCAGCGGCGTGTGCAGCTCGTAGGCATCAAGATCCAAAAGCATGGGAAGCGACCACCCGGTAATGTCGTACAGCTCGGTGTCGCCGCGACGGATCAGCTCTCGCCGTTCCTTTTCGAGAAACGCGTCCGACATGCGCGGATCAAACTCGAGCATGGCGGCCAGCAGATGCGCATTGGGCTGAGCGTTTGGAACCAGCACCGTGCCTGCCGGCAGCGACAGCGCGTCATACCGTCGCCCAAGCCGGTCGGTTGCAGGTACGGAGAACGGCTCGGTCAGCTCGAACATCTCAAACCCCTGCAAGCGCATCATATTGGCAAAGGCTTCGAGTCTGGTCACATTCGCATTCGGCACGATTGCAAAGGTGCGGTTCGCATATGGCCCATCCGGCGCGACGCATGCACGGCGCGTCTCGAACCAGCCTTGCTTGATTTCGTCACGATGTGCATGGAGCGTTTCCACATTGACCAGCGTGCTGAGCAACTGGTGGTGCACACTTTCGCGATAGGTCAGGATGCGTCCTTCGGGGCGTTTGACGCCGTACCAGTCGACGCCGGCCTGCTCGTAGAGAATGCCGATGGCTCCACGAAACGAGGCCCACGCATTGGAGTAGCCGGGGTACCAGTCGTCGGCCCATTCGCCGGTGTAGTAGCGCCATCCGCGGCGGTCGAATGCTGCCGACTGATCGCCGGCGAAGATGTCGAGCCACTTGTGCAGGAACTTTGGATAGTTTCCATTGATCGGCTCGCGGCTTGGGGAAAAGAGATAGGTGTCCTGTGGGCCCATCTCGTGCGCGTCGACGAAGAGCATGGGGTGCCAGGCGCTCGCAGCCTGGATGCGTCCGCGCGTTTCCGGGCAGATGCCGAAGATCCAGTCGCGATTCATGTCAAACAGGTAGTGGTTGGTCCTTCCGTAGGGCCATCGACCTCCGTGCAGGCGTGACTGATCATCGGTCGTCGGCACACTGCTGCGCATTTCGCGAAGCTGGGCGAGGTAGCGGTCTCGCCCGTCGGGATTCATCACTGGGTCGATGATGATGATGACCTCGTCAAGCAGAGCCTGGACTTTGGGGTCGGTGCAGGAGGCGTAGTGCCAGCCGGCTGCGAGCGCCGCATCGGCACCGCTCAACTCGTCGCCGTGAATGGAGTATGCCAGCCAGGCCACCGCGGGCGTACGAGCGAGCAGAACGTTTGCCTGTTGATCCGAAAGCCCGCGCGGATCGGCAAGGCGGGCAAGATCGGCCTTGATCTGGTCGATGCGGGAGA
>RFGK01000171.1 GCA_003697045.1 Planctomycetota bacterium
CGGAATGAAGATCGCCAGGTTCGTCTGCTCTGGGCCGACCCCTTGCCCATGGAAGCACACGAACAAGCCCTGGCGGCTCGAACCAAACTGGAACTCGGCGTGCCCCAGGAACGCGTGCTCGGCGAACTGGGCTACGCCGCGACGGACCCGGGCATCAGTTGAACCGGGCAATCAACCCCGGCGCGCTGCACGCGCGCCTTCTGCATGGAAAGGAGCAGTGAACATGGGCGGAATCGGAGGCGGAGGTCAAAGCGGCGGCAAGCAGGGACAGGACCCGGATCTTGAGCCGGCCGCGCAGCCAAGTGTCAGCGAAGAAGTCGTATGGAAGGCTCGCGCCGTGCGCGCCGAGGCGCGCGTGGCCGAACTGGAGGAACGCATCGCTGCGTTCGAGTCCGAACTGAACCGCATGCGCGCCGAGTTTGACGCAACCGAAAAAAAACGCCAGATCGAACTCGAGCTCTCCCTGGCCGAGGCGATCGACGTGGAAACGGCGGCCCTTCTCATCGAACGCGCCATCGAAGGCGCAGCCGAGCCGGACATCGCGGCCGCCGTGGCCGAACTCAAACAGACCAAACCGTTCCTGTTCCGCTCGAGCAGCGCCGGTTCGGTCATGAGCGGGCACATCGCAACGAACAGCCGGGATGTGCTCGGCGATCTTGCCGACGAGGCAAAGCAAACAGGCGATCGCGCAGCACTGCTGCGCTACCTGCGCGCACGCCGTGGGGCGTGAAACAGGTTGAACACCTTTCAAACAAGGGGAGGAAGCACTGATGGCATTTACCGGAAAGGCAACATACGACGGAGGCGTCGGGCTCGATGAACTGCTGGAAGATGTCTCCGACGTGATCGGCATCGTCAGCCCGTATGAAACACCGTTTCTCGATCACATCGGCGACGCCAAGCGCCCAGCGACAAGCACAATCCACGAATGGGTCGAAGACGCACTGCTCCCGAACATCGGGCAGATCAATCAGACCGTCTTCTCGCCGGACCCTCAGACCGAGACCGACATCATCGTGGACGACGCAAGCGTGTTTCAGGCCGGAGACCTGGTCCGACCCGCCGGGTCGAACGAAGTGATCTTCGTTCAGAGCGTGGACACGCAGATGAGCACGATCAACGTGGTGCGCTCGTATGGCGGAACCACGGCCGCAACATTGACGGACAACATGGTTCTCCACATCCTCGGCAACGCCGCGCTGGAAGGTGCCGATGCACCGGCGGCGCGCTTCACCACGCGCACACGCCGGCAGAACTACACGCAGATCTTCACCGCATCGGTTGAAGTGAGCGGATCAATGCAGGCAGCACGGGCGGCGGGGGTCGATGACGAACTCGACTACCAGAAACAGGAGCGCATGCGGGAGCTGCTGCGCGACCTGGAAAACTGTGTGATCAACGGCATCGCGCCCGACAGCACCCAGCAGGGCTCGTCGACAGTGCGCCGATCCATGAACGGGGTGCTGTATTCCATCCTCACCAACCGGTTCGTGCCCGGCACCGGCGCGATTCCGCCGGGCGACGGAGCCGGAGATGAACTCAATGAGGCGGTGCTCAATGCGGCGCTCAAGGAGATCTGGGAAAACTCGTCGGGATCGGTCGACACGATTCTCGTCGGGGGCGCCCAGAAGCGCAAGCTCAACAGCTTCGTGACCGGGTCACGCGCGTACCTGCCGGAAGACACGGCCTATCGCAACATGATCTCGGTGTACGAGAGCGATTTTGGCGTGTGCAGAGTCGTGATGAGTCGGTGGGTTCCTGCCGACAAGGTCCTGCTGCTTGACTCGTCGCGCATCCAGGTGATGCCGCTGCAGGGCAGGAGCTTTCACTTCAAGCCGCTCGCCGCGACCGGTGATGCCGTCAGCGGACAGGTCATCGGCGAATACACGCTCGAGTTCAAGAACGAGATGGCCCACGGTGTGATCGAAGGGCTGGCGTCCTGATCGGACTTGCGCGGGGACGGGGGGACTCGCGTGCGCTCCGGGCGGGGCTGACGCCTCGCCCGGGGTTTGACAAGGCAGAACAAGGGGGAAGCAATGGCATTTGCAACGGACAGGGATTTGCTGGTGCTCGAGCCGGCGCTGTTCCGCGAGGTGAGCTGGCTCGGCCAGCGGCTGGTGAGCGGGACGGGCTCGGCCAGTGGGACGGCGCTGACCATGTCGAGCCAGGACGTGCTCTTTGATGCGGCCGGTGTCGGCGCCGGCCACGTCGTGCTGGTCAATCAGACGGCGTATGAAGTGATTGACCGCGTCTCGAGCACGGTTCTGACGATTTCGCGCTTGCGCGAATCGAGCCAGGATGTGCCGATTCCTGTTGCGGGTGCGAGTGGCGCCGAGGTGGTTGTCGCCACGTTCGGGCCTCAGATTGCGATGGTGCATCGACAGGTGATGCGCATGCTTGGGATCGAGCCGGACGCAGAGCCGGTCCAGGGCGAGGTGAGCGAAGCGTCGATCATCAACGCAAGCGTGTTTGCCCGGCTCGAAGCGCTGGGGGCGTTGCACGTGGTGTACGCGGGGTCGAGCTCGGCGCTTGGTCCGGACACGCCGCACGCAAAGAAGGCGGAGTTTTATCGCATGCGGTTTGGAGATGAGCGTCAACGAGCAGCGGCGATGATCGACCTGGACGGCGACGGACAGCCCGACGCGGTGCGCCGACTCAACATCATCCAGTTGATGAGGGGGTGAGGCGGTGCTGGTGCTGAATCCTGAGAAGGTGAGCTTTGCCGGGCAGGTCTGGGAGGCAGTCGAGTCCATCGCGATTGATCGGTTGGTCCATCGGCTCGTTCAGGAGTGGTCGGACCTTGGTCCACACGTGGTTTTCTGCGATGTGCCCGAGCAGCGTGTGCGGCTGGTGCTGGTGCAGAAGCTGGATGAAGGTTCGATCGAAAGCCCGAAGCCGGGCGATGCGGGGACGCTGAGCTTCGAGGCGGCACGATCGGGATCAGACGCCGGGCGTGTGGTCGTGTCGGGGGACATGGTGGTGGGGGAGGTTCGTCACGAGGTGACGCGCAAGGGAGGTGTGCGGTCGGTCGTGATGTGGGCGGTCTCGTCGGATGGAGCCAGTGACCCGATCAGCGTGGGAGGTGCAACGTGAGCAGTTCGTTCAAGGGGCTGGATCTGTTTGGTTCGGGCCCGCACCGGTTTTCGATGGCCGAGCAGGGGCTTTATGTTGTGCCGATGCGTGCGTTCGGCGATCCGGGCGTGCCGGGGTCGGCTGCGTTTGGTGATGTGGAGCTTGAAGTGCTCGTGCGTGGGCGGCTGACGGCTGCGAGCGACAGCGCGCTGTGGCAGCTGCGCGATGCAATTGTGGCACAGGCGACGGACCCGGCGACGGCGGGGACGCTGGTCGATCATCACGGGCGGAGCTGGGCGAGCATGACGCTGATCGAGTTTGTCGAAACGGATCGGACCGACCGGGGTCGCGTCGTGTCGGTTGGGTATGAGGCGCGTTTCCGGCGTTTCGCGGGCGCGTAGCGCGGGTCGATGGCTGTTCGTGCGCAAAAAAAACGGCAACCCGCGCGGGCGGGTTGCCGGGATTGATGAGTGTGGCGGACTCAGCGGCGGCGGCGGACGGCTGCCAGGGCGCCCAGTGCGATCAGAGCCATCGAGCCTGGCGCGGGAATCATGACCAGCGCATGGCCCATCCAAGGCTGCGTGGCATTGTCGTCGAAGTTGATCCAGCGTGGCGCGATCTGACCGAAGGAGGCGTTGAATGCCGTGCCCATGTGGTAGGGGCCGGGTCCGCCCCAGTCGGGATTGGACGACGGGTTTTGTGACGCGTTGCCCGGGAGGTCGTAAATCGCTTCGGCTCCGTCGTTGAATGTGGCACCGACGAGGCTCATGAGCAGTTGTAGCGCGGGGATGTTTGCGGGATCAGAACCGTTGATATCGGGAATCGTGACCGCGCCGGCATGGGCGTAGAGGGTGCGGATCTCATCTTCGGTGGCGTAGCGGAACCCGGCAAACTCGCTGGTGAGATTGCCTGCGACGTCGTTGCAGCTGCGGTTTGCGGTGTACGTCCAGTCGAGCCAGAGGAGCCCGCTCTCACTGTCGCGGGTGAGCAGCCCATCTCCGGGATTGAGCCAGTCGGCTTGGGTCAGATCGGCCGATGCCACTCCTGCGCCAATCGCGATCGCTCCGACACTCATCAGAGTCTTCCATCCGTTTATGAATGATCCTCCTCTCAGTCGTTCGGCGGCCCGTCAGACGTCATCGCCTGAGAAATCAGGCC
>RFGK01000172.1 GCA_003697045.1 Planctomycetota bacterium
AAGCGGAATGCCCTGAGTGTCGCGATGCTGGAAGACTTGCAAAGAGCATTTGCATGTGCGGATGGTGTGCGCGCGGGGGTGTTGCTTGGTTCGGGCAGCATGTTCTGCGCCGGGTTCGATCTGTATGAAGGAAAGGCACAGGGTTCGCTCGAAGCGCTGCGCGCGCAACTGCGCGGGCTGGCGGGCGCGATCATGGCGATGCGATCGTCGCCGTTTCCGATTGTGGTGGGTGTGCAGGGAGCAGCCCTGGCCGGGGGGTGCGCACTGCTCGGGGGCGCCGACATTGTGCTTGCCGATCAAGACGCCCGGCTGGGTTACCCCGTGGTGCGACTGGGGATTTCGCCAGCCGTGACAGCGCCGTTTCTGGCGGCCCGCGTGGGCACCGGGCCTGCCCGGGCATTGTTGTTCGACCCGGCGTTGATCTCGGGTGTGCGCGCCCGCGAGCTGGGGCTGGTCGATCGGCTGGTTGATGATCCCGCACGGGTGGGTGAAGAAGCGCGGGCGTGTGCGCACAATCTGGCATCAAAACCGGTCGATGCCCTTGGGCACACCCGGTCCTGGGTGTCGGAAGTGGCGCCGACATGGAACTGGCAGAAAGCGCTCCAGGTCTCGCTCGATGCTCTGGGAGACGAAACGCTTGAGCGCATGAACAGGGAGGTATGGTCCCGATGAGTGAACTAGCAGCACTCGACGTTTCCGGCCGGTCGGCGGTGCTCACGCTCCATCGTCCAGAACAACGCAACGCTCTGTCACTTGCGCTTGTCGAAGCGTTGCACGCCCGGGTGGATGAGCTGGAACGACTGGAAGATGTCACGGTGCTGACGATTACGGGCGCCGGTCGGGCGTTCAGTGCGGGGATGGATTTGAAGGAGGTGTTGATCGGTGCATCGCGTGATGCCTGGCCGGGGCCGCGGCTGCTCGAATCTCTGGCGCGACTGACCGTGCGTGTGCGCGCGCTTCCGATGGTCGTGGTGGCACAGGTGAACGGCGCTGCGATCGGGGGGGGATGCGGGCTTATGTGTGTGGCCGACATCGCGATCACGCACGCCGATGCGAAGATCGGGTACCCGGAAGTGGATCTGGGGCTGTGTCCTGCGGTGGTTTCGCCTTGGGTTGTGCGCAAGATCGGGGCGGGTGCAGCCAGGCGTGTGCTTCTTTCCGGGGGGGTGATGAGCGGATCGGAGGCTTATGCCGTCGGTCTGGTCGATCATCTCGTGTCGACGCGTGACGAGCTTGACAGCGCCACCGGTGCGATTGTGGAGCGGTTGTGCAGCGGGGGGGCGAGGGCGTTGCGCGCCACCAAGGCGTTGCTCAATGATCTTGACGGCTCGGTCGATGAGGAGGTGGTGGTACGCGGAGCAGCACTTTCGGCCGAGGTTCTGGGGACCGATGAGGCACAGGCGGCGCTGCGTGCGAGGATGTCCTGAAAGCGGAATTGGTGCCGGTTCTGCCCTAGGATGAAGGACGAAGCGAACCCCGGCGATTGTGCCGGGCATCGCCGATGAGAGGGTGCTTGATGATGGGACTTCCCCTCGAGGTTCGTGGGTCGGGCTCGGAGCCGAAAGTTGCCGTCCTGACACTGGTGCAGGCGGATCGGCCGGTGGTTGTGCTTGATGAGGATTTGATGGCGGCGGTGGATGCGGCGTTGGCTTCGGTGCCCGAGGGGATCAGGGGGTTGGTTCTCGCGTCGGGCTCGGAGCGATCGTTCGTCGCAGGGGCGGATTTGAAGTCGATCGTGTCCAAGAGCGACGAGGATTTGCGCACGTATCTGGAGTTTGGCGCGCGGGTCTTTGCGAAGTTGAGCACGATGCCGTTTCCGACGGCTGCAGCGATTCGGGGTGCTGCGCTTGGGGGTGGGCTCGAACTTGCGATGCACTGTGACGGGCTGGTTGCAGGCCCATCGCCGAGCGGCAAGCCGTATCCGGTGGGTTTGCCCGAGTGCGGACTTTCGATATGCCCCGGATGGGGCGGCACAAACCTGCTTCCTGCGCGTGCCGCGGCGGATGTTGCCATCGAGATGACATCGACGGGGCGCGTCTTTCTGTTCGATCAGGCGTGTGAAGCCGATCTTTTTGATGCGGTGGCGGGCGAAGGTGAAGATGTTGTCGAGGCAGCGTGCGCCTGGGTGCGGGGATGTAAAACGCCCGAGCGTGATGGGGCGCCGCGGCGGTGGATCGGCCGAGCAGACTGCCGGGCGCGCGTGGCCGAGGCACTGGAAGCGGTGCGTTCGTCGGTGTCGAACACACAGGCCGGTGCAGCCGTCGTCGACGCGGTGGGGGTCGGACTCGAGCAGGGCTGGGAGGCAGCCTGTCGGGCCGAGCGCGAGCATTTGATCCGACTGCGACACACACCCGAGGCAAAGAGCGCGATTGAGGCGTTCTTTGCCCGTTCGAAGAAGTGAGGGGACGGCTCGGGATCGGCCCGGGCGGCGAAGGAAGTTGTCAAGGAGGTACCTGGGTATGGCAGACCTGAAGCAGATGAAGGGCGTTTCGGAGCGCGACCGCAAGATGATCGCCGATGCGGAAACTCTGCTTGGGCCTGAGCCATCTTCGATGGGCGCGATCAAGAACCTGTTCTGGGGTCGGTTGCGCGAGGAGATGTATCTGCCGTATCCCGACGTGGCGAAGGATCGGCCGGAGGAGACGGCCGAGTGTGATCGCCTGCTGGCCGAGCTGGAAGAGTATCTGCGCAACGAGCACCCGGCGATCGAGATTGATCAGGAGCAGTACATCCCGGAGTGGGTTCTGCGCAAGCTTTTTGATATGGGCGTCTTCGGGCTGACGATTCCCAAGGAGTACGGCGGGCTGGGGATGGGCATCACCAGTTACAACCGCGTGCTTGAGATGATCGGGCGGTATTGCTGTTCCACGGCGGTGGTGGTTTCGGCTCACCAGTCGATCGGATGCAAGGCGATCATGCTTTTCGGGACAGAGGAGCAAAAGGAAAAGTGGCTGCCGAAGATCGCAAAGGAATGGCTCAGCGCATTCTGTCTTTCCGAGCCGAACGTCGGGTGCGACGCAGGCGGGCAGGAGACGACGATCGAGTTGAGTGAAGACGGGGAACACTACATCGTCAATGGCGAGAAGAAGTGGGCGACTTCCGCGGCGATCAGCGGGCTGTTCACGGTGATGGGCAAGCAGACCATGCCGGACGGCAAGCAGCGTGTCACGGCGGTGGTGTGCACGCCGGACATGGAGGGGATTGACATCTACTCGAAGAACCGGGCCAAGTGCGGCATCCGCGGCACATGGCAGGCGAGAATCCGGTTCAAGGATGTGAAAGTTCCCAAGTCGCACCTGCTGCACAAGGAAGGCAAGGGGCTCAACGTGGCGCTGTCGTGTCTGAACTTCGGGCGTTGCACGCTTTCAGCGGGGATGCTCGGTGGCGCCGTTACGGCGCGGGACCAGGCGCTCAAGTGGAGCCGAACGCGCTACCAGTTCCAGCGTCCACTTTCCGATTTCGAGCTGGTCAAGCTCCGGCTGGCGCGCATGTCGGCACTGACCTACGCGATGGATGCGGTGTTGTACATGACGACGGGGATGCTCGATCGCCACGACGAAGACATCATGCTGGAAACGGCTGCGTGCAAGGTGTTCTGCTCGGAAATGGGTTGGCGTGTGGTCAACGATGCGGTGCAGGTGATGGGCGGCGAAGCGTTCATGACCGAGAACGAGATCGAGCGCATCTTGCGTGATTCGCGCATCAATACGGTGGTCGAGGGCGCCAACGAGGTGATGCAGAGCTTCATCTTTGCCTACGGCGGAAAGCAGCTTGCCGAGAAGCTGCTCGGGATGAAAGAGGCGGTGGAGAAGCGGGAGTTCTCAGGGGCGCTTCTCAAGGCAGCCATTCCGGTGGGCAAGGAGGTGTATCTGGGGATGCGTCCGCGCTCGCCGGTGATCTCAAAGCTGCATCAGTCATTGATTCCGCACGGGCGCCGCGTGTGCGGGTACATCAGCGAGCTGACGTACCAGTTCAAGAAGGTGAGCAAGCGGCTTGATGCTGCGATCATCGAGCGGCAGGCTGTGCAGGCACGGTTTGCCGATGCGGCGATGTGGATTCATGCGTGGCTGTGCACGCTGAGCAAGCTTGATCACCAGCTTCGCCGGGGAGCGTCCGGCGTCGAGTTCGAGCGCGATCGCAAGGCGGCGCTGCACTTCTTCGACCTTGCCGAGCTTGAGATTCAGAACTGTTTCCGCGGGCTGTATGAGAATGCGGACGATTCGATGCTGGAGGCGGCCGAGGCTGCGATTGCCTACTCGGATACGCAGCCGGCAGAACGCTTCATCATCCCGGAGAAGACGCCGACGGACGCTCTGGGCAAGGGGCGGCGTGTGGATCAGCGGTACATTCCTCAGTTTGGAGGAACAGGTCTCAGCGTCGCGGGGGGCACCGGGCGCGAAGGCATGGAAGAAACGATTGCCCACACGCACGATCAACGTTGACACGCACCGGGCGGGGTGAGTTGTCCGGAGGCATCGGAGGAGCGCATGCCCAGAACGACGGTTTACAAAGCATCGATCGATTACCTGCAAATCCTCGACGAAGACGGTGTGTTGGACGAGTCGTTGGGGATGGAGGACGGTCGGCCGATCCTCTCTGACGAGCAGGTGATGTATCTGTACGAGCAGATGTGGATCGGGCGTGAGCTCGACGAGATCGCCTTCAAGCTGCAACGATCGGGCCGAATGGGGACGTACCCGCAGAACAAGGGGCAGGAGGCCAACGGCGCGGGCTCGGGCTTTGCGATGAAGAAGGGGGTTGATTACATCGTCCCCGCGTATCGCGAGAACATCACGATGCACATGCATGGGCTTCCGTATCACTACATCCTTCTGCACTGGATGGGAGATGAACGGGGCAACAAGATTCCGGAGGGAGTCCTGACGACTCCGATTTCGGTGCCGATCGGGACGCACATGTTGCACGCGGTGGGGATTGCCTGGTCGTTCAAGCTGCGTGGCGAGCGTGAGCGTTGCGTGATTACGTATTTCGGGGACGGTGCGACGAGTGAAGGGGATTTTCACGGTGCGATGAACTTTGCGTCGACGCTGTCCGTGCCGTTGATTTTTTACTGCCAGAACAACCAGTGGGCGATCAGCGTGCCGCACGAGCAGCAGATGAACTCGCCGACGGTGGCGCAAAAGGCGCTGGCGTACGAAATGCCGACGATTCAGGTGGACGGGAACGACGTGTTCGCGGTATACAAGGCCACGCGCGATGCCCGGGCGCACTGCGTCGAGAACTGTGCGCCGTATTTCATCGAAGGGGTCACGTATCGGCTTGGAGACCACACGACCGCCGATGATGCAAGGCGGTATCGCAGCGAGGAGGAAGTGGCACAGTGGGCTGCGAAGGACCCGCTGATCCGCACGCGCAAGTATCTTGAGTCGCGGGAAGTGTGGAGTGACGAGCGTCAGCTTGAACTGGAAGGGCGGGCGAAGAAGATCGTGCAGGAAATCGTGGCGGCGGCCGAGGGAATTGAGCCGCCTGTGAGCGATGATATGTTCGTGCACATGTTCGCCGAGCTGGACGACGATTTGCGCCGTCAGTGTGAGACGCTGCGCACATCGAGCATAGGTCAGAACCCGGACCAGGCGGGGCTGAAGGCAGAGCACCAGAACGCGTAGGGTCAAACAGGGAGCGGCAGAGGATGGCACATCTGACACTCGTCCAGGCGATCAACCTTGCGCTTGCCCAGGAGATGGAGCGCGACGAGCGCGTGGTGATTCTGGGTGAAGACGTGGGGATCAACGGGGGCGTCTTTCGCGTGACGGAAGGACTGGTCCAGCGCTTTGGCGAACATCGCGTGCAGAACACGCCGCTCGATGAGTCGGGCATCATCGGCGTGTCGATCGGGCTTGCCATGGCGGGGATGCGCCCGATACCGGAGATTCAGTTTGAGGGCTTTCTCGGTCCTGCGTACGACCAACTGGTCAACCACGCCGCCCGCTATCGCAATCGCACGCGTGGGGCGATTACGATTCCACTGACGCTGCGGGTGCCGGTGGGCGGGGGCATTCACGCGCCCGAGCTTCACTCGGACTCTCCCGAGGCGATTTACACGCATTCGCCGGGGCTGAAGGTGGTGATGCCGAGCACGCCGCGGGATGCGAAGGGGCTGTTGATCAGCGCGATTCGTGACCCGGACCCGGTGATATTCTTCGAGCCCAAGCGTGTGTACCGGTCGTTCCGTGAGGAGGTGCCGGAGGATGAATACACGATTCCGATCGGGCAGGCGAAGGTCGTCAATGAAGGCGATGACGTGACGGTCGTCACGTGGGGCGCGAGCGTGTTTCAGTGTCTTGAGGCGATGGACAATTTGCCGGAAGATGTGAGCATTGAGCTGATCGACCTTCGCACGATTGATCCGATTGATACGGATACGATCGCTGCGAGCGTCGAGAAGACGGGGCGATGCGTGATCGTCCACGAGGCGCCGCTGACGTGCGGCCTGGGCGCCGAGCTGTCGGCCCGGATTCAGGAGCAGTGTTTCCTGCATCTGGAAGCGCCGGTGCAGCGTGTGACTGGTTTTGACACAGTGATGCCGTACTACAAGCTTGAGCTCGAGTATTTGCCGAACGCTGAACGAATCGGAAAGGGGATTCGCGAATGTCTGGCTTATTGACTGTGCTTGCCGAGTTGCCTGCGCCGGAGGGGAGCCTGACGCGCGTGATCATTGCGATGATGATTGCGATGGGTCTGCTGATGGGGCTGGTGTTTGTGATGCGCGTGCCGCGTGAGTGGTCGAGGTGATGACCTGGTCAGTCCGGTAGAGTCTGGAGCCGGCCGACTGGTCAGGGCGCTGGGGCGAGGTTTGGTCCATTGGTTCAGGTC
>RFGK01000173.1 GCA_003697045.1 Planctomycetota bacterium
GAAGGGTCATATCCGGGGTGGACGATGAGCACCGCGCGGAGTCCGTTGTCCTCCTCACGCAAGCGCAGGCAGTCGGTCAGGTCCACTGCCATCGTCTCACCTTTCCGGGGGGTCGATCCTAACTTGAGGCGCAACGGCTCAGCGTCTCTTCAATCCGCTGGCTGAGCACATCCGGCGTGAACGGCTTGACCACATAGTTGTTCACCCCGGCCTTGATCGCCTCGATCACACGCGACTTCTCCGCCTCGGTCGTCACCATGATGATCGGCGTCGTCTTGTTGGTCGATCGGAACGACTTGACAAACGTCAGCCCGTCCATGTTCGGCATGTTCCAGTCCAGCAGAATCAACTCCGGCTGAAATGCGCCGATCTTGCTCAACGCATCCTGCCCGTCGCATGCTTCTTCCAGCTCGGTGTAACCCAGCTGCTTCAACACGGACTTCTGGATGTTCCGCATGGTCTTCGAATCATCGATCAGCATCACTCGCATTGGTCGATCCTCGTTTTGAACGGTTCGGAAGAGTTCTCCCGGCCCTAGTGGCTTGCCACCTCACTGCCCGATTCTGACGTTGCCGCCCTGGATTGCTCGCGGATCGCAACCTCGATCGACAATTCACCACAATCCGTCGTGCACGGAATCACCACGCACGGCACGTCCTTCTGCTGAGAGATGTAATGGTCTGTACCGACCACAACACTTGGGCACGAGATCGACACCTGCTTGCCGTCGAATCCCGCTTTCGCGCCGCCCGAAACCATGTTCACCAACTCGCCGATCGCATCTGCGAAATCGTCTGAGTCACTGCCGAGTGATTCGCCGCAGAACAGCGATACGATTGCCTCTGCCGTTTCAAGCGGGAAGCTCAGCACGATCGATCCCGTGACGTCCCCGCTCATGCCGATGATGCCGGAGACGTCGTGCGATGCCTTGCTCCCGGTCTTGATTCTCGGCTCACCGACCTCAACCGGAAGCTGTAGCATCGTCGTGAATACGTTTTGAATGCTCACGACGAATGGGGTGATATAGCTTGCGTCCATGATGACTCCCTGGTTCCTTGGAACTTCACGCCTGATTCCCGCCCGTTGCCCCAACGGGCACTCCGTTTCGGCTTGGTGTGACCTGACGCACCAGTTCGGCCACGTCCACGATCAGACTCACCCCGCCGTCGTTTCGCACCGTCGCGCCGGACAATGGACCCGTCCTGCCCAGACCATCGAGCGGCTTGACGACGATTTCCTGTTGGCCGATCACCTCTGAGACCATCAGAGCGATCCGCTTCTCGTTCACTTCAAGCACAATCGCAAACGGCGTTTCCAAGCGCTTTTCTTCTGGCACGCCGAACGCTTCGTTTGCCTCCACCACGGGGAGCACCGATTCGCGCAATCGCACGACCTTCGACTCCACGATCGAGCCGTACTGTGCGTCTTCGGGACGCACGATCTCCACGATGCTCCCCAGCGGAATTGCGTAGATCTCGTTCGAGATTCCGACCATCATGGCCGGCATGATCGCCACGGTCAGGGGAATCGTGATCGTAATTGTCGTCCCCCGACCCGCTTCGCTCGAAACCGAGATCGATCCCTTGAGCTTTTCGATGTTCGTCCGCACGACGTCCATACCGACGCCGCGCCCGGAAAGATCGCTCACCTGCGACGCCGTCGAAAACCCCGGGAGCATGATGAATCGAAACACCTCTTCATCCGACAGCGACGGCAACTCGCTCTCACTCACCAGCCCGCGCTCGACGGCCTTTTGAGCAATTCGTTCCCGATTGAGCCCGCGTCCATCGTCGATGATCTGGATCTGCACATGCCCACCCTGGTGCTGGGCCTGGAGTGTGATCGTCCCCGTCGGGTCCTTGCCCGCCGCGATGCGTTCCTCGGCGCTTTCCAGTCCGTGGTCGGCGCTGTTGCGCAGCAGATGCACCAGCGGGTCGCCCAGCTCCTCGATGACCGACTTGTCTACTTCTGTCTCGCCGCC
Source organism: Planctomycetota bacterium (assembly GCA_003697045.1). GTDB lineage: Bacteria > Planctomycetota > Phycisphaerae > Phycisphaerales > UBA1924 > J022. The sequence goes on from RFGK01000173.1 coordinate 1,982, forward strand.
GATGACCTCAAGTTCGATTTGCTTGCCGGTCTTCTTTGCCAGGTCGCGGATCAGTCGCGGGTATTTGCCGAACAGCTTATCCAGAGGCTGCATGCGCGTGCGCATCACGGCCACCTGGATATCCGATGTGATGCGCGCCAGATTGCCTGACGAGACTTCAAACGCCTCGGCCAGTTCCGCGGACACCGGCACGCCGCTTTCCACGTCTTCGGACAACGCCGAAATGCGGTTCTTCTGCAACACGAGTTCGCCGACGAGGTTCATCAACGTTTCGAGTCGGCCGACTTCAACGCGAATCGTCTGTTCGGGAGCAGCAGACGGACTCCTGCGACGCTCGTCTTCCTCGCCTCCGCTCGTCGGCTTTGCCGGCTCCGCACTCGGCCCGGGGGTGTCGGTCACCTGGCCCGACGTGCTTGCAGGCTCTGGGGTTTTCGGCTGGATGACGCCGTCCACCTTGAGTGCGTCATGGCCCGAAGATCCCTTCTCCAGCGCCGCCTCACCGGTCGGCATCTCCCCCGCGAGAATGCCGTGCAGCCGGTCAATCAGCCCTTCCACGGGGCGCACGATCCGATGCCCCTTGCGCAGGCCTTCCGTCTGCTCGAGCATCAGCGATGCAATCGCTGCGAGCCGTGGCTGCACCTGTTCAAGCAGCTCGGCATCGAGTCTCGGACCATTCTCTGCCGCTTCGGCGAACAGCGTCGCAAGCGATCGCATCTCTTCAAACTGAAAGAAATCGATCGAGCGCAACAGCTCGTAGGTACACTCTGACAGAAACGCAAAACCTTCTGTGGCCTTTGTCTGATGACCCAGGTCTTCAAGCTGCTGCTCGATCTTCTGAAGCGTGCTTTCAAGATCGGAGATGAAGAAGTCCAGCAGGTCAGACTTTCCGGAATCCAGGTCAAGCGGAAGAATCTGTGCACCGTCGGCATCGTGCGCGGAAGGTTCACTCTGCGGGGTTGATGCCTCTGCGCTCTGCTCGACCGCTTTGCCCTCACCCAGCGCCGAGAGTTGCTGAATCAACTCGGCATCGGCCGCTGTGAGTGATTCCTTGCCTTCCCGAAGCTCATCGAACTGCACCTTGAGCACATCAACCGCTTCGAGCAGCAGGTCCATCATCGCACGGTCGATGGTCACCAGCTCGTTGCGGGCTGCGTTGAGGGCGCTTTCCGCAGCATGCGCCAGCTCGACCAGATTGGTCAAAGCCAGGAATGATGCACTGCCCTTGATCGTGTGCAGCGCGCGGAACACCTGGTTGATCAGCTCCAGGTCCGTCGGTGCTGACTCCAGGCTGACCAGATCCCCTTCCAGCTGATCGAGCAACTCGCCCGATTCGGTCAGGAAGTCTTGCAGAATCTCGGGATCAAATCCGGCAAGTGACATGATCTACCTCGAGGCTCCACCTGAAAGGGCGCCGGCGCACGATGCGTGCCGGTAGCAGAATCCCTGCGGAATCGGCAACTGCTCGAACGCATCGGATACGTCGCGGATGTTCTCGGAATGGCCGATGAACAGGGTCCCGTCCTTTGCCAGCACATCGGCAAACGTGTTGGTCACCAGCCGCTTCATCTGGTCGTCGAAGTAGATGAGTACGTTGCGGCAGAAGATGATGTCCCATGTTCCGTGACGCTTGGCTGCCATTGAGTCCTTGAGATTGTGCAGCTCGAAGCTCACCATCTCCCGGATCTCGTCGGAGAGCCGAAACTGTCCGTTCTCCTCCGTGAAGTACCGCCTCTTGATCAGTTCTGACGTAGAGCGCATGGCGTAGTTCGTGTAGATGCCGCCGTTGGCAACCTTGAGTGCGCGCTCTGAAATATCCGTTCCGAGAATCTCGATTCGCCAGTCGGCCAGGCGCACGCCCAGGCTTCGGTGCACGAGGATGGCGAGGGTGTACGGCTCCTCACCCGTCGAGCACGCCGCCGACCAGATACGAATGCGCTTCAGGTCCTTGCGAGCCTCGAGCAGCTCCGGAAGGATCTGTCGCTCGAATACCTGCAACTGCGCTTCGTTGCGAAAGAAGCTCGTTTCGTTGATCGTAATCCGGTTGAACATCTCCTGGAACTCGTCGACCTGGTATGGGCCCATCGTCAGAAAGGCGATGTACTGGTCGAAGTTCTCCAGGTCCAGCTCATGCAGACGATGCCCAAGCCGCGATTCCAGAATGTACTTCTTGTTGTCCGGAAAGTGAATGCCAGACCGCTTGTAGATGACGTCGCGCAAGCGAGCAAACTCCTGGTCTGTCATTGTAATACGCGATCCTGTCGTAGCCATCGTGATGCTCGCCTTTCGTTGCTCGAATCAGCCGACTCTTTACGCTGCGCAGTTCATGTTCGCGTAACCCGACACGTCGGCCGGCGCGAACAGCCGCTCAAGGTCCAGCAGGATCAACAGCCGATCGTCCAGCTTGCCCACGCCCGCGATGCAATCCAGGCGCACGCAGCAGACCATGTCCGGCGGCGGGTCGACAATCCCGCTGTCGATCCGCAGCACTTCGTGCACGCGATCCACAATGAACCCGAGCGTCTGGTTGTGTACATCCACCACGATGATGCGGCTGGCCGATGTGCGTTCACCGTCTTCGAGCCCGAATCGACGCCGAAGGTTGATGACCGGCAGAATCCGGCCACGAAGATTGATCACCCCCTCTACTTCCGGGGGACTCTGGGGAACACGGGTGAGCGGCATCATGCGGTTGATCTCCTGCACCGCGAGGATGTCAACCGCGAACTCCTCATCTCCGACGCCAAACGTCACCAGCTGAAGCTGATCTGACGAGCCATTTGCCATTTCGCTGCCCACCGGGCTCGCATCCATCGCTTCTGACACGTGTCGCCTCCTTCGCTCAGACCCTCACCGGTCCGGGGCTGTGCTTCCATCGGCTTGCCGCTGGCTCCACTTCACCAACTTCCCCATCTGCGCCTCATGCTGAGCGTTTTGCCCCACCCCCGCCGACTGCGATCTGGGTGAGCACGCGTCTGAGACCATGCGGGTCTGCGGTGCCGGCGACAAGTCCGGCTTCCACGACGGCCTTGGGCATCCCGTACACCACGCAGGACTCGCTCGACTGTGCCAGGAGCGTTCCGCCGCGCCTGACCAGCTCCCGTGCGCCCTCCAGACCGTCATCACCCATTCCGGTGAGCATGATCCCGAGGACCCGGTTGCCAAAGCACTCGCTTGCGCTTCGAAACAACTCGTTCACGCTGGGCTTGTAAAGAGCGTTTCGCGGCTCCTCGTCGATCTCGACGCGCACAGGACCGCCCGATTGGATCAATCGGATGTGCTTGCCGCCCTGGCCGATGTACACCATGCCGGCCTCAAACCACTCGCGGTGCTCACCCAGCTTGACCCTCACATTCGACATTGAGTCCAGTCTGTTCGCCAGGCTCTGCGTGAAAGTCGGGGGCATGTGCTGCGCGATGGCCACCGGGAACGGACAACCCGCAGGCAACCCCGCCACGAGTGTCTCCAACACCGAAGGCCCACCCGTCGATGATCCGATGACCAGGGCGTCAAAGCGTTTTTCGCACAGGCTGTTGACCATGCTCAGCGCACAGGGAGGTGAGAAACCTCCCTGGCACGCTGTTGCGTGAGTCGGTTCCGGGGTTTCCGCCAGCGCACGGATCTTGTCGATCAACTGCTCGGTAAAGCCGCGTGCTCCGCGTGTGATCTGGTCCGCGTCCTTGGCGATGAAGTCGTCAGCCCCGCGAAAGAGAGCACGGACCGTCACCTTGCTCCCTTCGGTCGTCAGGCTCGAGCACATCAGCACCTTCGGGCGTGGCTCAAGCTTGAGCATCATGATCTTCCGCAACGCATCGAGCCCGTTCATTTCGGGCATTTCAACGTCCAGCGTGATGACGTCCGGATGAAGATCGCGGGCCAGCTCAACCGCCTCCACACCGTTCGTCGCGACACCGGCGACTTCCATATCCGGCTGTGTCCGAACCGCGCGCACGATGAGCTTTCGTACCACGGCCGAGTCATCGACAACGAGTACCCGAATCGACATGCCGTTTCCTTCGCCTGACACGCGCAGGCTTCAGAACATACATCGAACGAATCGCACCTCATCTTGGACGTGGTGCTCTGTTTCAGGCTTGATTGGCGATTCCACCCTACCGACGTCGCCCATTCCGCCCACATGAGCGCAAAAAGAGGACCGGCCGAGCGCTCGGCTCGGCCGATCAATGCCCAGGAGAGGACTCGAACCTCCACCCCGTTTCCGGGACTACCACCTCAAGGTAGCGCGTCTGCCAGTTCCGCCACCTGGGCCTGTTCTCGCGTCGCTTGCCAACGCGAGGGGCCGGAGTATAGCCCCGTTCACTCAATGTTGTATCTCGCATTTCGCATCCGAGCGACCAGCTTGCCTATCCTTTTGCCCGGTCCGGACACCGGGCCTCCCAGTTCCCGTGGAAAGCACCCGAGGCTGGATTGTGTATCCGAACGTATACCAAAAATCTGAACGCGGGCCGCTCTCCCAGCGCGCTCGCTCGCTCGGGAGTACCCCATGCGCATACTGATGCTCGGTTGGGAGTTTCCTCCCTTCATCGCGGGAGGCTTGGGTACCGCCTGTCACGGCCTGACCAAGTCGCTTGCCAAGCTGGGGCACGAGATTCTCTTCGTTCTGCCTCGTTCCATCGACCGCTCCGAGTCGTCCCACGTTCAGCTGCTCACTCCCGATGAGCTCCGCGTCGCGGTTCAAGCTGCGCCTGAAACCAGGCGCCGCGCCGAAGCCGGGATGGAGGAACAAGAGTCTGTCTCTCGCATCATTTCTTCTCGCATCGAGACGGTTGAAGTTCCGGCGGGGTTTTCTTCACCTTATCCCAGCTTTGCTGGTCCTGGTTCCGAGGTGCTCGAGAAGCTCATTCAGGAAGCCCGTCAAGCCCGTTCCCGTCGGAGTATCCTCGTCGGAGGTGTGGAGCTTCCCACCGATGCTGCGTCGGCCGAGTTGCTCCGCAGCGCGTATGAGCACACCACTCAACTGGGAGCGGCCGAAGGGTCTTACGGGAGCGATCTGATGGGTGACGCGCAGCGCTATGCGGTCCTGTGCGTGGCGCTGGCAAGCCAGCGTCAGTTCGATGTCATCCACGCGCACGATTGGCTGACCTATCCGGCGGGACTGGCGGTTCGTGCCCTCACGGGCTGTCCTCTTGTGGTGCATGTCCACGCGACCGAGTTTGATCGATCCGGCGATCACGTCAACCAGCAGGTCTACGAGATCGAGCGTGCAGGCATGGAGGGTGCCGATCGCGTCATTGCTGTCAGCCAGCTCACGCGCAACATCATCATGCGCCGCTACGGCATCCCGGGCTCGAAGATCGACGTGGTGTATAACGGCGTCGATCAGGATGAAGACCAGCCCGGCAAGGGGGCGCGCATCGAACGCGACGACAAGATCGTTCTTTTTCTCGGCCGGATCACCATGCAGAAAGGACCCGAGTACTTCATCCGTGCTGCAAAGCGTGTTCTTGAGAAGATCCCCAACGCAAAGTTCGTCGTCGCGGGCTCGGGCGACATGGCGATGCGCATGATCCATCAGGCTGCGGAACTTGGGATCGGCCAGAAGGTGCTCTTTACCGGGTTCCTTCGCGGCCGCGACGTCAAACGCATCTTCGAACTCGCTTCCTGCTATGTCATGCCCAGCGTGTCGGAACCGTTCGGCATCGCGGCACTCGAGGCGATGCACCACGACACCCCCGTGATCATCTCCAAGCAGTCGGGCGTTTCGGAAGTGCTCACCCATGCGCTCAAGGTTGACTTCTGGGACGTCGATGAGATGGCAAACAAGATCGTCGCCGTGCTCAAGTATCCGCCCCTCAGCCAGACCCTGCGTGCTCACGGTGCGCTTGAGCTGCGAGGTCTGAACTGGGATGGCGCAGCCGAGAAGTGCGTCCGCTGCTATGCTCGCGCGATTGCCGAGAAGCACTGACCCAGCCTTGAAACCGCCTGGGGCGAGATCCGAAAGGGATTCCATGACCAGCTGTTCCATGCGCCGTTTCCTGATCTTCGTGCTTGCGGGGTTGCTTGTCCTTGCCCCGCGGGCGTACGCCCGGGACGATGACACGTACATTCGCGTTGTCGAACCTGACGAACAGACCACCCAACTGCAAGTTGCCATCCGGACGCTGGTCCCCCGCGAATCGGGCCCGGTCATTCGGCTTGTTGGTGCTGTTCACATCGCCGATCCTGACTACTACCGTCGGCTGCAAGCCTGGCTCGACGTGCACGACACGGTGCTTTACGAAGGCGTCGGAGCACACGCCGAAACGGCGCCAGCGTCTTCCGGCGATGCGATGCGGACGCTCACCGAGCGCCGGCTGCGTCTTGTTGGCGTCGCTGCGCAGCGTGCACACGATCGCCTCGGCCGCTATCCCGCCTCGGCCGAGCAGATTCTCGTTGATTACCAGGGCACAACCAGGTCTCTCATCGCTGAGTCGCTCGTCGATGCGTGGGGGAATCCCGTTCAACTCAAAGCGGGGACGAGTTTTGACGCCCTGAGTCTTGGAGCCGACGGCGCACCGGGGGGCGAGGCGAACAATGCCGATATTCTTCTTTCGGAACTACTCGCTTCGTCTGCTCCCCGTCCACGCTCGCCCGAGTTCGCAGGGCTTCAGCGCGACCTGGCCGATGCACTTCATCTTCAGTTTCAGCTGGATGGCATCGATTACTCGCATGCTCACTGGCGCAACAGCGATCTCAGTGTTGAGCAGATCCAGGCTGCACTCGCAGGCAAGCCCATTCCTCCCAAGCGTCACGGCCCGGAAAATCACGGAACCGAGCCGGGCGCCGATGTTTCCCGGGCCGACCGTACCGATACGGAAAAAGCAGCCGATGCGCTCTTTGGGGCGCTGTCGGGTGATTCCATGCTTGCCAAGGCCATGGGGTTCATGATGAAGATGCTCGGGGCCAGTTCGCAGGCTCGAGCGATGATCAAGATCGTGCTCGCCGACACGCTCGTGCATGCCGATGCCATTCTGCAAGCCCAGCCCGCGCCTCTCGCAGAGCTGATGAAGGTCCTCACCGTCGATCGAAACACACAGGTCATCCATGATCTGCGCGCGATCATCGCCGATGAACCCGAAACCCGTTCTGTTGCGGTGTTCTACGGTGCGGGCCACTTCTTTGATCTGGAAAAACGAATCTGCTCCGAGCTGGGATATCGCCATGAGAGTACGCTGTGGGTCCCGGCGATCACCATCGACATCAACGAGACCGGCATGACCGCTGCCCAGCTCAAGGGCTTCCGCGCGTTGATGCGCCGCACCATCGAGCAACAGCTCAAACAGCTCGACTGACTCAGACTGGGCACGATCTCGGGCGGGGCAGCCGTGGTTCTGGTTGTCGGCCCTGCCGCTGTGCTTTTGCGTTGGCGAGAAACTGTGCCAGGTGCCCCGCGCACGGGAGGATTCGATGTGCAGGTCGATGTGATCCGCACGGGCTTGCCGTTTACTTGCCTTCGATCGTCAGGCGGGCTGCAGCCATTTTCTCCCATCCGCTGCCGAGCTCTCCTTCGGGGTCCGGTGGGATGATCTGTACCTTTTTTTCTCCGAGCCTGGCCTCGCCCCGGCGGATGCGTTCCTGAAACTCCAGGCACTCGTGCAACAGGCGATCGAGAATCTCGTGTTCCGACACTGTCGCGACACGCTGGCCCTGCACATAGATGATGCCCTTGCGATCGCCGGCAAAGACGGCCACATCGGCACCCTCTGCCTCACCGGGGCCGTTGACCACGCAGCCCATCACCGCCACCTTCATCGGCACCTGCACCTGCTCGGCCAGCTTTGCGCGCACTTGTTGCGTCAGCGTGAACAGGTCCACCTGGATTCGGCCGCACGTCGGACAGGCGATCAGCTCGGCCCCTGAACGCTCGCGCAGGCCCAACGACCACAAGAGTTCCAGCCCGTCCTCAACTTCGTAGATCGGGTCGCTGGCATAGCTGATCCGGATGGTGTCTCCGATTCCCCGTGACAGCAGCGCTCCCAGAGCCGCGATGCTGCGAATGCACCCCGTCTCCTGCGGCCCTGCGTGCGTAACCCCCAGATGCAACGGATGGTCAAAGCGAGCAGCAATCTCCGTATACGCATCGATCACCAGCGTCGCATCCATCGACTTGGCGCTGATGACCACGTCGAAAAAGTTGTTGTCGTAGAAGATGTCGAGGTACTCTTCAAGCTTGGCAATCATGATGGCAAGCATGGCCCCATGCCTGCGGTCGCTGAACACACTCGCAAGCTCGTTTGCGCGCTTTTGCTTGTCTTTGCGCTCGATGATCGAGCCTTCGTTGACGCCCACGCGAATGGGGATCTGCGCTTCTCGGCAGGCCCTGATCACATCTTCGACCTGCGCTCGATCAGAGATATTGCCCGGATTGAGCCTGATCTTGTGAACCCCGGCCTCGATCGACTCAAGCGCCCGCTTGTAGTGAAAGTGAACATCCGCAACGATCGGCACCGTCGTCTGGCGGAGAATCTCGGGAAGGGCTTGTGTGTCCTTGCGTTCCGGGACTGCGACGCGCACGATGTCTGCGCCCGCAGCCGTCAGCTTGTGGATCTCGGCGACGCACTTGTCGATCTCGTGCGTGAAGCCGCTGGTCATGGTTTGCACGCTGACCGGCGCCGGCACACCGGCCGCATCCCCGCCTTGGCGCTGTTCCGGGGTATGACTTCCCGGCTGTGAAAGGGGGGGCTGTTCCCTGTCAACTGGACCTTGCCCTGGTGCAAGACCCCCCCCAATGAGCACAACTCCCGTCCGCTCATTGCCTACCTTGACCTGTCTGGTTGCTCGCCGCGGTGTCATTGGAACCATCCTACGAGCCTCGCAGCCTGCGAGTCGGCGCACAGGCAACGCTTGCCTGTCTTCGTTCCATACACTCACTCATGGAGCCGATCACGTGGGTCTTGGCGGTTGTGGCAGTTCTTGCGGTCGCGGCTGCAGCGTGGCTGGCCGTGGGCCGGGCCGCGGCGTTGGCGCGGGTTCAGTCGCTGGAAGAGTCCGCCAGGCTCTCTCAGGAGCGGGCCGATCAATCGACTGTGCGCGTCGTGGAACTGAGCGAACAGCTTGCTGCGGCCCGGCAGCAGCTCGAAGACGTCGAGCTGGTCCGTCAGGAGCTCGAAAGGAACGAGCAGCGTCTCAAGGATGCTTTCAGCGCGCTCTCGGCCAAGGCGTTGCAGGAGTCGCGTGAACAGTTCATCAAGCAGGCAGAGCCTGTCTTTGATGCTGCACGCGAGAAGCAGAGCGCGGTGGTCAAGCCGATCGAAGAAGTGCTCAGGCAAACCCGCGAAAAACTCGAGAAGATCGAATCGCAACGGACTGAGAGTTTTGCACGTCTCTACGAGAAGATCGAGCATGTCAGTGGGGCAAGCGAACGGCTGCGGAATGAGACCGAGCGTCTCACGCGCGCGTTGTCCCGGCCGGAAATCCGCGGCCGATACGGCGAGATCCAGCTTCGCCGTGTAGCCGAGCTGGCCGGGATGACCAGCTATTGCGACTTTTCCGAGCAGGAATCGGCCCGCGACGACGACGGACGGCTCGCGCGCCCGGACATGATCGTGAGGCTGCCCAACAATCGCGTTATCGCGGTCGATGCAAAGACCAACACCTACGCCTATCTCGAGGCGGTCAATGCACGCGATGAGTCCGAGCGCGAGCATCATCTGGATCGCTTTGCGACGCATGTCGTCGAACAGGCGCGAAAGCTCGGAGACAAGAAGTACTGGTCAAAGTTTGATGGCTCGCCCGAGTTCGTGGTGATGTTCGTGCCCGGCGATCACTTCATCGATGCGGCCCTGTCGCGTCGTCCCGAGTTGGTGGACTTCGCCGCCGAGCACAACGTCATTCTGGCCAGCCCTTCCACGCTCATCGGGCTGCTCCGCGCCGTCGCTGTGGGCTGGCGTGAACACAGCCTCAGCGAACAGGCAAGAGAGCTGCTCGAACTCGGTCGTGAGCTGCACGATCGTGCAGCCGTCGCGTTCGATCACGTCGCCAAGCTCGGAATAACCATTCGCCAGAGCGTGGAGCGCTACAACCAGATGGTCGGCTCGATCGACACCAGGCTCGTGCCCACGCTCCGCAAGTTTGAAGAAGCAGGCGCACGGAGTGGCAAGAACATGGCCGAACTCAAGCCCGTCGATCGGGCTGTGAGGCAGCTTGAATCGGGGCAGTCGGATTCGGAGCCGTAACTTCGATCACAGGCACCGCGTGGCTATTGTGGCTGCGCATGCGACGATGCTTGGATCTGCTCTCCTCTCACCAGCGATTCGATCGTTCGCTGTACCCATTCGATCTGGTCACGTGGACATCGGAACCCACATTCAAAGAGCCGTTGCACCTTGCCGTGTGCATCGGTACGGTGAATCGCCAGCTTTTGCCACACGCTACTGACGCTCTTGATGTGGACGGACTCGCCGCGCGTCCATGGCATGAATCCCACGCGAAGCTCCGACTTCCACGCTCGCCGGCTCAGGCCCGCGCCGGTAAACACAAGCAGTTCCAGACTGCGCGCACGCCGCGTGCCCGTCGCCACCAGCCAGGCGGTGCAGATCAGGACCATTCCGAGCCCCACCAGCGGGATCCATCCATATCCGAACATGATGAACAGCCCGAGAGTCTGCGTAAACACCAGCCCGGCCGCGATGGTGGCAATCACCGCCCACTTGCGCCCGGGCGATGCCTCTTCCGAGCGGGGTACGCCGGCCATGAACAGGGCCATCGACGAACCCAAGTCGATCCCGCACTCCGGACAGCGCCCCAGCGCGAACGATCCGCTGACGTCATAATCACACGATGGGCACTTTGACGGGTGTCGCGCCAGGACGGGATCCGGCAAACTTGCAGGCCCCTTGGTCGCCATGCATTCTTATCCGGCAGCCGGTCCCTGGTATTCTGCGCTCCCAAACCCGAGAATGCAGAAAAAGATCGGCGCCAGGAGGATCAACCCGATCGCAAACAAGACACCCTTGCCGAACGACTTGGCAAGATCCAACGAGACGATGATCGCAATGATGATGTTGATGATCGGGATGAACATCAGGATCAGCCACCACCAGGGTCGCCCCACGATCTTCAGCAGGAAATACTGGTTCACGATCGGGATGATGCACGCCCACCCCGGTTGACCAGCCTTTGTAAAGGTCTTCCACATCCCCGCGATGACGAGGATGATCAACGCAAGATAGATCACCAGAATGAACAGAGCGCCGATGCCGCCGCCGCTGCTGCTGTTCTGCGCCAAGTTGACAAGTGCGTTCATATGGACTCCTCGCAGGTGATGTTGGTGGGCCATTCGTTCAACGCTGGGCAATATACCCCAAGCCGGCATGTCGTGTGCAACCTGCGACGTGCCCTGTGCTCTTCATCCACAGCGTGTGTTGCGTGAACGGACGTGTGCTTGCGCGGGCAGCTGCCTGCCGTTCTGGCTGGCCAAGCACCCCGAACCGGGTGTTCGTCCGGACTTCGCCTGCTTCTCAGGGTGCTGCTCGCACAAGTCAGCGCGGGAGGAACTGCCCGAGCTGTTCTCCGAGTCCGGGCAGACCGAGCCGTTCGCCCTCTTCGTCGATCGCCTCGGCCACGGCCACCTGCGCCTTGCGAATCGCCTCATTGACAGCATCGGCAATCATCTGGCATGCGAGGGTGCGGCTCGGCTCGTCGCCCTGCGCAAGCCCCGACCCCATCGTGGGGCTGACATCGATCGAAACGACCTCCATCTTTCCCGACACGACCGCGCGACAGAGCCCCCCTTCGCTCGATCCTTCAACTCGCATCGACTCCAAACGCTGCTGAATCCGCTCACCGGCCGCCTTGATCTCATCCCGATTCTTCAAGAGCCCGGCCACTGCGCCCATCATTTTCAACTGATCGAACATTTTGGCTCAACTCCCGGAATGCCGGCGTTCTACACGCTTCGGCGTGGCCTCGAATATCTTTGCGACCTGCTGGACCAGCGGGTGCTCCAACGCCGCGTCCAGATTGGTCGGCGTGGGCTTCTCGCTTTCCTCCGTTGGTTGATCGCCCGATCGCTCCGCCATCCGAAGGCTTACATTTTTCGCGCCCAGCGCCTGCTCGAAGATCGGCTTGAGTTCCGCGAGATGGGCCTCGATCAGTGCATGCTGCCCGGTTTGGGCTTCCACAACCACTTCCTCGCCGGCCACCTGGCGGACTCTGATCCGACTGATCATGCTTTGCAGCCGCGGCCGGGCGCCACAGGCTGCAAGCAGCTTGCTTTCAATCGTTCCCTCATTGTGCGATGGAGTTGACTCTGCTTTGCTGGTCCTGGGTGCAGCGGGCGAAGACGGCGTCGCCTTCGCCCTCAGCGTTTTTTTCCGCCGCCCCCGCTTCCTGCCACGAGCCCGGCTGCATCGGCAAAACGCTCTGACAGGGCCAGTCGAACCAGCGTTGCTTCAATCAACGCCCGGGGAGAAGCAGACGTGCGAAGCATCCGCTGCACGGCGTCGCAGATCGCAATCATGTGAACCAGAGCAGCAGGGTCAAACCGCCCCGCGCGTGCGGCCTCTTCTTCGCGGGCCTTGCCCACAAGCTCGACCAGCTCGGTCTGCGGTCCACAAGCGCTCAAGACCATCAAGTCGCGCAGGCGCTCCGTCAACGATTCGAGAAACAAATCGGCTCCAGACCCACGACCCAGAAGCTCGTCACCCGCGCTGAGCACACGTGAGAGATCGGCATCGGCGATGGCGTCAATCAACTCTCCCATCAGCCGCCGATCAGGCAGCCCGAGCAGATCCTCGAGCAGCGCCAGCGTCAGCTTCTTCTCCCCGGCGGCAATGACGCGATCCAGCAGGCTCAGCGCATCACGCATCGAGCCGTTGCCGAGCCTGGCGATCTCGTGAAGCAACTCAGGCTCGGCCTCAAGTTTTTCTTCCTTGAGAACCGCGGCCAGATGCTCGGCAATGCGGGAAGCCGAGATATTTCGGAAATCGAATCGTTGACACCGGCTCTGGATCGTAGCCGGAACTTTGTGGGCCTCAGTCGTGCACAGAATAAACTTGACATGCTCGGGCGGCTCTTCCATCGTCTTGAGCAGCGCATTGAATGCCGCCTGCGAGAGCATGTGCACTTCATCGATGATGTAAATCTTGTAAGGCCCGCGCATCGGGCGATAGTTTGCATTGGCAATCAGGTCGCGGGCGTGGTCCACTCCCGTATTGCTTGCCGCGTCGATCTCGATCACGTCCGTGTCCTGCCCGCTCATGATCGCCTTGGCGATCTCCGGATGCTTGTCTGCTCCGTTGAGTGCCTTGGCGAAAATGCGGGCCATGGACGTCTTGCCCACCCCGCGCGTCCCGCAGAACAGGTAGGCGTGCGCGACCCGGTCCTGCTCGATCGCAGCCTTGAGCGTGCGAGCGATTGCCTCCTGCCCGACAATTTCGTCAAAGCTCGTAGAGCGATATCGGCGTGCCAGAACGGTGTATGCCATCTCGGGGCGATTGTACGCCCTCGACGCCGCTCAGCCTCCAATTGAGAACAACTTGGACAATGTGCCGTCCGTGATATCGACATCCGATTCGTCCGTCAGCGTCGTACCGTTGACCTCGTTGTACAGCGCAACGGTGGCACCCGTCGAACCTTGAGCAGCCACGCGCGCACGAAACGAGCCATTGTCCATGTTGTACCAGTACGCGCTGCGACCGCTTCCGACAGTCTTGTTCACCGGCTCGGTCACGCTGGCACCCGCCTTGACCACCTGCACGCTCCGCGGGCTGGTCTTCTCAAAGGGGTTTGGGGGAATCTCGCCGGCGGAAAACCAATCCGGATCGATCGCTGAGGGGTATCTTCCTTCTGCCGCCTCTTCCTCGATGATCCGCTTTTGAATCATTCGTACCGACGCCGAGGCTGCCGACACCTTCGAGCGAGCCGCAAACCCGCTCACGCGAGGCACTGCGATCGCGCCGATCACCCCGAGGATGACAACCACGACCACAAGCTCCAGCAAACTGAACGCGCGGCTTCTCATCGAACTTTCCCGCAATACCCATCGGACAACAGTGCAGGCAGCACAACAACCGCCCGTGCGGTACAGTCCCGATCGACTGTGTAATCCGCACGTGCGCCCGATCAGCGTCGCGCTCATCCTTATTCTCGGACGACTGGAAACCCCCGCGCGGTTGACGGCCAGGACACCAGCGGCACCGGGTCATGTCCGCTTATGGCTGCTGCGGTCAAGCCCTGACCAGGTTCACGGCACAACCCGTGCACCGGGCCCGGCCGTCAACCGAC
>RFGK01000174.1 GCA_003697045.1 Planctomycetota bacterium
CTGGCGAGCAGGTCGAGGCGGATGGCTCGATCGTTCTTGACCCACGCTCCTCGTTCCGTCAGAGCCTGCCCGTCGGCGAAAGGGTCGAGACCCTGGACGCTCGTGTCTCCTTTGCGCTGCCTGATGGCTCCATTCTCATTCCGCCCGAGTACGAGGTTTCCGTCTACAGCGGGACGGGAGCGTTTGCAGGCCCGTGCACTTTTGTCGGCTACGCCATCGTCACCGGCGGCGGCGGGTATCTCGGGTTCACCGGCGTAGAGGATTTTCGAGACCGGGCCGTCATCATGCTCAGCCACGAGCCCATGGACGAGCTCGGGCGAAGCCTCTGGTCGGATAATTCGTGGAGTTTTGCAGCCCCTCTCCATCGCAAGGTCAACGCCGTGGTTCGTCGCGGTGCAGCGGCGGTCTTCGTCGTCGAGCCGCCCGACCTCAACGAAGAACTGACCGGCTCACCCGATCCGACCGGAGCCGACCGCGAAACGATGGAACGTTTCGAGATTCCGGTGGTCTGGCTCCCTGCGGCTGTGATCGATCCGGTTCTGCGTGCCGGAGACCCCCAGAACCGAGGACTTGACGCTTTGTACCGATTAGCCAACAAGCAAGGCGTCGTTGTTGATCTCGAGGGATTGACCTGCGCGGTTCAGACCAGCGTGCAGATCCGCTCGATCATGTCGGACAACGTTGGGGCCATTCTTCAGGGGCGTGGGGAACTTGCTGAGCAGTATGTCGTCATCGGTGCACATTACGACCACATCGGACGTGGAGAGAAAGGAGCAGGAAGCCCCGAGCTGGTCGGGGAGATTCACCCCGGCGCCGACGACAATGCCTCGGGCACGGCCGGACTCATCCTCGTTGCCGAAATACTGACCCGGCGCTACGACACGCTCCCGGCGGACGCCGAGGCCAGATCTATCCTGTTCCTCGCGCTGACCGGCAACGAGACCGGACTTGTCGGCTCACGGTTCTATGTCGATCATCCCGTTGCCCCAATCGACGATCACGTGGCCATGATCAATCTGGACATGATCGGACGGCTGATGTTTCACGGCCTTGAGATCGGAGGTGTGGAAAGTGCCGAGCAGTTCGACCGGATCGTCGAACCGCACGTCGTCGCCTCGGGCCTGGACGTGCGCCCGCTCGAGATGTTGGGGCCCGAACGATCGGACGAAGCTTCCTTTCTCGACAGGGGCATACCTTCGTTGCGATTCTTTACGGGCCTGCACGACGAGTATCACACGCCCTTCGATACGGCAGACATTCTCGACGAGCAGGGAGGTGCTGCGACGTGCGAGCTTGTCGCCGAGATTGCCTTTGACCTTGCCACGCGCCCCGATCGACCGACCTGGAGTGGAAAGACCACGCGCTCGCCGCGCGATTCAACGAAGGAAGACGGACGAGTGAAGGTCAGGACCGGGATCATTCCGGCTGCGCGCGCACCGGGCGAAGGGATGCTCATTACCCGCGTCATTGAGGGGTCGTCCGCCGATGTTGCCGGGCTGAGAGCGGGAGATCGCATCACGCGCTGGAACGGCGCTTCTGTCTCAACTCCCGAGGATTGGATGCCTCTGCTGCTGCAGCACGAGCCGGGGGAGCACGTCAAGGTCGAGTATCTCCGCCGGGGCGAAAGGCACTCGGCCGAGTTGATCCTCGATCCGATCGGGGACGAGGAGTGAGCTGCGCGACCGTCATCGAACTTGGGAAGAGCGCAGCGCAGTTGCGCGTGGAGATCGACCCGCCGCGCGCGCATGGCGCTGAGGCCCAGATCGATCGGCGATGGAGTGAGCTTTGCGCTGCCAATCCTCGCCTCTTCAACGGCCGCATCCTGGCGTTTCTTGGAGCTGACCTCGGCGCCAACGTCATCCGCGCGCGTGTTGATGAATACAAGCGCATGGCTGTCCAGCCCGAAATCGACACGGGCGTCATCCAGTTCGGCGTGACCGGTCTGCTCACCGCGGAGAAGCCGCGTCTGGTTCTGCTTGGAAAAAGAAGTGGGCAGACACATGTTCATCCGGGCCGATGGGAGCTTGCGCCGTCCGGGGGCGTTGATGCACCCGACGATCACAGACGCACACTGCTCATTGAAGATCTGCATCGCCAGATCGCGCGCGAAGTAGCTGAAGAAATCGGCTCATCCGTGCCGATGCGCGCGCGCCCGATCGCACTCTGCCACGACCCCGTCGCCCCGAGTACGGACGTGATTTTCGACATTGCACTCGATGCACCCGTCCCCCCGGCTGGAAACTGGGAGTACGACGAACTGGCGTGGGTGCCGATCGACAATCTCGCCTTCGAGCTCAGGGCCCGCAACATCGATCTCATTGCTCCGTCGCGCGCTGTTCTTCAGTGGAGGCGCTGGCTGCCGTGAGCGGAATGCAAGCGCGCCAATCTGTGCGCACAGGCGTGGCATCGCCCACGAAATCAAAGCAACACGCGCCGGCTCGATCTTGTGGGCCGGCTTGATCAAAGAGGCGATGGGCTGCTCTTTGCCAGCTCCGGCGTCTGGTGTTGCACGAGCTGCTGATACAACGCACAACGCTTGAGCAGTTCGGCGTGAGTCCCGTCATCCACGATGCGCCCTGCGTCCATCACCACGATCCGGTCGGCGTTGACGACCGTGCTCAAGCGGTGTGCGACGACCAGACAGGTTCGCCCCCTGGAAAACCCGGCAATCGCCTGGGCAATGGCTGATTCGCTCTCCGCGTCGATCATGCTCGTTGCCTCATCGAGGATCAAGATGGCGGGATTTCTCAGAATCGCCCGGGCAATCGCGATGCGCTGACGCTGTCCGCCCGAGAGAGTCGAGCCCTGGTCGCCGAGCATCGTGTCGTACCCGTGAGGCAGGTTGATGATGAACTCATGCGCATGAGCGCGCCTGGCAGCGTCAATTATTTTTTCTTCGCTCACGCTGCCGGCGCCATAGGCGATGTTGTCCTTGACGCTCTGGCGAAACAGGACGGTCTCCTGCGTGACGACTCCGATCTGCTGTCGCAGCGAGCGCAGGTTGACGGTGCGCACATCGACGCCGTCGATCTGGACCGAACCTTCGTCAGGATCAAAAAGCCTTGGGACCAGCGAGAGCAGGGTCGTCTTTCCCGATCCGTTGGGCCCGACGAAGGCAACGGTCTGTCCGTGCGGGATCTCCAGGCTCACGCCGTCGAGTGCGGGCTTCTCGGTGCCGGGATACTGCAAGCGGACCGAATCAAATCGAATCTGCTGTGAGTGGCGTTCGAGCGGGGGGTGTTTCGCGGCATCGGACTGCTCGCGTGGCTCGTTGAGCATCTGGACGATGCGTCCTGCCGCTCCGGCGGATTGCTGAATGTCATTGACCAGTCCGGTCATGGGCTTGAGTGCCGCACCCGCGACGCCGAGCGCTCCGATGGCCAGGATAAACTCCGACGGTTCAAGCTTGCCGTCCTCGATTGCCTTGATTGCCACGAGGCTCAACGCGCCGAGGGCAACGATCGCCAGCACCTCGACAAGCGGACTTGCCAGCGCACGGGCGTAACGCACCCGCAGAAGCTCGCGCAGCACCTGCTTGTTGATCCGATGGAACCTTCCGCACTCGTAGCGTTCGCTGGTGTGTACCTTGACCACGCGCAATCCCTGGATCGCCTCGGCAGCGGCGCCGTACAGCTCGGCCTGGCTCCTGAGCGCCTCTCTCGCCGCCCGGCGAATGCGCTTGCCCAGCTTGCGGATCACCGTGTAGAGCACCGGTGCAACCACCAGTGCCACCAGCGTCAGACGCCAGTTGATGATCAACGCTGCGATCAGTGCGGCCGCTCCCTTGCTCAGCTGCGCGAGTGCCTTGGAAAGCAGGGCCGTCAATCCCGTTCCCAGTGCCTGCGGGTCATTGACGATGCGGCTGATTGCCTCGGACGATCCCGATCGGGCGATTGCCCGCAAGGGCTGATGCACAACATTTGCGAACAGCTCGCGTCGAAGCTGGGCGATCGTCCGCTGCACGATCGTCATCGACACGTACGCGTGCAGGAAGTTTGCCGTGGCGCCGATGAGGGTCAGGACCCCCAGCGCCGAGAAGATCCAGAGCGCGGCTGCAAACTTTCCCTGGGGAAGCGCATCGATCCACGATTGAGGGATCATGCCCGCCAGAGGGCCCGATTCATTGAGATCGCCGACGATCTGAGAGAGTGATCGGCCGTCCTCGAGGACGATTTCGAGCACCGGTCCGATGCCCACGAGTCCGGCACCAAGCCCTGCTGCGGAAACTGCTGCCGCCAGAACCGCAATGACCAGAAGCCCGCGGTATCGCAGCATGCGTTTGGCAAGTGTCCAGAAGTGATCCATCAGCAAAGGCCTCTCATCGGGAGATTCGTCCGCGAGGCGATCCTACGCTATTGCTCCGCCCGGACGCGGGTTGTGCCGCTTTATGGCGCACAGGCCGGGTTGGTCTAGAATACACGCACGCACCCTCAGTTCGGGAACCAAACGAATGACTCGCACTGCCGCTGCTGGGTCCGAGATCGAGTCAAAGATCGCTCTGGACACGTTTTCGATGCTTCTCAGCAAGATTGAATCCCGCACTGCTGTGATCGGAATCGTCGGGCTCGGCTATGTCGGCCTCCCGCTGGTCAAGGCCGTTCACGACGCGGGGTTTCCCGTAATCGGCTTTGACGTGGATCGGAACAAGATCGAAAAGCTCAAGAGGGGCGAAAGCTACCTCAAGCATCTCGGCGACGACCTGACCTCCGCGCTTGCCGACTCGGATCGATTCACGCCGACAGCCGATGAAACCGACCTCGCTCAGGCCGATGCGATTATTCTCTGCGTCCCCACGCCGCTGGGGCGTCACCGCGAACCGGACCTCAGCTTCGTCCTCAAAAGCACCGAGCTTGTCGCCCGCGTCATCAGGCGTGGACAGCTCGTTGTGCTCGAGTCAACCACCTACCCCGGCACGACGCGCGATGAGATGCGCCCGATCCTCGAACAGGGCGGGCTCAGGTGCGGCGTCGACTTCTTCCTTGCCTACAGCCCCGAACGCGAAGACCCCGGACGTGTCGGCATGACCACCAGCAAGATTCCCAAGCTCGTCGGCGGCGTCGATGAGCACTCCACACGACTGGCGATGGCCTTCTACACGCGCGTCATCGAGCATGTCCACCAGGTTGACTCGGCCGAGATTGCCGAAGCTGCCAAGCTGCTCGAAAACATCTACCGCGCGGTCAACATTGCGCTGGTCAACGAGTTGAAGGTGATATTCGATCGTCTGGGTATTGACGTATGGAAGGTCATCGAAGCCGCGGCCACCAAGCCGTTTGGCTTTCAGGCTTTCTATCCGGGACCTGGTCTCGGCGGACACTGCATCCCGATCGACCCGTTCTACCTGACGTGGAAGGCCAAGGAGACCGGCTACGCAACCAAGTTCATCGAGCTTGCCGGCGAGATCAACTCGCAGATGCCTTCCTTCGTCGTCGCCAAGGTCGCCGAGGCACTCAACCGTGACGCCAAGCCGGTACGAGGCTCGCATATTCTGATCCTCGGGATTGCATACAAGCCCAATGTGGATGATGTGCGCGAGTCTCCCGCTGCTGAGATCATCGAGCAGCTCGTGCACCACGGTGCACACATTCGCTACCACGACCCGCACGTGCCGACATTTCCGGAAATGCGCCGGCACCAGATTGATCTTCAATCGGTCCCGCTGACGCCCGAGGAGCTGCGCAAGACCGATTGCGTGCTCATCGTCACCGATCATGATGGCGTCGATTACGAGATGGTCGGGCGCGAAGCTCGCCTGGTCGTCGATACGCGCAACGCCATGGCCGGCGTAGCCAATCCAAGGGCTGCGATTATCAAGGCCTGAGCGCACCTTCATGACACTGCGTCGAGTTGCCGCTCACGCTCTGCGATGCGGTTTCGAATCAACTCGAGCATGTGTGCCGACTGGTTTTCGCGCGTCAGCGACGCGATCGCTGCTTCATCGGGCGTCAGACTCTGCTCCAGCGATCCGTCCGCAGCCGAGGCAATCACGCGGGCAATCTCGGCAGGATCATCGCCCGTCGCCACGCCGCGACCACATTGGCGCACGAGCGCTGCGATTGTCCCCTCCGGCCCGATCACGAGAATCGGAGGTCGGGCTGCGAGATACTCAAAGATCTTTCCGGTCAGCACACCCGCACAGCCGCGCCATTCGATGCTGACCAGCGCCAAGGCGCGGTCTTGCAGGTCCTTCGCCTGTTCGTGTGAAAGCCGACCGGGGAGCGAGAGCCGATCGGTCAGCCCGTGCGTGTCTGCCGCTTTGAGCCATGCGGACGCTTCCTCACGGCTGGATGGTCCGGCCACGACGATTCGCACGCCCTCCGCGGCTTCCGGGCGCTCTTTGACCAGAAGCGCCAAGCCCGCAAACAACGGCCCGGGGTCCTGACCCTTGGCGTAAAGCGAGCCCGTATACACAAGATCGCGCGTGCGCGACCCAGCCGGCAACGGACGGCGACCATCATGCCCGTTGTAAACCACCTCAACCGGCGCTGCGGTGCGCGCCCGCAGCCACTGTGCGAGCGGCTCACTCACCGTGACGCACAGGTCGGCGTCGCGAAGTACGCCGCGCTCGGCAGCGGCTTCAACGATCGTGAACGGAAAGCAGCCACGGAAAATGTGGTTGCCCGTCCACAGATCACGAAACTCGGCAACAAAGTGGTTCGCCGCGCCGGCGCGGACGATGCGCCTCGCAGCCAGAAGCGCGGTGTAAGGACCCGACGACGCGACCACCACGTCCCACGGTCCCCGCTCACGGGCCATCTCAAGAGCACGCTGCACCGCTGGACGAACCCAGAAATCCGTCAGGTCGGGCATCCTGACCGACGCAAATACACCAGTGCGTTGTCGCGCAGAGCGCAACAGCGCCAGAGGCGAACGAACGCCGGCCCGAAGACTCACCCCATCCGAAGCGGGCTGGGGAGCCTGTCGAACGCGGCGCATCGTCTGCAACACGGCCGGGATGTGGAAGGGAATCTCTTCGACGCGCACCCCCGGGCTGTCAACCTCGGCGCCGCGCTGGTCAGGCTGCTTGCTGGTAGTCAGGACCGTGACATCGGCCCCCGCACGAGCCCAGGTGATCGCGTGAGAATGAACGCGCGTCGCGGCGATGGACGCCTGCGGAGGGTAGTAGGGACTGACCAGCAAGATTCTCACGCTTGACCAGCGTAGATCCTTTCAAGCTCGCCTGCATGGCACACGGGCGACCTTTGGGCGAGTTCTTCCCGCACGCGCGCCCAGGATTCGGGCGCAAAGCCCCCTTCCGCTTTCGCCCGCTCGACACACTCCCGGATCGATCGCGCATCGGACGGATCGAACAGCCACCCCACGCCGAATGTGTCCACGATCTCCCGCATGCC
>RFGK01000175.1 GCA_003697045.1 Planctomycetota bacterium
CGATGTCTGGCTCAACAACCCGCGCCCGCCCATGGAAGCGTCGGGCACAAGCGGGATGAAGGCGGCCATCAACGGCATCCCGTCGTTGTCAACGCTTGATGGGTGGTGGCTCGAGGGCTGGGTCGAAGGCGTAACAGGATGGGGCATCGGCTCGCTCGACGACGATATTCGCGTGCAAAAGCCTGAAGGCATGGATCAACGCCACGCCGAGGAGCTCTACGACAAGCTCGAACACCAGGTCCTGCCCCGGTTCTACAACCAACGTGACGAGTGGATCGACATGATGTACGCGTGCATCGAGCTGAACGGTTCGTACTTTACGACCGAGCGCATGGTGCGCGAGTACGCGCAGCGGGCCTACGCGCTGTAGCCGACCCGTCGCCGAAGCGTCGGGGCCGGTGCACGTGCGCTCAGAGTTCGGCCAGTCGCCTTGCCGTTTCCTGTTCGATCAGAGCTTCGAACAGAGGCTTCAGATCGGCTTCGTCGATGATGCCGGTGCGGGTGAACTTTCGATCGAGCCTCTGGTCGGCGACGATGTTGTCCTGATAGCGATAGACGCGGATTTTCTCGCTTCTCTGTGCGGTCCCGATCTGTTCCTTGCGTTCGGCAGCCCGCTCGGCCGCGGCGCGTTGTCGCTCAAGCTCGTAGACCCGTGCTGCGAGCAATCGCCGTGCTTTTTCCCGGTTTTGCGCCTGGCTCTTGGTCTCCTGCATGCGGACCTCGATCCCGGTGGGCTCATGCACGAGATGCACGGCTGTGGCAACCTTGTTGACGTTTTGCCCTCCCGGTCCCTGGGCAGTTGTCACGTGCTCGGTGACGTCGTTTGCCCAGTCGATGGAGACTTCGACTTCACTCGGCTCCGGCAAGACGGCAACAGTGCATGTGCTCGTGTGAATCCGCCCTTGCGTCTCGGTTGCGGGCACACGCTTGACCGAGTGCACACCCGCCTCGAAGCTCAGCTCCTGCCAGACACCCTGGCCGCGGATATTGACGACGGCATGCCGGATGCCTCCGACGGATGGGTCTGCGACAAGCTCCATCTCTTCGAACGCCCAGCCCCTTGCCGAGGCGTATCGGCGATAGACATCGAGCAGATCGCGAGCCCAGAGCCCTGCTTCGTCGCCGCCGGTGCCGGCGCGAATCTCCAGAATGACCGACCCGACCTGACGATCGTCGGAGCTGACCAGGGCCTGCTTGACCTGCTCGATCTGCGCTTCGGCACGGGCCTCGACCTCGGGCAGTTCTTCCCGCGCCAACGCGACCAGCTCGGCATCTTCGCTTGCCTCAATGGTCTCGCGAAGCTCTTCTGCCTCGGCCATGAGCGTGCGGTAGCGTTGATAGCCTTCCACGACCGGCGCGATGGCTGCCCTTCGGATGGACAGGTCGCGTACCTGCCGATGGTCTGTGAGCACGGCCGGATCTTCGAGACGGCGTGCGAGTTCGGCATCCTGGGCCAAAAGATCGTCGAGCTTTTTCCGTACCTTGTCTGTAAGACCACTCTCGGCCATGACGCTACGGTATCACTCCCAAAGCCGGAAGACAGGAGCCGAACGTGCAGCACGCAATTGAGTTGGTGGGTGTCCGCAAGAGCTTCGGGGCCAAGCTGGCTGTGGCACACATGGACTTGTGCATCGAAACAGGCGGGGTGTATGGGTTCATTGGGCCCAACGGCGCGGGGAAGAGCACGACCATCCGCATCATCATGGGCATTCTCTTTCAGGATGAGGGTACGGTGTCGGTGCTGGGGCGACGCAACGCCGTCGAGGCCCGCGAGCGGGTGGGATATCTGCCCGAAGAGCGAGGCGTGTACCGCAAGATGAGAGTCGGGGCATTTCTGCGCTACATGGGCCGGCTCAAGGGCATGGGAGGCTCAGAGCTCGAACGCGAGATCCGCACGTGGCTTTCGCGCGTTGAGCTGGGGGACTGTCTGAACAAGAAGTGTGAAGAGCTGAGCAAGGGCATGCAGCAAAAAGTGCAGTTTGTTGCGGCGGTGATCAACCGCCCGGAGCTATTGATTCTCGACGAACCTTTCAGCGGGCTCGATCCGGTGAACATGCGGTTGCTGCGTGACCTGATCCGGGAACAACATGCCGAGGGGCGAACGATTATCTTCTCAACGCACGTGATGGCCCAGGCCGAGCAGTTGTGCGAGCACATTGTGATGATCAACCGCGGGCAAAAAGTGCTTGACCAGACGCTCGCATCGATCCGGGCCCAGTTTGATCCGCGCACGATCCTCTTCGAACCGATGGATCCGAACGCGGACTTGAGCAGCCTGCATCAGGTGCCGGGCGTGCGTCATGTCTCGCAGGCTCAGGCGGGGACACTGCGTGAAATCTCGCTCAGGGATGGTGCCGACCCGGGCGAAGTGATGCGTGCGCTGGCGTTGAGCATCACGCCGGTGCGACTCGAGCTTCGCCGCCCGAGCCTTGAGGATGTGTTTGTCGATCTTGTTTCGGGCACGGACGAGCTTTCGACCGCGGAATCGGAAGAGCGGCTGCGTGCGGCGGTACGCAGTGAGGGCGCAACAGAGGAGGTCGAAGCGTGATCCGCATCCTTCACATCGCACTGCGCGAGTTCACAGCGACGGCTTTGACCAAGGGCTTTATCATCGGCGGCATCATTGTGCCTCTTGTGCTCGTTGCCGTACTGGCTTTTGTCATGCCACGGCTGATGAACGAAGATGTCCCGTCGGTGGTTGGCACTGTGGCGGTGATCGATCAGACTGAAACACTCGAAACCGCAATCCGTGAGCGATTCACGCCCGATGCGATCGAGGCGTGGCAG
>RFGK01000176.1 GCA_003697045.1 Planctomycetota bacterium
AGAGGCGTGACAATGTCAGTAATCTCCTTCATCGCCTCGGGTTTGGTGATATCCAGGTTCTCAAACAGCCCGTCTTCGACACGCAGCGCAAAGTCGAGATTCTCAATGACGATCTGTTCCATGCGGTAGCGTCGGCCGGCCAGCACGGGCATGATCTCGGCCATGCGCGATTGCGCCACGGCGGGGTTTGGTTTCAGGGCGACCAGGTCCAGAGGCTGCTTGAAACGCTTGATCTTGCCGTCTTCGCCCACCTCGGCCAATGAGAGCCACTGCAAGGGAGGCAACTTGCCCCGGAGCGATTCGCCCTTGAGCGGATCGTTGCCGCGCAGACGGGACTGATTGGGGTTCTGCGGCGTTGTGCGCTGGACCTTCTGCGGCGTTGGAGGGGGCGGCGGGGGAATGTACTCAGGCTCCGCCGGCTTGGGACCGGGCGGCGGCGGAGCGACCTGGGCCGTCGCGGCTCCGACAAGGAACGGAATGCACAACGACGCGATACCAATCTTCAATCTCTTCACGACAGGTCCCTCCCGAAGCCCTCGCTTCGTATGGTATATGTTCGCACAACCCCTCCCACCGGCGGGGTTTGTGTGTCGGCAATTATGACAGCCGCTTCGGCTGAGAGTATGCATTCGATCCCAGTTTTTGAATGCCCGTTGCGCCTGTGTGACACGGGCGTAGGCTATCGGCATGAACAGCGCTTCCGATTTGCACGCAGACTTGGCCCGCGCCATCGCTGAAAGCTCACTGCTGAGAGGCGATTTCACCCTCCGATCGGGGAAAAAGAGTCGCTACTACCTCGACAAGTACCAGTTCACCACGCGCCCCGGGATCCTGCGCGGGCTTGGGCGCATGCTTGCGGAACGGATCCGTGAGCTCGAAAAAGACCAGGGTTGGCGGGTTGATCGGCTTGCCGGAGCTGAGTTGGGGGGCATTCCGCTGGTGACCGTGGCTGCACTTCAGACCGACATCCCGTGCTTGTTCGTCCGCAACGCGAAGAAGGACTATGGCACGGCCAGACAGCTCGAGGGCAGACTTGAGCGAGGCGAACGGGTGATCTTCGTTGAAGATGTCGCGACGACTGCGGGGCAGGCGCTCGAAGCCGTGGCGGTGCTTCGCGAGGCCGGGGCGGAAGTGCTCGCGGTGATCGCAACGGTCGATCGTCTTGAAGGCGCGCGTGAGAACGTCGAGAGTGCGGGATTGATCTTCGAATCGTTGTTCACGGTGCGCGATCTGGGCATCAGCGCGTGAGCGGTGCTACACGATCCACGACAGCAGCCCGAGTATCACGAGGATGGCTGCGGCGATGATCCAGAGGCCGGCGCCGTGCGGCTGATCAGTCTGGGCCTGGCCGCAATGCGGGCAGATTTCGACCTGGTCGTAGATTCTCTTTTTGCATGCCGGGCAGGTCTTGAACTCGTCGCCGAAGCGGTCGAGATCTTCGGCGCTGGGGCCTTCAGGGTCGAGTCCCTCGCCGATATCAGGGTCGTCCCAGTTCATGGTGTTTGATTATTGGAGCGCAAGGCTCGTCCGCTTTTTCCTGTAGGGCAAGGGTCAAGTGCCCGGGAGTGCGCGAGTTGTTCGAGTTCAATCATCAACGCCTCATGGAAAAACGCACCGGGTTGAGACCCGGTGCGCCGTCAATCACGCATGTGATGTCGATTCGGGTTACTTGCTTGCCCACTTGATGAGTCGGTCGGCAACTTCGGGGCGGCTGAACTCCATCGGCGGGCGCTGGCCGGCAGCGAGCATCTCACGCACTTTGGTGCCCGAGAGGAAGATCTTCTGATCAGCGCCGTGCGGGCAGGTCTTGCCGCTGGTCATGCCTTCGCATGCCTTGCACCAGGCCGAGTGCTCGAACTTGAGCGGCTCGATGCCCAGGTTCTTGCGGTCGAGCGTGTCAAAGATGTTTTGTGCGTCGTATGTGCCGTAGTAGTTGCCGACGCCTGCGTGGTCGCGTCCGACGATGAAGTGTGTGACGCCATAGTTCTTGCGGACAAGCGCGTGGAGGATTGCTTCGCGTGGCCCGGCGTACCGCATGGCTGCGGGCATGACGCTGAGCAGCGTGCGCTCGGGCACAAAGTACTTTTCGATGAGGATGCGATAGCAGTCCATGCGCACGTCGGCCGGAATATCCCCGGGCTTGGTCTCGCCGACCAGCGGATGGATCAGCAGCCCGTCGCAGATCTCCTGCGTGCACTTGCACAGGTACTCATGGGCGCGGTGAATGGGATTGCGTGTCTGGAAGGCGCCCACGGTCTTCCACCCGCGGCGTTCAAACTCCGCCCGGGTCTGAGCCGGTGTGAGTCGATCTTCCAGAAACGCTTCGGGCCCGGTCGGATCGACGCACACGGTGACGACCTCGATGGGGCCTGCAAGACAGGTGTCCCCTTCCTTCTTGACCGCTTCGGCTCCGGGGTGCTGTCCGTCGTCGTCCTCGGGCTTGTTGAAAAAGATCGTGGCCTCTTTGGCACGATCGTGGGGATAGGTCTCCTCGATCGTCATGACCGCCTGGAGCACCCCGTTTGGGGCATACAAGGCGACTCGCTCCCCCACAGCCGGGGCGTCGGCCGCATCGACTGCAAGCGTGATCGGGATTGGCCAGATGTCGCCCGAAGTCAGCTTCATGGACGTGATCACCGAGTTGAAGTCGGCCTGACCCATGAATCCGGTGAGCGGGCTGAAGGCCCCGATGCCGATCATTTCAACATCACACGACTGTTTGGCGGACAGGTCGATGCGTCGCAGCGAGGCGGCCTCCTGCTTGAGAGCTTCCGCTTTGGCTGAATCGGCGATGCGATTGACAAGAGTCCCGCCGTGCGGGGCGATCAACCCGTGGCTCATGATTCCTTCTCCTGATTTGGTTCGGCGAGGTGTCCCACCGCCTCGCATGGATCCGAGACTAGGAAGCTTGGCCCGGTTTTTCCATGAAACAGGTGGGTCGATCGTCTTTGGAAACAAACTTGAGTGCACAGGGTTCTTTCCCATAGGCTCTGGGATGTGTGGGGGTTTCGGGCTCCCGGCGGTCGGGCCCATGCGACGCTCCAGTCCCTTTTTGCGGAGGACGTGTGATGAAACTGAAACTGGCGTGCGGACTCTGTCTGGCGGCAACCATGTTGGCCCCCGTGTCTCTGACCCCGGTGGCAACGGCTCAAAGCGAACAGGTCGAAAAGCAACAACCCAAGTTGTGGGTGGGAGACGATGCCCCCGCCCTGTCGATCTCCGAGTGGGTCAAGGGCGAGCCGGTGACGCGGTTTGAACCGGGGAAGATCTATGTGGTGGAGTTCTGGGCAACGTGGTGCGGGCCTTGTATCGCCGGCATGCCCCACCTTTCAAAGCTGCAGGAACAATACAAGGACCAGGTGACGATCATCGGGGTGAACATCTGGGATGACCCGGCCAATGTCGCACCGTTCATGGAAAAGACCGGCAATGAGCGCATGCGCTACACCGTTGCGATCGAGCAGAAGATCGAGGGGGAGAACCCGAGGCGCTCGGGAGAGATGAACAACGCCTGGATGGTGCCCGCCGAGCGACGGGGGATTCCAAGCGCGTTTGTCGTCGACCAGAAGGGCAAGATCGCCTTCGTCGGGCATCCCATGTGGCTGGACATCCCGCTGGAGGGGCTGGTCAAGGGTGATTGGGACGCCA
>RFGK01000020.1 GCA_003697045.1 Planctomycetota bacterium
CCCGCCGCGGCCGATCCCCGGTCGAAATGTAACGAAAAAAAGAGCCCTTCCGACGGAAGGGCTCCGAATGCTCAATGATTTGGATGGGCAGAGATCAGTCCATCTGTCCCGTGTCGATCTCTTTCGAGCCGTAGTCGGCCCCCTTGAGCCCGCCTCGCGTCCAGCGGTAATACCCCGTCACGCGATCACCCTGCTGGCGGTCGTACAACGGCTCAGGCTCAAAGGAAAGCACCGTCGGCTTGTAAATGAATATCGTCGGCTGCCTCGAGCTCGGCTGATTCGGCTTGAACCCCGGATTCGCGTCGCCGGTCTTGTTCGAGTTCACCGAGCCATCAAACATCAACTGCGATGACTGGGCCACCTCGTAGGCATAGAAGATGCCGTTCCTGTTCGTGTGCCGATCATGGAACTCGAACATGAACACCTTTTGCCCGGGAAATGAGACCTGCCCCATCTTGCGACGCCCCAGCGGCTTGGACCCCACGCTCATCAGGTTGTAGTCCAGTCCATACTGCTGCACCGTCGTATTCCGGTTGCTGCCCGAATCCTCAGCCCAGGACGCCGGCACCGCCTGATACGTCGAGCTGTACGGCCACATCGCCTGCACCGCCAGCTCACGCCATTCCGGGATCTCGGTCAAGTCCTGCGGATTGGCCTGCCAGCCCAGAAGCACCCGGTCCTCAGGACACACCACCATCTCCGACGGCAGCATGTTCCCGATGTAATCGAGCATGACAAGATGCGTAAACCGACGATGCGGATACAGCTCGTTGAGCCGCGGGAAGGTGTCCCGTCCCGTGCGGCGACGGATGATGTCCGTTGCCTGATACATCGTCGCTTCAATATCACCCGGAGGATTCTGCAGATCCGGATAACTCGTGTTCATCGAGTCGGCCGTCCACGTATACGACGGAATCTTGTCCTGAAAGTCCGTCGCATAGCTCGCCGAGCCGATCCCGTACTGCTTCAGATTCGACAGACACCCCGCACGCCTTGCCGTGCTGCGTGCCTTGCCCAATGCCGGGAGCAGGATGCCGATCAACAACGCAATGATCGCGATCACCACCAGCAACTCGATCAGCGTGAACCCACGCCCCCGACCAAATACATGCATCATCAATCCCCTTCGATCGCCGACCCGCCCGGCCGACACGATCCCTATTCAACACGCCCGGCCGTCACGTTGCAAGCCCGGCCCGGCCGAATGTCCGTTCGAGAAGACCCGTACTGTATCCCGAAACCCAAACGTCAACCAATCATGGCAACTGCCCGGTGTCGATGTCCTTGCCGCCGTAATCCAGCCCGGCCAAGCCCCCGCGCGTCCAGCGGTAGTACACCGGAAGCAACTGGTTCGGGTCGCCGATCGGTCTGGGTTCCAGGTCCAGAGGCGTGTACCGACAACGCGACGGGGTCACCGAACTCGGATTGCGAGGATTCCACCCGACATTCGCATCCGCCGTCGCCTCGGCACGCACCGATGCGTCAAAGAACAACTGGTTGCACCGCGCTTCAAGATAGGCGTAGAACGCCGCCTCCCGGCTGTTGTGCCAGTCGTGGAACTCAAACATGAACACCTTGCTGCCCGGGAATACCACTTCGCTGAGCTTGCGCTTGCCCGCCCAGCCATCGGTCGGATTGACCCAGAACAGGTGCGTGGTCGTGTGCGGCCACACGTACGTCCCATTATCCGGCGCCCACGCCTGGGGGATCGTCTGATAGGTCGAAGCAAACGGCCAACGCTGACGCACCTCAAAGCGATTGAACGAGCCGGCAATGTCCGAGCTGTATTCCGGATCGGCCTGCGCCCACAGAGTTTCGTCCAGAGGATCGGCCTGGGCGAGCACCAGCCCACGATCTTCCGGACACGCCACGATCTGCTCGGGGAGCTGGCTGGACAGATAATCAAGCTGCACCAGATGGTTGAACCGACGGTGCGGCATCGTCGTCCAGTTGTTCACAATCTTGCTGTTCCCGCTGCCCCGGCCCGTGCGACGACGCAGAATATCAGTCGCCTGCGCCATGCCCGCGCGGATATCGCTGTTGTGCGGACCGTTGACCGCCGGCCACGGTGTGTTGTATGTCACTCCCGCCCGCCAGGTGTACGACGAAATCTTGTCCTCGAAGTCCGTCGCGTACGAAGCCATCGCCACACCGAGCTGCTTGAGATTCGACGAGCACACCACGCCTCGACCGGCCCGCCTCGCCTTTGACAGTGCCGGGAGCAGGATCCCAATCAAGAGCGCGATGATGGCAATGACCACCAGCAGCTCGATCAGCGTAAACCCTGGCGGACGATCCTTTGCCCGTGACATGAGCATGCTCCTTGTCTTGCTCCGCAGGTTGTTCGACCACGCCGCCCAGAACCGGACGATGCAGACCACCCCGAATGGGGCGCATCCATTGGAACCGATTGGCATGTCGATGTCAACAACGCACCCCCCGCAACGACGGCAACCGCTCACACAGGTCCGATCATCACCCACGCCGCCGAGAAGCTGGGCATGAGACCCTACCATTCTGAAAACAGGCGTCACGTTGCGCCCTCACGGACGCCTTGCCGAGAGGAGGTGCGATATGAAACTCGATATCAAGGCATTCTCCATCACATGCGGGCTCATCTGGGGCTTTGGACTTCTGCTCGGGACATGGTGGATCATGCTCTTCGATGGCTCCGTCACAGAGCCCAACCTCATCTCCCGGGTGTATCGGGGCTATTCCATCACCCCACTCGGAAGCCTGATCGGCTGCGCCTGGGCACTGGTCGATGGAGCCGCCGGAGGCGCGATCTTCGCCTGGCTCTACAACCTCCTCGCAGCCAAAAGAGCTGCGCACGACTGAAAGCCGAGCAGGCGCCTCCCGCCGATCGACCGTGCGCCCCGCAACCAGCAGCACGCCCCCGGCCGGGCTGATCTGCGCGCGACCCATCCGCACGGCCGGTCTACCCTGCATCGAAGGAGTCTTCGATGCCCACTGCCATTGTCCTCGGAGCCGGCATGGTCGGCTCAGTCATCGCTGCCGATCTTGCGCAAGACTTCGACGTGACTGTTGCCGACGCGCGTGCTGAAGCCCTTGCCCGGGCCGGTCGCGTTGCACGCGTGCAGACCCTCCAGGTTGATCTGTCCGACGCCGATGCGCTCAAGCGAGCTATCGAGCCATTCGACATCGTCTGTGGTGCGCTGGCAAGTGCGATCGGTTATCAAGCGCTTCGCGCAGTCATTGAGGCCGGCAAGAACTATGCCGACATCTCCTTCATGCCCGAAAACGCGCTTGTGCTCAATGAGCTTGCCGTCAGGCATGGCGTCACGGCGATC
>RFGK01000177.1 GCA_003697045.1 Planctomycetota bacterium
GAACGACTTTGGATCGATGACCATGTCATCGACAAACCGAGGCACATCGCGTGCAAGAGCATCAATCGCAACGCCTTCCCGAGTGATCAGCCGCTCCGACGCCCCAAGCGCTTTGACGCGATGTCGAATCCACGCCGTAACCGGAGCCAGACCCTTCTCGTGTGAAATCGCAACCAGCGCATCGACTGCCGCTTCGGTCCGGCCCATCTCTTCGAGCGCCAGAGCACGCGCGATTTGTCCAAATCGACCCGCACGCACGCCCAACTCGTCGACCCGCGCGATTGCCTGTTCAAACTTGTCGTCACGCAGCAACATCCACGGCTCGAGCGGCTCGAGCAGCGTGCCCATGTTGGGCGCCAGGCCACGAAGCGTCTGAACATCCGCGTTGACCTGCTCACGATCAACATCGGCCCAGAGTCGGTAGAGCTGCAAGTCAACGAGCATGTTGATGGCCGCCTGGACAGCCTGGTCACGCGTGTACCCGGCCGGTGGCCCCTGCGGATTGAGCAACTGCTCCGACGCATACAAAGTCGAGGCGCCCAGATCATCGATCGCGGCCCGCACGGATTCGTCGTCGCCGAGCGCCATCCCGCAGATGATGCGCATCTTGTCCTTGTCCGGATCGAGGCGCACCTCGTCGGGGTTGGTGAAATCATCCAGCGGCAAGCCGCGCTCAACGGCGATATCCCACCGCTCCCTGGCATTCTGCCGCATCATCGAAAGCGAGCCCGTCAGCGTATCGAGCACGTCCTGCGGGCCGACCGTCTGGAAGCGAAGCGCCAAGCCCTGCATTTCCAGCTCGGGCGTCACACGCCCCGCGAGCTGAAAGAGATACGCCGCAAGTTCAAAAAAACGCTTGGCCGACTCCATCGCACCCTGGTCCGCCAGCGCGTGCGCCATAGAGAGGTGCACCTGCGGATCGATCGGATCGGCATAGAGCACATTGACCTGCATTTCGAACAGCCCGACGGGGTCATCGACGTTGCTTGAGAAGTACGTCAGTGCCAGTTGCGCAGCCGCCTTGTTGGAGCCGTCAAGATCAAGCGCCTGCTCGAGCAGTTCGACAAACCCATCCTCATCACCCTGCTCACGAAGAAGCAGTGCCGCATCAAGCGCGAGTCGGCTTCGAACCTCCGGGCGGAGCCTGTCGCCGGCCGGCCCGAGAAATCGTCTGTACGCGGCGATGCGATCTTCAACGGTCTGATAGCGTGCTATGCCCGCGACGATGAGACGAAGCTGGGCGACCGTATCCGTGGGGTCGAGCCTGACCAGATCGCGCGTCGCGTCGATAAGCAGCGCAGAGTCGCCGGTCGACCAGGCCGCGGCCACGATCTTGCGCGCAAGCTCGACGTCGTCCGGCGTCAGCTCCTGCGCCATGCGCAAAGTGTGGTAGGCGATGCGATAGTCGTCGGGCGTGGGGCTGGCCTGCATGCGGAGCTCAAGCAACGCAAGACGCTGTACCGCGCGCGAGACATCGGGCGCCAGAATCTCATCCTCAAAGGCGAGCTGTGCGCGGGCAGTTGAAAGCCCCGTCAGCCAGGCCGCAGCGACCAGGGAAACAAGGCGTACAGGCAGACGATCGAGGCAGCGACGAATGTGGCGCACGAAACCATCTCCATCCAGAGCACAATGTTCCGATTGGCGTTGGGAAAGATCCGTTCGGCAACGCATGCGAGGAAGACCACGTGGCCGGCTGCGATTGCCGCGATGCCGGCAGCCCACAAAGCGGTCGAAAACGCGGGCCAGCGCCCGGAGCCGACCACGGCGCTCCACAGCCCTGCGAGCATGAGCGAGAACGACCACACCGTGGCGAGTCCCACGCCAACCAACTCCGTGATCTTCGGGCGCACTTTCATTGAGCACCCTCCGGCCGGGCAACGGCGCAGGAGAATGTACCCGAGCGGCCGCTTCCGTGCGAGCCGGGAGCCTCACATCGTTCACCCCAGCGCCATGGTCATGAGGAACTCGGCGTTGGTCTTGACCTTCTTCAGCCGGCTCTTGAGCAGCTCCATGGCCTCGACGACATTCATGTCGCTGAGGACCTTGCGCAGGCGGTAGACGAGTTCGAGTTCCTTGGGATCCATCAGCAGCTCTTCGCGGCGTGTGCCGCTGGCAGCCACGTCGATCGCGGGCCAGATGCGCTTCTCGACCAGGCGTCGGTCAAGATGCAGCTCGGAGTTGCCGGTGCCCTTGAACTCCTCGAAGATGACTTCATCCATCTTCGAACCCGTGTCCACCAGAGCCGTTCCAATGATGGTCAGGCTGCCACCGCGCTCGATGGCGCGCGCCGCCCCGCAGAACTTCTTCGGACGTTGCAGCGCGTTGGAATCCAGCCCGCCGGTCATGATCTTGCCCGAATGCGGAATCTCCGCGTTGTACGCGCGTGCGAGGCGTGTGATCGAATCGAGCAGAATCACCACATGGTCGCCGAACTCGACCAGACGCTTGGCTTTTTCAATCACCACCTCGGCCACGGCAACGTGCCGGCTCGATTGCTCATCGAAGGTCGAAGCGACCACCTCCACGTGCTTGCCCGAGCAGTTCCGCCGGAAATCCGTCACTTCCTCCGGTCGCTCATCAACGAGCAGCACGAAGATCTGTACGTCCGGGTAGTTCTTGTTGATCGCCTTGGTCATCTTCTGCAGCAGCACCGTCTTGCCCGTGCGAGGCGGCGCCACGATCAGCGCTCGCTGCCCCTTGCCGATCGGCGCCACCAGATCGACGATGCGCATCTCGATTTCGTCCGGAGTCGTCTCCAGCACGAAGCGCTCCTCCGGGTGGTGCGGGGTCAGGTCCTCAAAGTTGACCAGCTCATGAATCTTTGAAGGATCGCGCCCATTGACGGACTCCACGCGCAACAGTGCGAAGTAGCGC
>RFGK01000178.1 GCA_003697045.1 Planctomycetota bacterium
GAGCAGATGCGCGAGCTGCTTCCGTGTTCATCGCGGGACCCCGAGGAGATGTTCACTGAGCTTGTGGGTTTGCTCGAGAGGGTGGAGCATCCGGCCATGAAGGCGTTGGTCAAGGCCTATCTGGACGATGCGTACCTGATGGATCAGTTCAAGCGGGCGCCGGCAGCAAAGAGCATGCATCATGCGTATCTGGGCGGGCTGCTCGAGCACACGCTCAACCTCGTGAAACTGGCCTTTGCCGTCTGTCCGCTCTATCCGAAGATCAACCAGGACATCGTGGTGGTTTCGTTGTTCCTGCACGATCTGGGCAAGACGCGCGAGTTGTCGTTTGAAGCCGGGTTCGGCTACACCGATCGCGGGGAGTTGATCGGGCACATTGTCGAAGGTGCGATCATGCTCCACGACAAGGCCGAGCAGGTGATGCGCGAGCAGGGAGTCCGTCTGCCAGGGAGTCTGGTGACGGTGCTTCAGCACATCATTCTTTCACATCACGGCCTGCCGGAGTTTGGAGCAGCCAAGCTCCCTTCGACTCCAGAGGCGATTCTGGTGTCGATGCTGGACAATCTGGACGCAAAGACGACGATCGGTCTTGATGCAGCCCGGCCGGAATCAGACGCAGCCGCGGACCTGGGGGGCAACTTCACCGAGCGGCAATGGGCGCTGTCGACCAAGCTGTACCGGCCGGACCCATTGGCATGATCAGGCACGGGCATCCCACTGCGTCAAAATATGAGGGATAAACCCCCTGCGATATGACGGGTTTGGAGATGGGGGAATCTGAACCGCCAGGTCTTGGGCGGAGTAGAGTTTGTCGTGAGCGATGGTCAGTCCATCTCGGTGAACTTCTCGCGCGAGATGCCGCTGTTTCCGCTGGATGCGGTGGTGCTCTTGCCGCAGCAGGTGTTGCCGCTGCACATCTTTGAGCCTCGTTATTGTCAGATGATCAATCGCTGTCTGGACGGTTCGGGCCAGCTGGCGGTCGCGGTTGTGCGCGATGGAGTCGCGGATTTGTCGGGCAATCCCCCGCTCAAGCCGGCGGTGTGTGTTGCTCAGATCGTTCAGCATGAGTCGCTTCCGGACGGTCGGTACAACATTCTGTTGCAGGGGGTTTGCCGGGCGCGGATTGTCAGGGAAGAGCCGCCCTCTCAGGATCGGCTGTACCGATGCGCGTTATTGGAGCCGATCGGGGAGCCCAATCCGGAGTCGGAACATCTGTATGGACTTCGGGAGTGGCTTGAAGCGGAGTTATCGGAAGGGCCTTTGCATCACTTTGCCGTGGCCGAGCATGTTGTGGAGTATGTCCGCAACGAAGAAGTTCCAAACTCGGCCGTGCTGGAACTGGTGTCGTTTGCGTTGTTGACCGATCCGGCGTTGCGATATCGACTTCTGGCCGAGGGCGACCTCGATCAGCGTGCGTTTCTCGTGCGATCAGAGCTTCAGGAACTGGCCCGGCTGATTTCGCTGGCCGAGCACCAGCGACCGGAGATGTGGCCGAAGGGGTGTTCCTGGAACTGACCCCTGTTGTGGGGATACCGACGGTGGTCGATTTTTGTTGGCTGGAACATCGAAAGAGGCGTCAGTGTTGATCCTGTGGCAGCGGTGAGGATCGTGAAGGCTTGATCGGGAGGACAACCATGACACGGTTGAACAAGAGACTGGCTCTGGTGGGTTTGAGCGGCGTCGCACTGGCTGTGGGCGGGTGCAACAACGCCGTGCAGGGCGGCGCCATCGGCGCAGGTGCCGGAGCGCTGGGCGGCATGGCGATCGGCTCACTTTCGGGCGACATGGGCAAGGGTGCCGTCGTCGGCGCCGTCGTCGGCGGGCTCGGGGGCGCGATTATCGGCGATCAGAACCGAAGGCGCGACGAGCGCCACCGGGACTATTGACCCCGGCAGCGACCAACTGATGTGACAACAGGGCCGGGGGCCTGCGCTCCCGGTTTTTCTGTGCGCCCGCCGGTGAGGGACCGAAGGTCAGCCTGCACGGGCATCGCGCGGATTCTCCACCGGTATCGAAGCCGGGCCGGTGCGCACGGGTATGGCCCTATCGTCTGCGCGGCATGACCGCTGGGCCGATCATCTACGACAGCTACCCTTTTTCCTGGCGAGCCGGGATTGAGCGCATTCGCCAGGTCTGGCGCGTCGCCCTGCATCCCAAGTTCCGGGCTGAAATCCGCCTGCTCGCGCCGTTCATCCCGCACGGTGCGGGTTGTCTTGACATCGGGGCCAATCACGGACGGTTTGCGCTGGAGCTTGCACGGCTGGGGCATCGCGTGCTCGCGTTCGAGCCTCTGGCGTTCAATCTGGTCATTTTGCGCAAGGCCGCGTTGATGTCGAAGAACCTGCGCATATCCGCGACGGCGCTGGGGGAACACACGGGCAGCGCCGCGCTCTATGTGCCTCTGCGTGCTGACAGGCGCCCGCGGCACGGGTCGGCATTCGTGTGCATGGGGGATGAGCATGAGGCGCAGCGTCTGTCCGGCGGCGCTTCGCTGGTTCGCCAGGAGATTGAGATTCGTCGCCTCGATGATGTTGATTTGACGTGGGTCGGTCGCGTGGGGTTCATCAAGATGGATGTGGAAGGGCACGAGGCAGCGGTGATCCGTGGGGGGGCGGGCCTGCTCGAACGGGACCACCCCAGCATCCTTGCCGAAATCTCAAGGGCCGATTGTGGGCTGGAAGCGCTGCGGGAGCTGACGGCACGTGGATACGTGCTTTACGACCTTGATCTGTGCGAGGCGGGCGCGTGGTCGTCTGATGCCGAGGCGCTGCACGGGCGAATCACGGACAAGTCGCACGACGTGCTGGCGTGGCACGGCTCGCGGGGGCCGGCGCCTCGATTCGGGGCCGAGTTTGCCACAACCCGCTTCGGGAGTTGACCGTCGTCAACCCCACGGCCTTTGGGCCCTACCATCCTTTCCCAAAGAGGCCCGTTCCATGCCCAAGAAGACGTATCAGAACACGCTCGAGTCCCATGTGCTGTGCAAGCGGATTCCTACCCCTCCGTTCGGGGAGGTCAAGGATCGACACACGGTCTGGTATGACGAATACGTCAAGACCGGAGGCTACGAGGCGTTGCGCAAGGCGCTTTCGATGAAGCCTGACGACGTGACCGAGGAGGTCAAGGCCTCACAGCTCCGCGGTCGAGGCGGTGCGGGCTTTCCCTGCGGGCTCAAGTGGACGTTCTTGCCGAAAATCGAACCGGGGCAGAAGGTTGAGAAGCGGTACCTGGCCGTCAACGCCGACGAGTCGGAGCCCGGGACGTTCAAGGATCGGCTCATCATCGACTTTGATCCGCACCAGCTGCTCGAGGGCATCGCGATCTGCATGTACGCCTGCCGGCTGACCCGGGCGTACATCTTCATCCGCGGCGAATACCACCATCAGGCGCACGTGCTCGAAAAGGCACTGGCCGAGGCGTATGAGCACGGGATTTTCGGCGAAAAGGGGCTGATCAACTCCGATGCCAATACGGCTGGCGAGCGATTCGTTGCCGATTGCTATGTGCATCGTGGAGCGGGGGCGTACATCTGCGGCGAGGAGACGGGGCTGCTCGAAGCGATCGAGGGTAAACGCGGCTGGCCTCGCATCAAACCCCCCTTCCCTGCCATCAAGGGACTTTTCGGCCGGCCCACGATCATCAACAACGTGGAGACGCTCACGCACCTTCCCAGCATCATCGAGCACGGGGCGGCGTGGTTCTGTGAGCAGGGCGTTGAAAGCGCGATCGGTGGCCCACCCAGTTTCGGGACCAAGTTGATGGGCGTGTCCGGGCATGTCGAGCGTCCGGGTGTGTACGAGTTTGAGCTGGGCATTCCGTTGCGCACGATTGTCGAGAAGTACTGTGGCGGCATGCGCGGGGGCAAGAAGTACAAGGCAGCGATTCCCGGCGGCGTGTCGATGGGCATTCTCGGGCCGGACCAGTTTGATGCGGAGATGGATTTCGACATCGGCCGCAAGTACAACGTGCTCGGTCTGGGGACGGCGTGTCCGACGATTTTTGACGAGGACACGGACATGGTTGCGGTGGCCCGGAACATCTCGCGCTTTTTCAAGCATGAGAGTTGCGGTCAGTGCACGCCGTGCCGCGAGGGCTCCGGGTGGTTGTTCCAGTTGCTCAGCCGGATCGAGGCGGGCGACGCGCGGA
Source organism: Planctomycetota bacterium (assembly GCA_003697045.1). Classification (GTDB taxonomy): domain Bacteria; phylum Planctomycetota; class Phycisphaerae; order Phycisphaerales; family UBA1924; genus J022. The sequence continues at coordinate 4,147 of RFGK01000178.1, forward strand.
CGAAGGACCTGGATCTTGCGCTCGAGATTGCGACGAGCATGGGCACCATGCCGGGGACGACGATCTGCGGGCTTGCCGATGGGCACAACTGGGCGATACGCACCATCATGAACAAGTTTCATGAGGAGTTTGAAGCGCGGGTGCACCCGACGTATGTGCCGGTGCGGATGACGGTGGGGGCGAGCGCCAAGGGGTAGCGGGGTGTTCTGCTGGCTTGATGTGCCGCTTGTATGAGGCTGATGAGGTGGGCAGTTGGCGTCTGATCGCGGGGATCAGGCTTCCCATTCGTGTCGGCGCATCGCCTCGGTTCGTGCGCGGTCAGCTTCGATTTGAGCGCGTTGTTCGCGTTCGCGTTCGAGTTCGCGTTCGAGCTGGGCTTGTTTTTCAAGCCGGCGTCGTTGCGCCAATCGCTCGGCGTCCTTGCGCTCAAGAGCTCTGAAGTAGGCCAGTCGTTCTTCGCGTTCTTCGGCTTCGCGTTCGAGTTGATCGCGCTGGGCGCGTTCTTCGCGGATCCGGGCCGCCCGCTCGACCGATTCGTCGACGATCTGCCCCATGCGTCTGGCTTGATCGTGCCGAGCCTGGGCACGGAAGAGTTCGGCGTTGAATGAACCCGGGTTTGATGACATCGCCAACCCCCCGCAACAGGGTCCGAGAAGATGGCCCTGGAAGTGCAGGTTCATCCTTCGGGCAGGTTGCGGGGCGCCTTGTGGCCGATCGGGGCAATCGGGATCGGGCACGGTCGAACGGGTGGGTCTGGCGCATCTGGAGGAGATGTGTGGGCTTTGCGGACAGGAATGCTCTTGGATCGAGCCTGGAGAACCGATACAGTACTCAAGCCGTCCGTGGAGGCGGCACGTTGGAGACTGGTACCTGAAACCGATGGACGAAAGCCCTTCAGAAGAACCTCCCCAGCGAACCAGCGCGTCCGGGGTGATCCAGTGGATCGATCCGGACGCGATGTTGGCCGAAGCGGTACGAGTCTGGCTCGACGACGCTTCGCGCAAAGTCGAGACGCACCTGGGTCTGGTCGGTGAAGTTCGCGTGCGCCTGCTCGGGGACGAGGAGATGGCGCGCGCCCATGAGCGTTACAAGGGCCGATCCGGTCCGACCGACGTTTTGACCTTTGATCTGGAGCCTGACTCGGACGTGCTCGATGTTGATGTGCTGGTGTGCGTTGACGAGGCATCCCGCAGGGCAGCGCAGTTCGGGCACGACGTTGCAAGGGAGATTCTGTTGTACATGGTACACGGGGTGCTGCATTGCCTTGGGTATGACGATCATGACCCTGAGCAGGCAGAGCGCATGCACCGGGAGGAAGACCGTCTGCTCGAAGCGATCGGTGTGGGGGCCGTCTTTGCTCCGGCGGGCGCGGTCGATCGGGAGGGAGCACGTTGAGCGGAGCGCTGGCACTCTGGGTGGCGCTGATTGCGCTTGGGTTGTCGGGCATTCTCTCGACGCTGGTCCATGCGATGTCGCGGGCGACGCGCGTGGGGGTCGACCAGGCGGTGGCGCGTGTGGGCAAGCAGGCGCTTCAGCGACGCATCGAAGCGATCATGGGGGATGAGGATTATCACCTTGCGGCCTTGGCGCTGCCGCGTGTCATTTTGAATCTGATCGTCGTGGTGTCGCTGATTCTCTGGATTGCCGAGGCGCGTCAGTCACCGACGCCTGAGTTCGTCGATCGGCTCATTGCGGTGATCGTCGGCGGGTTCATGATCTGGCTGATCGGGATGATCATTCCGCTTTCGGTTGCCGAGCATGCCGCCGAGCGAACGGTTGTCACATGGTCATGGCTGATTCGCGGGTTGGGTATTGCGCTTTCGCCGTTGCGTCCGGTGCTTCGGTTTGTGATGGAAGTCGTGCGTCGTCTTGCAGGTGAAACGCGGGCGAGCGGGGCCCAGGCGCTTGAGGCCGAGTTGCTCAGCGTTGTTGAGGAAGGAGAGCGGGAGGGGCAGATTGACGAGACGGCGCGGGACATGATTGAGGCGGTGGTGGAGTTTCGCTCGACGACGGTCGAGCAGATCATGACGCCTCGGACGGAGATGACGGCGCTTGCGTACTCGGATGATCTGGAGACGATCAAGCAGTTCGTGCGTCAGGCCGGGCACAGCCGAGTGCCGGTGTACGAGGAGAATCTCGATCACATCGTGGGCGTTTTGTATTTGAAGGATCTGCTCCGCTGGATCGTGGAGCATGGATCGGGTAACGGTGAGGCGTTTTCGCTCAAGGCGGTGCTTCGTCCGGCGACGTTTGTGCCGGAGACCAAGACGGTGCGCGAGCTGCTGAGCGATCTGCTCGCGGCAAAGGTGCACATTGCCATCGTGGCTGACGAATACGGGGGGACCAGCGGGCTCGTGACGATCGAGGACATTGTTGAGGAGATCTTCGGGGAGATTCAGGACGAGTACGAGCCTGAAGAAGAAGGGCCGGCGCCGATTGTGCTTGATCTCGAGTCGCGCTCGGCCGAGATCGACGCGCGGATGGAGATTGACGACGCCAACGACGGGCTAGAGCCATTGGGAATCGAGCTTCCCAGTGACGGCGATTACGACACGGTGGGCGGGTTTGTTGTTGTGACGCTTGGGCGCATTCCTGAGCCGGGCGAAGCGTTTACGCGCGAGGACGTGCAGGTGACAGTGCTCGAGGCCGAGCCGACGCGTGTGACGCGCGTGCGGGTGCAGAGGATCGATCCTGATCATGTCGAGCCCAGCGAGCAGGCCGAGCACGCGGTGCAGTAGTTCGTGCGATGCACAGGGGCGGCCTGGGCGCGGGTGGATGTCATCTCGGCCGGGCAAAGGCGGGCCGGGTTAGAGGCTCTGGTTGGAAGGGACGAGCACGTTTGCCAGCAGCATGCCGATGACGATGCCGGTGGCGACGATGATCATGCGGAAGGCGGTCTGGACGCCGGTGATGACGTCTTCAGCAAGGAAACTTGCGATGCTCGAAAAGCCGATGGCGCCCGGCACGAGCAGCATGATGCCGGGCACGAGCGTGATGGCCGTGGGCCTGCGGGTGATTCGGGCGTGGGCATTTCCGAAGACGCCGACGATGAACGCTCCGACACAGGCGCCAAGTTCCGGACCGGACCATGTCGAGCCGAGTCGAGCGCCGTAGTACCCGATGAGCGAAGCCGGGACGATGACCAGCGCATCGCGCGGGCGTGCCTGGAAGAGCACGGTCAGGGCCAATGGCACGAGCAGGATGGCCAGCACTTCAGTCCAGGCGGGCAGGGGCGTGCCCGGGACGGGCGGCACCAACCACGGCGAAGCCAGGGCCTGACCGAGTCCGACGCCGAATCCGATCGAGAGCAGGATCATCACCGCGCCCATGAGCCTGGAGGTGCCTGCCACGAGATTGCGTGTCGCCAGCTCATTGATCGCAACGGTCAGGGTCAGCCCGGGCACGAGCACGATCAGGCTTGCGATCATCACGATGCTTGGGGTCAGGCCCGGCACGCGTCCGGCGAGCAGTCCGGCAGAGAGGGCGGCGATCAGACCGGCGAGAAACTCGGTGACGCGCGCCACATGACGCCGGGATATGGACAAGAGCAGCGTCAGCCCGACCAGCACTCCCACGCCCGCGGAGATGGCGATATCGACCCACGATCCGTTGAAAAGCCGGGCTGCACACGCGGCGGCAAGGCCGAAACAACCCACGATCGCCGGCGGGGAATAGCGGGGGGGATCCTTGCGGACCCGGTCGATCTCGTCCAGCGCCTGGCGTGGGGTGAGCTGCCCCCGCAGGATGCGCCCCAGAATCGCGTCGACGCGATCGAGTTTTTCAAGGTTGACCTCTCCGGGGTTGACACGGACCATGTGCGAGCGGGTTGCGTCTCCCTCACCGATGGCGCAGAACACGGCGGTGGGCAATGAGAAGAACTCGGCGCTGACGCCCAGCCGTTCGGCACAGAGAGACATGGCTTCTTCGAGCCGGTGTGCCGGCGTGCCATACGTTGAAAGCGCACGAGGCATCTCGGTGAGGAGACGTTGCGTTGCGTCGGAATCGTGGTCCTGATCGGGCACGGGCGAGTGTAGGAGCAGCCGGGATTGTTGCAGCCGGGCGTGCGCACAGAGCCGTGGGGTGCTAGGGTTGCTTATCGGCCAGGGAGGCTTGTCATGCGTTCTGGAGCACTCATCCCGTTGATCGCTGGCGTGTTGATTGTCTTGCCCGCCTGTGGAAAGCGGTCCGTGACGGTTCGCAATGCCACGCAGCGCACGGTGACGGTGCGGCTCGTGCATGACGCCTTTCTCTCCGGTGAGCGCACGCTGGATGTTGCTCAGATGGCGCCGGATGAGCGGCTGAGCTTTGGTCCCTACACCAGGGTGCCGCTGCTGGACCCGATCGATATCGAGGTCAGCCTGGGGTCGGTTGTCGGCGATGTTCCTCTGACGCACCGCATTGACAAGAGGAATGTGAGCCTTGTGATCGAGAACGCCGGGCTTGAGTCTTGGAGCGGGCTGGTGATTCGTCGGGACGATCTGCGGTTCAAGTAGCACGTTGCCCATCGTCGGCGTGTCGACAAAAAAGCCGCGGCCGCGGCGCACGAGATGCCACGGCTGCGGCCGGTGGTCCCACGGTTGTGTTGTCACCGTCGGTCTGTGTTCCGGGTTACTTGCGCTGTTGGACGACGTGGGTCAGTTCATGTCCGATGAGACTCTGCCCCATTCCGGCGCGCGGATCGAAGGTCAAGGCGTCGGCTCTCGTAAACGCGGGCGAAGATCGGGCGTCGTATCTTGCGTTCAGCATGGGGTTGTATCGGACAGC
>RFGK01000021.1 GCA_003697045.1 Planctomycetota bacterium
TCAGTCCGGTAGAGTCTGGAGCCGGCCGACTGGTCAGGGCGCTGGGGCGAGGTTTGGTCCATTGGTTCAGGTCGGCGGCATCGCGGCAATCGATTCGGTGTCACGGGCGGGCGGAAGTTGGCTCGTTGTGAAGTTTGCGAAGATGAGGAAGGACAGGGGCTGAGCATCATGGCCGGAAAGACCTCGACCGATCCCAACGTGTTTATTCTGCCCGATCTTGGCGAGGGCGTGCATGAGGCCGAGCTGATCGCCTGGAAGGTGAAGGTGGGCGATCGGGTGGAAGAGCACGAAATCATCGCGGAGATGGAAACCGACAAGGCGTTGGTGGAGGTGCCGAGCCCGCGGGCCGGGGTGATCAAGGAACTGCACGGGAAGGAAGGGGAGATCCTCCACGTCGGCAATCCGCTGGTGACGTATGAGGGGCAAGACGCGGGCGATCAGCAAGGGGAGACATCGGCGGCGCAGGCTCCGAGCGAGCCGGCGGACAACGGCGCCATGTCAGAGGCGGAGGAAGATGCGGGGACGGTGGTCGGGTCGGTCGAGGCCAAGGCTGCGGGTGTGACGGCTGCGGACGGCAAGGTCCTCGCCGCACCTGCTGTCCGGCGACTTGCGCGCGACCTCGGGGTTGATATCAATCGGGTCAAGGGGACGGGCATCGGTGGGCGTGTGACGGCGCGCGATGTGCAGGCAGCCGCGTCGGGTACGTCGGCGCCGGCTGTGGAACAGCCGTCGCGCATGCCGGCAGTCGAGCCGGCCCAGACTCCCGCGCCCGAACTCAAGGCTGCTTCGAAGCCTGCTCCCATGCAGCGTGTGAGTATTCCCGCTGGTGAAGATGTGACGCGCGTTCCATTCCGCGGCGTGCGGCGGAAGATCGCCGAACGACTGCGCAGCAGCGTCGATACGGCCGTGCACTTCACGGTGATGGATGAGGCCGACGTGACCGAGCTGGATGCGCTGCGGCGTCAGCTTGCCGCGGCATCGGGCGAAAAGGTGAGTTATCTGCCGTTTGTGTGTTCTGCGGTGTGTCGGGCGTTGACGGGCTCATTTGGCGCGCTCAACGCAACGGTGGACGAGCAGGCCGGGGAGATCGTGCAACATCGCAGCGTGCATATGGGCATTGCCACGGACACCGAGTCGGGGCTGATGGTTCCTGTGATCCGCGATTGCGATCGCATGGGGGTTCTGGAGATTTCCAGGCAGATCGCGTCGATCGCAGCCGCGTCGCGCGACCGCTCGATCGAGCGTGAACGGCTCATGGGATCGACGTTTACGATCAGCAACGTGGGCAGCCACGCCGGGCGGTTTGCCACGCCCGTGATCAACGCTCCAGAGGTCGGGATTCTGGCGGTCGGACGGACTCGTGAGGGCATGGTGACGCGGGACGGATGGTTCCGCGTGGGCAAGCTCATGCCGTTGAGTCTGGCCTGCGATCATCGCGTCGTCGATGGCGCCACCGCGGCGCTGTGCCTGGCGGAGATCGTCAACTTGCTCGAGAACCCGTCGCAGTTGCTCGCGCCCGCGCGTGCATAGACGGTGAGTCGTGCGTGGCTGTGGAGCACATCACGGGTTTCGGCTCCTCGCACTTATTGCGTTCGTCATGGTGTGGTCGAGTCCGGCGTGTGGGCAGACGAGGGTGTTGCGCGCGGTGCGGGTGGATGAGCCGCCGGTGATCGACGGGCGTCTGGATGATGCGGCCTGGCAGGGCGTCGAACCAGTGAGCGGGTTCGTTCAAGTCAATCCCGATGAAGGGCAGCCTGCTGCGCATGAGACAATTGTTCGCGTCGTGTACGATGAACGAACGCTGTATATCGCGGTGCGCTGCGAAGATGAAGCGGGCATCCGGGCGGCGCAGGTGCGGCGTGACGGAGACCTGGGCGGCGACGACTCGATTTCCATCGCGCTCGACCCGTTCGATGACAAGCGAAACGGGTACTTGTTTCAGGTCGGAGCAGCCGGGGCGCGGCGTGATGCGCTCATCGAATCGAGCCGTGCATCGAGCGACGACTGGGACGGGCTTTGGCAGGCAAAGACGTCCATCGATGCGGAGGGCTGGTCGGCGGAGATTGCCATCCCGTTTGCCACGATTGCATTCAACCCGCAGGCCGGGCGGTGGGGATTCAACGTACAGCGTCACGTGGCACGGCTGCGGGAAACATCGCGCTGGGCCAGTCCGAGTCGCGATCTGGGCATCACAAGCCTCGGCAACGCGGGCGACCTGCTGGACCTGTCGGGAATGTCGCAGGGGCGGGGCGTGACGATTCGTCCCTATCTGGTCGCGCGTTTCGACGCCGACCCGAAGGGCGTGTCGTTTGATCCGAGTCTGGATGTGTTCTATCGGTTGAATCCGAAGGTGACGGCTGCCATCACGCTCAACACCGATTTTGCCGAGGCCGAAGTCGACGATCAGCAGGTCAATCTGTCGCGGTTTCCACTGTTCTTTCCCGAAAAGCGGGAGTTCTTTCTCGAAGAAGCGGGGGTGTTTTCGTTTGGGGGGATTCGTCGAAGCCCGCTGCCGTTCTTTTCCCGGCGCATCGGCATCGTGCGCGGCGAGCAGAAGGACATTCTGGCTGGCGTGCGCATCACCGGCCGGCACGGGCGAGCGCGATTCGGCGTGCTCGATGTGCAGATGAAGGATGACGACGATCTCGGTGCGAAGAACCTGAGCGTGGCACGCGTGCTGCTTGACGTCGGGGAAGAATCGTCAGCCGGGGTCATCGTCACCCACGGCGACCCGGCGCGGCCCGGCTCGGCAACGCTGATCGGTGCGGACTACAACTTTCGAAGCACCACGCTGCTCGATGATGGCGTGATCGAAGGCAACCTCTGGGGCCAGTTCACGTTCACCGATCCCGATGTCGGACCGCGGAAAGATGATGATCCATTTGCCGTGGGGGGCAGACTGGCGCTTCCCAACGATCCGTGGCGTTTCTCGGCCTTTTTTGCGCACATCGGTGCGGACTACAACCCTGCGATGGGCTTTGTGTCGCGTCGCGGCCGACGTGAGTATGACGCGGATGTTCAGTATCGCTGGAGGCCGAAGCAATCGCACCCGCTGGTGCGTCACGTCGATATCAGGGCGGACATGCGGCTGTTTACGGATCTGGACGATCGGCTGGATACGCTGGATGATTCTCTGCCGCGTGTGACGCTCGAGACGCACGCGGGCGATCGGTTCTTCGTGGACAACGAGATTGAGCTGAACCATCTCGATGAGCCGTTCGAGATCGTTGACGGGATCGTGATCCCCGTGGACAACTATGTTGATCACGGCGTGCGTGCGGGCTTTTACATGAGCCGTACCCGACCGATCGCGGTCGATGTCAACTACCGCGTGCGGTCGTTTTTTACGGGCGATCGGAGAGACTTCTACGCGGCGGTGGAGTTTCGGCCCAACGCCCGCTTCTTCGCCCGGGGGGAGTTCGAGGAAAATGACATCACGCTGCGAGAGGGCGAGTTCACGGTGCATACGACCCGGGCGCGCGCCGGCGTGGCGTTCGGGCCGGATCTGACCTGGGACACCACGGTGCAGTTTGACAACGTGTCCGACAAGGCTGCGATCAACTCGCGCATTCGCTGGGAGATCCGCCCGGGCCAGGAGATCTACTTCGTCTACGACGAGGGATTCGACGTCGATGAGTGGACGCTTCGGTCGAATCGGCAGCGTGTGACGTTCAAGCTCGGGCTGACCTACCGGTTCTAGGTATCGCAGCGCATGCGGCAATACGAACGGATACCATACACTCATGCCCGAGCTGTCAGGTGAACATCGTCGTGATCCGCTTCTCCGAGGGAGAGGTACCAGCTCAAATCCACCCAACCGGTTTGACGGGATCGGGCTGACGATCGAAGGTGAGCACCTCGAGCAGCTCGCACGGGAAGCCCCATCGGGCAGACAGGTGCGCACTCAGGTCTTTGCGGATGCGAGCCGAACGATCATCAACCGGGTTGACAGCCCTGATCTTCCGTTCGGCTGGACGATCAATCCGTATCGCGGCTGCGAGCACGGGTGCCCGTACTGCTACGCCAGGCCCACGCATGAGACCCTCGGGCTCAGCTGCGGGCTCGACTTCGAGACGAAGATCTTTGCCAAGCATGACGCGGCGGCACTGCTCCGCAAGGCTTTGTCGCAGCAGCGCTGGTGTGGCGAGCCGATCATGATGAGCGGCGTGACCGACCCCTACCAGCCGATCGAGCGCACGCTGGGCATCACGCGATCGTGCCTGGAAGTGATGGCCGAGTTCGGGCAGCCCGTGACGCTCATCACGAAGAATCGGCTTGTGACGCGCGATCTCGATGTGCTCTCACGCCTGGCGTCGCGTGGGCGGGCGTTCGTTCATATCAGCGTGACGACGCTGGATGCAAAGCTTTCGTCGATGCTTGAGCCGCGGGCGTCATCGCCGCGCGATCGTCTTTCAGCCATCCGCACACTGGCGGGGGCGGGCGTTCCCGTGGGCGTGATGACGGCCCCGATCATCCCCGGCCTGAATGATGAGATGATCCCTGCGCTGCTTGAAGCGGCTGCCGAGGCCGGGGCCTGCCATGCCTCGTATACCCTGCTGCGCCTTCCCGGGCAGGTCGAGCACATCTTCGAAGAGTGGCTGCGTGAGAATCTGCCTGAGCGTGCGGATCGGGTGATGAGCGCACTGCGTCAGTCCCGGGGCGGCAGGGTTGATGATGCTGCGTTTCATCGGCGTTTCCGCGGGTGGGGCGAGCGGGCTGAGCAGATCGCCAAGTTGCACCGGCTCATGTCGCGTCGGTTGGGTCTGGACAAGCCCCTGCCGAGGCTGCGCACCATGCAGAAGAGCAGCCAGCCGGGGCTTTTTGATGGATTGACGCCCGATCCTCCGCCTCGCGGGGGGTGAGCCGCTGCGCTCGGAGGCGCGGCTTGCCGGGAGACCAGCGTGTCATCACGCATGCCGGCTGCGAAGTTGACGAACGGTATGCCGGGAAGCTTGCCCCTGTTGCTCGGGTGCAAAGCCGGCTCTGAAGGTGTTTTCCGGCCCGTTGTCGCAGAAGATTGACTTTTATTCGTCTTGAGCTGAGAGATACTGGCGTTGCGCGCAGATTCATGGCAGCAGGAAGGAACACTCGACCTGCTGAAAACGGATTTCTCTCCTCTCACTCACTCTCCTCAACGCGCAGATCGCGGGAAACCGCGATTGGCGTGTTTTTCTCGGACGTGCGTGCCAGCCCGCGCGGACCATTCAAGGACAACAGGGCGTCGTCGCCGAAAGATCCGTGCGCCGGGCCGGACAAGTTCGCTCCCGCGACGTGGCCACAGAGCCGATTCAGGACAAGTATCACTTCATGAAGCGGGGTTTGCCCGCGCCGGTTGAGTGGGAGGCGGCATGAGCGAGTCAGACAACGGCATGTGGGACGTAGCGATCATCGGCGGCGGGCCGGCCGGCTCGACGCTCTCGACGCTGCTTCTCAAGTACAACCCGAACCTCCGCGTGCTGGTTCTCGAAAAGGAGAAGTTCCCCCGCGAGCACGTTGGCGAAAGCCAGCTGCCGGTCATCAGCGGCATCCTCGATGAGATGGGCGTATGGGATAAGGTCGAAGCGGCCAACTTTCCGATCAAGCTCGGGGCGACCTACACGTGGGGGCGTGATGCAGAGGTCTGGAATTTTGATTTCTTCCCTGCGGAGGAGTTTGTCGACGAGCCGCGTCCGGCCAAGTTTGAGGGTCAGCGCCGGCACACAGCTTTCCAGGTGGAACGCTCGATTTACGATGACATTCTTCTGCGCCATGCCGAAGAGATGGGCGCCCAAGTCCGTGAAGAGACGATGGTGCGCAAGATCCACCACGAGGGCGACCGCGTCACCGGGCTTGAGCTGGATACCGGCGAGATGGTTACCGCACGCCACTATGTGGACGGCTCGGGGCACGTTGCCATACTTCGACGCGCGATGGGTGTCGAGGTCGACGCGCCCAAGGCATTGCGCAACATTGCAATCTGGGACTACTGGAACAACGCAAAGTGGAAGATCGAAATCGGAGTCGGTGGCACGCGTGTGCAGGTGCGCTCGCTGCCCTACGGGTGGATCTGGTTCATTCCGCTCAGCCCCACCCGCGCCAGTGTGGGCTTCATCTGTCCGACCGATTATTACAAGCAGCGCGGGTTGACGCCGAAGGAACTTTACCACGAAGCGCTGTCGCAGCAGCCTGAGATTTCCAGCCTGCTGTCCGAAGCCACCAGCGCAACCAACGATCAGCCGCTCTCGACCAAGAACTGGTCGCACCTGGCCGATCGGCTCGTGGGCGAGAACTGGTGGCTGTGTGGCGAAGCGGCGGGCTTTGCCGATCCGATTCTGGCAGCCGGGCTGACGCTGACGCACGGTTCGGCGCGCGAAGTGGCGTATTCGATCCTCGAACTCGACCGCGGCGAACACGATGCGGACTGGCTCAAGTCGCGCTACGACGAGAAGATCAGGAGAAGCATCCGCCAGCACATTCGCTTTGCCGAATACTGGTATGCGTCGAATGGATGCTTTACGGAGCTGCAGGAGCATTGCGCGAACATTGCCAAGGACGCCGGGCTTCGGCTCAATCCGCAGCAGGCGTGGCGCTGGCTGGCACAAGGCGGGTTTACCAACGATGATCCGCGCACGGCCAGCGTTGGCGGGTTCGACATCGGTAGCTCGCGGCACCTGCTCGAGCGATTCCTCGGTCGCCGATCACGCTTTGAGATCACCAAGTACAACGAGTTCACGCTGAATCTGCGAAACACTCAGAAGACGAAGATCGGGGTCCTGGAAAACGGGCGCATTGAGGCGGTCGAGTGTTATCAGCGAGCGGATCGAATGCTGCCGCTGACGGGCAACTACAAGCTGCTGGTGCAGATTCTCGAACATGAAAAGGACATCAAGACGATTTACGAGCTGCTGGTTGGGAAGTTTTCCAAGGTCTTGCACCCCGGTGCCGTGCAGGCTGCGGTGACGGGGTGTCTGGGCAATCTGGAAGCGATGTATGCCGACGGTTGGGTTGTGGGCAGGGTGAACAAGAAGCGCCCGTCCTGGAACATCGAGCCGGGCGGGGGCCGGCTCATCCGGTCGGGCGAAGAGAGCGACGAGGCTTTGCGCGAGCGGGCCAAGGGAACCGTGCACTTTGCCGACGAGCCGGGGTAGGTCGCACCGGTGGGCGTGCCGGGGCCGTCACGCAACCCTGGGCACGGCGGAGAGCAGCTTTTGCGTGTAGGGGTGCTGCGGATTGTTGACGATCTGCTCGCGTGATGCCTGCTCGACGATTTTGCCGCCATACATGACTGCAATCTGCGGGCACATGTGCTGCACGACGCCCATGTTGTGTGAGATGAACAGGTAGCTCATCTGCATGTCGCGTTGCAGGTCGCAGAGCAGGTTGATGATCTGCGCCTGTACCGACACGTCGAGCGCGCTGGTTGGTTCATCGCAGACGATGAACTTCGGCTCAAGGGCGATGGCCCGGGCGATTCCGATGCGCTGGCGCTGTCCGCCGCTGAACTCGTGCGGGTATCGGTCCAGGGCGGAAGGCTTGAGCCCGCAGCGGTCGAGCAGGGCGGCCGCCCGTTCGCGCAGATCACTGCGGGAACGTGTGACGCGGTGCACGTAGAGCGGCTCGGTGACGATCTGCCAGACGCGCATGCGCGGGTCGAGGCTGCCGCCGGGGTCCTGGAAGATGATCTGCATGTCTCGCCGCAGCCGGCGGAGGTCGCTGCCGCGGGCGTCGAACACGCTTTGGCCTTCGAAAAAGACCCGGCCGCTGGTGGCGCTGACGAGTCCGAGCAGGGTTCTGCCAACGGTAGTCTTGCCGCATCCGGATTCACCGACGAGCCCGAGGGTTTGGGCTTTGTCGAGCTGGAAGCTGACGCCATCGACTGCCCGGACGTGGTCGGTCACGCGCTGCAAGACGCCGGTGCGGACGGGAAAGTGGGTATGGAGGTCTTCGACGCGGAGGAGGGGTTCTGCCGGGCCGGAATCTGGGGTCGCCTGGTCGGATGTTTGGAAGTCGCTGGACACGGCGGATGGTACCGGGGTCGAGTGTGTCTGTGGGGGGTGGATGGATGGTGGGCCGGGATTTGACGCGGGCCGGGATTGGGATACGCTTGTCTCCCGGACCCGACAGTTCGGGCGCGGGCAGGTAGCTCAGTTGGTAGAGCACCGCACTGAAAATGCGGGTGTCGCCGGTTCAAGTCCGGCCCTGCCCACTTTGGGTGATTCCGAGGGATCACACACAGCCGCAACCCCCGCCGATCCTGTAGGATCTTGGGGGGTTTTTCTTGAACCAGGCTCGCTGACTTTCGGGCTACCGATTCACCCTTGATGGAAATCTGATTGCTGTTGTGATTGCCACGCAGTGGCGTGTATAATGCCCGTGCATCCAGAGCCCCCGCAGCCTCTGAAAGCGGGGCGGCAACCGATCGCAAGCGACACGGTGCCGAGGCAGCCCTTCGGGGAGCATGCGGCGTCTTCA
>RFGK01000179.1 GCA_003697045.1 Planctomycetota bacterium
CCCTTCCACGACGACTCCCTCCGCACGATACAGCTCTCTCAAGTCGGCCGACGTCCACCCCATCAGATGCCCGCTCGCCTGGTACTTTGCCAGTGCCTCAGGGCCCGGCGTCATCACGCAGCGCCCGCCCAGGATGTACGGCAGATCGCCGCCATCGATGACGAACGGCTCCCAGTCATTGGCGTATCTTGCCCCCGCCCACGCATCCGACGCAGTGGCGAGCGCGTTGGCTGGAACACGCACCACGATGAGCCGCACGCCGTCGCGCCTGCCCAGCTCAAGCCCGGGAACGAGCATTGATTCGCCAGGGCCATCTCCTATGCGCAACTCCACAACGCCCTCGATCTCGCTCATCAGAATCGGCACGAGGTAGTACCGCTGCGGCAGCACGCTCAGGGACCGCGCATCGGCATGCGCTGTTGCCTTTGCCGCCAGACCCCCGAGCAACAGCCCGAGCCCGGCCCAGCGTGCATCGTCATCGTCGCTGAGCACGAGACCCGCGCCGACGCCCGTCATCAACGTGCCCAAACCCGACTTGGCACGACGCACGGGCGCCAGGTGGTCCCACCGGTACGCGTCGGCAAACGCATTCACATCCAGCACGCGCGCAAACCTGCCCACCTCGCCGCGATGGTCGAAAACCGCAAGTGCCCGTCGATCGCTCGGCCAGCGATACCAGAGTTCCGCCTCTGTGCCATCTTCTCCGCTCGGCGCACGAACCGGCCCGATGCCCATCTCGACCACCAGCAGCGTGTCGTATTGCTTGGACTCCACCCGATCGCACAGATCCGACAACTGAGGTCGTTGCATGCGCACACGTTCGAGGTGATCACTCGCTTCGTCATCTCGGCCCAACTGCTGGTTGGCAGCCGCTGCCAGCAGGTGCGCCAGCGCCAGATCGCTCCGGGAGACGACGTACCCGTGCCCGGTGGGCTCGTTGTCGCGTTCCAGTCCTCGTGCACGATCGAACTCGTCAAGCAAATCGAGAGCCGAGTTCGCAGCGGCACGCGCATTCCCCCACGCCCCGACCGCTGCCTGCTGCATCCCCACATACAGGTAGAGCAACGCCTGCTCGTAGGGCTCGCCCTTCCACGTCTTGACGCTTTCATTGAAGACGACTGACGCGGCCTCCTTGTTCGCATTGAGTCCCCGCGTGCGCAATGTCTCGTAAACCCGCTGCATGGGAATCTCGGCCTGCTTCGGATACCCGTCGGCAAGCGTCAAGACGGCAAGCGTCGCCTCACGCAGCGCCTCATTGCCCGGCTGTGCCGGCTCATCGAGCACGAGCTGCCGGGCCACCCCCAGCTCTCCTGCTCGCATGGGCCGATCGATCCACTGGTACGCCCGCGATGCACACCCCGACGCCAGCGCACACAGCACCACGCCCCACCACGCCCGGCCCGGCACTCGCCGGACATGACCAACGCCCCGCCGTCTCCCGCGCAGGCGCAATCGGGCATGCTCGCGCCAAATGCTGAGTTTGTTGCTGGCTCCAGGCATGGCCTCGCATCCGTATCAATCCCAGCTTCGCCCGAACGCAAGCCGCTTGAACTCGTATGAGCCTGACCATTCCAGCTCACCATCGCGCAGGTCGACCAGGTCAAAATCAACGTGGTACAGGTCCGTGCGGCCGCCTCTGCCAAATCGCGTCACGCTGCGGAACACCGCTCCCATCCGGTGCGTCGGCGATCGCAAAGGAGCTGCCTCGGCAAGTTCCGGCTCGCGCGCGCGCACTTCGGCCAGGTGCTCCGCTGGAATCACGAACCTCACGCCACGCTCCCGCGCCAAAGTCTGCATCGGAAGCGACGCACGCAGCCTGGCCATCAGCCACCATTGCTCCGACACCGGGATAACGTCGCTCGAGAGGTTCTCCACGCGATCCATCGCGATGATCCACAGCTCATCGTTCGGCCCGCGTTCCATGAACGCCGCGCTTGATCCAAGTTGCTGCGCAAGCGCCGCCGCCACATCGGCGAAATCCTCAGCTGCCAATCGGGTTGTGCGCGCCCCTTGCGTTGCACACCCGCACAGCCAGACGCCCATGACCACTCCGGCAGCAAACGTGCGCACAATCGCTACCACCGCTTGGTCTCGTAGTCGTTGGTCCAGACAATCTCGCCGTCACTGAAACGCACCAGCTCAAACGTCATCAGGTAGTAGCTTGTCGGACCGCGCGAAATGCGATACATCGTTCCATTCAGCAGCAGCGTGTCCTCGGGGTGTATACGCGGATTCAACACACGCCCGCGCGCATCCGTTTCAAACAGATCGTCACCCAGCTCGGTCTGCTGCAGCTCCTCCAGACGTTGCCGACTCGTCAGGAATCGAAAGCGATCATTGAACATGCGGCTCTGCTTGAGCCGGTTCTTCGTCCGCTCGCGCACCACTTCGAAATCATTCGTGCTGACGATCCCCGTCTCGTTCTTGATGTCGCCGTAGAGCACGGTGGTCCGGTCCGAATGCAACGGCGCCAGTTCCGGCGTGTTGAGCATGTCACGCATCAACGCCTCGGCGATCTGATCGCTGTATGCAATGAAGTCAGCTACCAGAGGGCGTGCGTCCGCAGCCTCGGGTGGAGTGGTGTCGCTGACCTCCACACGACCGGCGCGATCACCTACAGGAGGCTGACTTTCGCAGCTGCACAGGACCAGCCCGACCACTGCCAAAACCCCAAGCATCTCACGCACGGTGTCACCTCGCTTTCAACAGCCTGGGCGACAACCCCCCGATTCTCGCCCCGCGCCCTTCCAAACGGTAGTCCGACCGACCGGCTCCGCTGCTGACATGAAAGTGCGCATCCCGGCTGAACTGTGCAGCAGGTCAGGGTACTTGGGAATATCACCGGCGTGGTTTCCCGTGCGCGAAGAAAAGGGCCGCTCGGCCCGGAAAGGCCCAGCGGCACCGAGGAGAGAGAGTCGATCCATGACCCGATGGCGGACACACAACCCGGGGTCCTCGCTTGTCCGTGCGTCGGCCTTCCCTGACCCGGACCCCGCTTCCGACCTGACAAATCGGAAAGATTCCTGGCTCTTTCTCTTCTTTCAGCATTCTGTCCCGCTTGTTCAACAGCATGCACACAATTTGCGCCAAGATCACCCACATCGACCAAAGAGCATTCCCTGCTATTGGGGACTATCCACGCCGCGACATCAGCCTCTGAAGCTCACGCTTCGACTCACGTTCGGCAATGGCCCGGCGCTTGTCGTGCGTAGCCCGTCCCGTGCCAATCCCTATGAGGAGTTTGACCCTCCCCTCTTTGAAGTACATCTTGAGAGGAACGACGGTCACGCCTTTCGTGTCGAGCTGTCGGGCGATCTTGCGAATCTCCCTCTTGTGGGCCAGCAACATGCGCACTCGGTCGAGCTTGTGCTGGCGCGTCCCGCCCGGCCCATACTCGCCGATGCTCACCTGGTGCAGCGTCAGCGCGGTCGGCTCGACCGAGGCCAGCACGAACCCCTCGTTGAGGGAGACGCGACCCGCACGCACAGCCTTGACCTCGGTTCCCACCAGCGCGATACCGACCTCCAGCGTCTCGCTGATCGCATAGTCATGTCTTGCCCGGCGATTCTCGATCACAGGCTCGGACTTGGAGGACTTGGTCTTTTTGTTCTTGGCCATAGCTGCGGCAAGACGGTACGCCCGTCAAGCAGCAAACACCGCGGAGACCCATCTCTCCGCCGGGAAGCCGGCACCACCGGATCATGGGCTACAGAAAGAACAAAGCCCGGCCAAAACCGGGCAAGACAAGCACGGGCGGAACGATTCGAACCCTCAAGCTCCTGATTTGCCGGAAACCGCGTTGAGCCTCTCTCAACAGTCAGTCCAGATCAGCTCCTCAACCCCGCACTGCTGGCACGCCCGAAAGTACTTCGGCCCATCCTTTCGGATCCGAACGGACTTGCCTCGATTTCCTTCCGCTCCGCACGCCGGACAGACTGTCGGCATCGATGTGTTCGCTGAGCAGCTCAGGCATTTCCAGTAGTAGCCGTACTTTCCCCACTTGGCGGTCAGTCTTGTGCCGCCGCAGCTCTTGCAAGCCGGTCCAGTCAGGATGCTCGCACTCGATGTCTGCCCGGAGTTCACCGAACCCTCTGCTGGCGGTGTGCGATCCGCCGCTGATGGGCAGGGCTGCTCGTCTCCCGGCGACGTGTGGCGTGATGCCAAAAACCCAGCGACGATCGGCAGCTCCTCTGCCTTCATTGACCACACGCCGTATTCGCCTCTGGTTTCACCCAGGAGACTGCTGGCAGCCTTGTGCTTGCCAAGTTCCTCGCGAATCTTTGCCGGGACGAGGTCCGCCTTGCTCACGAAGGTGCGAAACGGTATCTCAGGCTCATTCCAACCGTTCACGCGACGAATTTTGCCGCGGTCCGAGATCGCAACGATGATCTGGATCGGCATGTTGGTGAATCCGCGCTGGTCGGTCCCCGCCATGAGCTTCGTGAGCGTTCGCAGACCGGGCGGCATCTTGCCGAGCAGATGTTCCCGATGTCGCTGAAGAAACGCCCGCAGAAACTCGCCCTGGCGGCGGGCCTGTTGGATCGGCGAGGGGAACCCATACTGACGTCGACCGTACCGACGCGTCCACTCGTCGCCGCCTGCTCCGTCGCCGCGCACGCTGACTTCGTCCGTGACCGACTTGCTCTCAATGATGAACGCTCCCCACCTGTGGAGGACGAGGTGGTCGATCTGACAGACGCCCGGTCGGCCGTCGTATTCGGGCTGATCCGGGTCGACGAGTCGCAGGTCATTGATGACGAGCAGAGCCGAATCGGAGGCGAAGTCCCGGTGCAGATAGAACGCCATTTGCCGCTCGGCCTCTGCGCCGGCGCGGTGTCGAGGGTCGGATGGGAGCGGCTCGTTGTTTGGCGGCTTGACGATCATGCTTGATTCTTGCAGACAATCGCCGCGATCTTGCACTCGAAGACTCGGCCAGTCGTACGAACGCAGTCAAAAGGCACGCGCGGCAGACAATCCGCCCTGTTCGGCCAGCGCAGCAGGTTCGTCCGGCCGCATCAGGCAACCCAGAGGCAAATCTGTATGGCGACGGGCAGCCGTATCGTCACGCAGAAGTGAGAACCGCGACCGCCGCTGCCGCATCGAGCACCCGAGGCGATCCTTTCCGACGGACGGGTTGCAGGCCAGAGTGGACTGCGGAACGGGCGGATCCTGGCAATGCAGCCGGAGCCCGGAAACCACAAGACACCACAAACCCCAGCGATACCGGGGTTTGTGTAAGCACGGGCGGAAGGATTCGAACCCTCAACCTCCTGATCCGTAGTCAGGTGCTCTATCCAGTTGAGCTACGCCCGCGTGGCGCGGCAGTACAGTAAGCGGGCTGCCGGGCATCGGCAAGTCGGACGGGGACAGTTCCGTACGGCCCAATCGGGCGATCTGCACGCCCCTGGCTTGATTCCGGCTTCCAAGGGGCAAAGATCCCCTTCCAGCGCCGTGGTTGGGCGCAAAGCGAGGGACGATTTCGAATGGCTCACTCCAAATCGGCACAGAAGCGGATCCGTCAGAACGCCAAGGCCCGGGCGAGAAATCGCTGGCGCCTCCGTACGATGCGCGAGTCGATCAAGAAGTTCCAAACGGCCTGCTCGACCGGCACTGCGACTGAAGCCAGCGAAGCCTTCAAGAAGTGTGTTTCGCTGATCGATCGCACCGCTCAGAAAGGTGTGATCCACAAGAATCAGGCATCACGCCGCAAGAGTCGCCTCCACGCCCAGCTCAAGGCCAAGACCTCCTCCTGATCCTCCAACGCCGGGAGTCGGAGCATGCCCAGCTCCCAATCCCGTCTCCCACGCCCGCAAAAGTCGGAGTCTTCCAGCACCACGGGGTATTTCCAGCTCACGCGGCAGCCTTGGCACATTTTCTGTTTTCTGCTCCCGCTGGTGATCGCCTACGAAGCAGCCTCGCTGCACTACTTTGCCGACGACTCCGGCCAACTGGTCCACACCGTCAAGGCGCAACGCCTGCTCGAGCTGATGTTCGAACGGTTTGGCGTTCTGGGAATGCACCTTCCCGCTGCAGCAATGCTCACGGTGCTGCTGCTTTGGCACATGCTCAGTCGAGCAGCATGGAAGATTCGGCCCTGGGTGCTGCTGGGGATGGCGATCGAATCGCTCGTGTGGACGTTTCCACTGATGATGCTCGCGGTGATCCTCACGCCGAGCGTGCTGGCGCAGACTGGCCTCACGGACCTGGCCGACTGGTCGGTGGGCGCGAGGCTGACCATTTCGGTTGGTGCCGGACTTTACGAGGAGCTGCTCTTTCGCATGGTCGTCATCGCCGCGGCCGACTTTGTGTTCGTCGATCTGTTGCGGGCAAAGAAGAAGCTCGGAGCGGCCGGTGCGGTGGCCGTCTCGGCCGTCGCCTTTGGAATCTACCACACGTCGACTGCGTCCGGGTTTGATCTGACCTGGTTTGCCTTGTACGCGGCTGCGGGCGCGTACCTGGGAACCCTGTACCTGCTTCGGGGATTCGGGATCGTGGTCGCCACCCATGCCTTCTATGACGTGCTTGTCCTCACAATTGTTTCCCCACAATAGGGGTAGACTCGTCTTGAGTAGCGGGTACACTCCCGGGTCTGACTAGACCAGGCCGGGAGTTTCCGATAGATTGTTTGTGTCCGTGGATTGAATGGAAGAGCGCTTCTGTGGGTGCGCTTGGCGAGAGAGACGCTGCCGATGGTCGGCGGACGGGTTCGGGATAGTCGAAAAAGCACAGGGGCGAACCAATGGGACTGGAATTCGCGATCGACGAGCTCTACGCGACGGGTTGGTCGGCGCTGGATACGGCCGGTTGTGAACACCTTGCCGATGGGCGATCATTTCCAACGGCTGCGCGGGTCGGAGCAGAGTTTGAAGCTGCCGGATTTGACTTTTCGGTCAGGCACATCCAGCTTTTCGATTGTTACCGGGCCGAGTGGAAAGAACGCGGCGGGAGCATGAATGGTGCGGTCGTCGGGCAGAGCGAAACCGAAGCCGCCGTCTATGCCCTCTCACAGCTTCGCCGAAACATGATGGCTGCGACGAGCTGAGGTTGACCGACGCGAGAGCCCGGATACGCTTGCGTTGTCGAGCAATCGGCACTGAAGGCCCCATCGTCTAGCCAGGTCCAGGACGTCAGGTTCTCATCCTGAAAACCGGGGTTCGAATCCCCGTGGGGTCACTTTCCCATCTCGCCCGCCCTTTGGCCCGCCGCAGTCGGGCCCCCTCCTTCATCATCATCGTTGAGATTGTGCCCCCTGTTTTGGTTGATCCAGGGAGCGCCGCGTGTGGCGCCATGCGCTCAGGCATCACCCGTCATGCGCTGATCGCGCGCAGGTCCAGTGTCCAACCGTTGGAGTTTCGGGAGCGGCTGTGCACGCATGACACACGCGGCCAATCGAGAGTGATCGATCCGAGATTTTTCAAAAAGCCCGAAATCGCGTGATTGATTATTGCAGAGTTCCCGATAAACTTATCATGTAATCAACATTTCCCGTCCGGCCCATTGAGGGCCTTGCACAGGAGACGCGCCGTGAAAAAAGGAAAACTGCTCGGAACGACGATTGCATCGCTCGCAGCGACCGCCTTTGCCGGTGACGGATCGGGGTTGGAGCGCGACCTGCTCACCGATGCGAGTATCCGTACAAGTCTTGCAGCGGAAGGCACGGGCGGTCACGACGGGAAGTTCTTCATTGCCTCGCCGGACCAGGCGTTCCGTCTCAATATCGGCGGCCAGCTGCAGCTCCGCTACAACGCCAAC
>RFGK01000180.1 GCA_003697045.1 Planctomycetota bacterium
AGGGGGTCTCGAAGCAGTTTTTTCTTTCGGGCTGGATTCGTACAGCCAGACTTTGTAAACACTTACATCGCCTCTTGAAGATTGCGCTCAAGTTTCTTCAATAAGTTGTGGACTCATCGAGCAAGGACCAGATATATTGTGCCCCAACACAAAGCCGGACTCCTTTGGCCGGGATTGCTCCGAACAGGCTCCATCGAGTGCACAGTTCGGCATGATGGGGCTTCGGGCCGCACAATCGCACCCCGGGAAGCCGCAGCCGTACAAGTCTGCTCAATCTTGATGAACAGGGACGTCACAAGAATGACTTCGAACCCGTCAGTCCGAACGAACGCTTTACAAACATATGAGATGGTGCTCTATGACCGGGCGCTCCACCCGGAACTGTTTCAGCTCAAGGACCGACGCGTCATCAAATGTGCGGGGCTTGAACTCGAAGCCTGGCTGATGCCGGGCTCGCACCTGCTCCGATTCGGCGCAGGGATGAACTGCGTGTGCGAGCTGTTGGCCGAGGACGCCAGGAGTATCCCCTCAAGTGGTGTGGTTGCAGCATTTTTCTGTGCCGGGGAGCGTGACTACGATCGCAATTTCCCCGAACTTGGGGTGAACTACATGACAACGGTGCAGACGGAGCAGCTCAACGACAGCATCTATCTGTCCACACGGGACGAGATGGCCGACTTTGCTGCGGAAGCCGAAGCCATGATGTGGAGCTGGGATGACGCAGCGGGTCCATGCATGTCCATCCTGGA
The DNA here is from genome assembly GCA_003697045.1 of Planctomycetota bacterium. Classification (GTDB taxonomy): domain Bacteria; phylum Planctomycetota; class Phycisphaerae; order Phycisphaerales; family UBA1924; genus J022. The sequence continues at coordinate 750 of RFGK01000180.1, forward strand.
CCTGCAACGATACAGCCGCGAAGTTCACGCGCAGAGCTATCACCTGATCGCAGCCGGTCGAATCGTGATCCGGACGCAGACGATCTTCGAGCGTCACGGTTGACGAAGGCATCAAGGTCGATGAGCCGGGGCTGTCCTGCTATGCTGTGGACATGGATCGGCGTGAGCGAACATTGACAAGCCGATATGGTCGAATTAGTCGGCCCCGCTGAGCGATCAGGACGATCGTTTCGTGGGGCATGATTGCGTCGAGCCTCTCCTGAACATCTGAATACGATCACCCGCCCGCGACAATGAGCCGCGGCGGCGAAGGACTTTGACACATGAGCCAGACAAATCCAGGAGGTGGCGCGCCTGCCTCCAGCCAAAAGCCGAACTACAAGAAGACGCTCAACCCGCGCACCACGAGCTTTGCCATGAAGGCCAATCTCGTGCAAAACGAGCCTGCCAGCGAGAAGCGGTGGAACAGCTTTGGCGTGTACCAGCGCCTTCGCGAACGGGCCGGCACGAAGAAGCGCGGGCGTTTCGTGTTTCACGACGGGCCGCCGTACGCGAACGGCTCGATCCACCTGGGGCACCTGATGAACAAGTGTCTCAAGGACTTCGTGGTGCGCTCCAGAACGATGATGGGCTACGACTGTCCTTTTGTACCCGGATGGGACTGCCACGGCCTGCCCATCGAGCACAAGGTGATGACCGAGCTGGTCGAGAGCGGCAAAAGCACGAAGCTTGAGGCCCTCAGTGAGGCGGATCGACGCATGGCGGTGCGTCGCGAGTGCCACAAGCACGCGGTCAAGTATCAGAAGCTGCAGGCATCCCAAATGCAACGCCTGCTGACGCTCGGCGACTACGAACATCCATATCTCACCATGGACCCCTTGTATGAGGGAGCGACTCTGGAAGTGCTCGCCGAGCTGGTCGGGCAGGGGCTGGTGTTTCGGGCGCTCAAGCCGGTGCACTGGTCGATCGAAAACGAGACGGCCCTTGCAGATGCGGAGCTGGAGTACCTGGACCGCGAGGATATCTCGGTCTACGTGGACTTTGAAGCGGTCGACGCAACCGCGGTGTATGAGGCGTTCGGGCTCAACGAAGCGAACGGAGCACCGTCCCAGACGCCGAGTTTCATGATCTGGACCACGACGCCGTGGACGCTCCCGGCGAACCTGGCCATCGCGGTACATCCGAAGTTTGAGTATGCACTTGTGCGCATCGACGGGAACTACACGGTGATGGCCACGATGCTGATCAACCAGGTGACCGAGGCTGCCGGGTCTGAGGATGTCGAAGTGCTTGCGACGACGACTGGCGAAAGGCTGCTCGGGCTTCGGTACAGGCATCCGTTCATTGACGAGCCGCCCCGGCCGATTGATTCGCCCGATGCGGATGTATCAAGGTGTTACACGATCGTCGAAGCAGACTACGTGACGCTGGAAGACGGAACCGGGCTGGTGCATACGGCCCCCGGACACGGGGCGGAGGACTACCTGACCGGATTGGCCCGGGGCATCCCGACGTATTGCCCGGTGCTCAAGGACGGGACATACGACGCGAGCGTGCCCGAGTGGCTTCGGGGAATGAGCATCTGGAAGGCCAACGACGAAGTTGTCAAGCGCCTGCGCGACAGCGGACATCTGTTTCATTCCAACCGCTTTGTTCACAGCTATCCGCACGACTGGCGCAGCAAGACGCCGGTGATATTTCGGTGCACCGAGCAGTGGTTCATCGGCGTCGATCGTCCGCTCAAGCGGAGCGGGCGCACGCTGCGGCAGATGGCTCTCGACGCGGTCGGGGGTGATGAGATCAAGTTCATTCCGGACTGGGGGCGTAACCGCATGCGTGGCATGCTGGAGAGCCGTCCGGACTGGTGCATCTCGCGTCAGCGCTCATGGGGACTTCCCATTCCTGCGTTTCATCTGCCGGACGGAGAGGTGCTGATGACGCGTGCGTCGGTGCTGGCGATTGCGAAGTTGTTTGGCGAGAAGGGATCAGATGCGTGGTTCCAGATGTCGCCGGCGGACTTGCTGTGCCACTATGACCCGGCTGCGGACGCAGACGCACCGGAGCCTTTGCGTCTGGGCAAGGTGTCGCTGTCGGAGCTGAGCAAGGGCCACGACATCCTTGACGTGTGGTTTGAGTCCGGATCGAGCTGGCACTCAATGATGCGCGCGCGATCTGGGGGCAAGGATTTCCCCGTTGAGCTGTACCTCGAAGGGTCGGATCAGCACCGCGGGTGGTTTCAGCTTTCGCTGCTTCCAAGCCTGGGAGTGATGGAGCAGTCGCCGTTCAAGACGCTGCTCACGCACGGATTCATGGTTGACAAGGACGGCAAGAAGCTGAGCAAGTCGGCCGGCCACACGATTGAGAATCTCTTTGAGCACTACGGCGCTGATGTGCTGCGGTGGTGGGTGTGCAGCCTGAGCTATGAGAATGACGTCAAAGTCGATGATGAGTTCTTCAGACTGGCCGGGGAGAGCTACCGGAAAGTGCGCAATACCTTGCGGTTCATGCTGATGAATCTCGATGATTTCCGCCCGGGCAGCGAAGACGAGGACGGACACCGCATCGCGAAGGATGCCTTTGAGCCAACG
>RFGK01000022.1 GCA_003697045.1 Planctomycetota bacterium
CATGCTGGATGACAGCTGGTCGCATCGCGCCAGCGTGGGCCCGGCGATGGATGGGCGCGTCAAGCCGGATCTCGCGCATGCCTATGACCTCGTGCACACGCTTGCGGGGCATGCCGACGCTGCGCACGGGAACTTCGGCGGGACGAGCGCAGCCACTCCGATCGTGGCCGGCTGTGGCGGGCTTGCGATCCAGATGTTTGCAGATGGTCTGTTCGGCAACGCAGTTTCGGGCGGGGATGTGTTCGATGAGCGCCCGCACGCTGCCACGGCCAAGGCGCTTTTGATCAACTCGGCCCGACAGTGGCCGTTCGGGTCCGCGGCCGACGAGCTGGGGCGTTTTCGCCAGGGTTGGGGCATGCCGGATGTGTCGCGCCTGTTCGAGCAAAGCGCGCGCATGCTCGTGGTTGATCAGACCGATGCGCTCGAGCCGTTCAATGCACGGGCGTTCATCATCGACGTGGCGCTTGCCGAGCCGGTGTTGCAGGCAACGCTGGTCTATCCCGATCCTCCCGGCATGCCCGGCTCGATGGTCCACACGATGAACGATCTGTCTCTGCGTGTAACGGCGCCCGATGGCACGGTGTACCTGGGAAACTACGGGCTTGCCGATTCGACCACGAGCATGCCCGGAGGTGTACCGGACTCGATCAACACGGTCGAACAGGTGATCGTCGCCGATCCGTTGCCGGGGCGATGGCTTGTGGAGGTCTACGCCGGGGAGTTTTCTGCCGATGGCATCCCGCAGACTCCCGAGATGGACGCGACCTATGCGCTGGTCGTTTCGGGCGGGTTGCCGGAGTATTCAGATCCCAGTCCGGTCTTTCCGCTGGGGCTGCCGCTGACGCGTCAGCCGTTCCGCCCGCTCACTCTGACTATGGGCATTCAGCCCGGGACCGGCCCGGTAGAAAGCGCTCGTCTCGAATGGCGATCGTCGGATGGTGCTCAAGGCTCGGTGCCGGCCGAGTCGAACAGTGGCGGGTATGTCACGGTGACTGTGCCTCCCGCCGCCTGCGGCACGACGACGGAGTTTGCCATCGTCATTGAGACCGACGGGCAGACGGTGGTGTGGCCCGAACACTGGCCTGCAAGCGGGTACACCCTTGCCGCGGAGCTGGAACGAACGTTCGATGAGCAGTTCTTTGACAGCGATGCCGATTGGCAGGCGGGGCAATCGCCCGAGCTGACCGGCGGGGCGTGGGCCTGGGGACCTGTGGCCGGCGGGCTCCGAGGCGATCCGCCCATTGATGCCGATGGGAATGGATTTGCCTGGCTGACCGATCCGACCCCGGGTAACTCCGATGTCGATGGAGGCCAGGCAACACTGACCTCGCCCCCGTTTGATCTGAGCGGGATTCCTGATCCGTTGATTCGCTTTGCGTGGTGGCTTTCGTGCGATGACTCCGGCTCAGCATCCGGAGACGCCATGCAGGTCGAGATCAGCGCCGATGATGGCGCCACGTGGATACCCGCAGCGACACTCCGCAGCGCCTTTGCATGGCGCGAACATACCATCGATGTTGGCTCAATCGTCGGGCCGGCCGAGTCGGTTCAGCTTCGCTTTACGATTGCAGATACGCCGAATGATTCGGTGACTGAAGCCGGAGTTGATCACGTCCGCGTGATGTCTCGTTCATGTGAGCTGGCCTGTCCGGCCGACCTCAACGTCGATGGGCTTGTTGATATCTTCGATGTGTTGGCGTTTCTCAATGGCTACGCGGACAATGCGCTGCTTGCCGATATGAACGGCGATGGCGTCATCGACTTCTACGACCTGCTCACGTTCCTGGGCTTGCTTGAGATCGCCTGCGGCTGAGAGACTCTCAAAGCGTTGATCCGGTGCTTACCGTACCTGGAGCCAAAGGCCGCGTGCCGGCGTTTGAGCGACGACTCGCCAGCGTGATTTCGAGAAACAGCAGCGGGAAATGCGCTTTTTCCTAGACACCCTGGGCCGCGATGGCAGCGGCCAGAGCCGCGTTGTTGCGGACGAGTGCAAGATTAGCTTGAAGCGTTCGCCCCCCTGACAACTCGTGCAAGAGCGACAGGACGCGGGGAGTGACGTCGCGACCTTGCACATCTCCGATGCGTGCCATCGCTTCGGCCCGCCAGGTTTCCCATTGCAGCGACGCGATCTGTGCGTCGGGTGGAATCGGATTGGCAATCAGGACTCCCCGCTGCGTGCGCTCAAGCTCGAAGCGCACAAATGCGGCAAGCTCGTTGACATCGTCGAATCGTGCATCGACGCCGGTGCCTCCGTCGCGCACATAGAAGGCAGGGAAGCGATCTGCCTGATATCCGACGACCGGGATGCCGAGTGTTTCGAGTGCTTCGCGGGTGGCCACGACATCGAGCAGGCTCTTGACGCCGCTGCAAACCACTGCGACAGGGAAGCGCGTCAGTGCCGTCAGGTCGCTCGACACGTCGAACCGTTGGGAGTAGCCGCGGTGGATGCCGCCGATGCCTCCGGTTGCGAAGACGCGGACGCCGGCAGCGGCTGCCAGTTCCATGGTGGCGCTTACTGTGGTAGCCGCATGAAGCCTTCTGTGCAGAGCGAGACCAATGTTGGCCGTATTGACCTTTGCGACCGGGCCTGCATCCAGGAGCATGATCAGCTCGTCGCGAGTGATGCCGACGGTTGCGGTGCCGTTGAGCACGCCGACGATTGCCGGCACGCTTCCGGCTTGACGGACGATCGCATCCAGTTCATCGGCCAGGGGCAGTGCCGATTCTCTGGGAACTCCGTGGCAGAGCAGCGTTGTCTCCAGCGCCACGGCTTTGCGTCCATCTTCCAAACGGGTGAGCAGTGATTTGGACAGCACTTTCCAATCTCTCTGTCTTGCGGTACGCTGCTGATCGGGTTTCAGGGCAAGGCCATGGTCACCGTTCTCATCGCACTCGGGTCAATGGTTCTCTATGTCGTCGCCTATCACACGTATGGGCGGTTTCTTGCCCAACGCATCTTTTGCATCGATCCTGAGCGCAGGCCTCCGTCCGAGGAGTTCAACGACGGAGTTGACTATGTGCCGAGCCGACGCGAGCTCGTCTTCGGCCACCATTTTACGTCGATTGCAGGCACCGGCCCGATCGTCGGTCCCGCAGTGGCCGTGGTGTGGGGATGGGTTCCCGCGCTTCTCTGGGTTTTGCTTGGGTCGATCTTCATGGGCGCGGTGCATGATTTCGGCTCGCTGATCATTTCCATGCGACACAAGGGTCGCACGATCGCCGATCTGACCGGCGATGTTGTCAGCCCAACGGCCCGCATCCTCTTCCTGCTCGTTGTGCTCGTCGGACTGTGGATTGTGCTTGCCGTCTTCGGGCTGGTGATCGCGGCGATTTTTCAGCTCTACCCGTCCAGCGTGCTTCCTGTATTCCTGCAAATTCCCATCGCGGTCGGGCTGGGCATATGGATGCGACGCGGGGGAAGTCTCCTGTTCGGCACCGTCGCGGCCGTGGTGCTCATGTACGGCTCCATCGCCGTGTCGGCCAACTTCGAGTGGGCACAGGTCACGCTTCCCTCTGCCGTCACCAGCGTCATCTCGCCCGTGGGCTTCTGGACGCTCATCCTGCTCGTGTACGTGTTTGTTGCAAGCGTCTTGCCGGTGCAGACGCTGCTTCAGCCACGCGATTACATCAACTCTCACCAGTTGCTCATTGCGATGGGTATGCTTGTGGTGGGGCTGGTGATTGCGCATCCGCCGATTGTTGCTGAATCGGTGCGTTTGCGTCCCGAGCCGGCGCAGCCGGGCGGGTTTGTACCTCCGTTCGTGCCTTTTCTGTTTGTCACCGTGGCATGCGGCGCCATCAGCGGCTTTCACTGTCTCGTGGCCTCTGGATGCTCAAGCCGACAACTCCGCAGCGAGGCCGACGCACCGATGGTCGGGTACGGCTCCATGCTGACTGAGGGATTTCTCGCGGTGCTGGTCATCCTTGCATGCAGCGCGGGAATCGGGATGGGCACACAATCGCCGGCCCCTGTTACTGGATCGGCCGCCTGGATTCATCACTACGCCACCTGGGGAGGAGACGCCGGGCTTGGCGCTGTTCTCGCGCCTTTTGTCACCGGTTCGGCCAACATGATCGAGTCCATCGGTATATCTCATGCCCTGGCCATCGCAATCATGGGCGTCTTTATCGCTTCCTTTGCGGCAACGACGCTCGATTCGGCCACGCGATTGCAGCGATATGTGATTGCCGAGCTGGCGGGTGCAAGGCCCGGCAATGCCTGCAATGACACCGTCTGCATGTCCTGCGGGCGTTGCGTGGGCGAGGTTGAGTCTGATGCACGTTGTCCTCATTGTCGTTCGGACCTGCAGGTTCATCCAGCCCGGCCGATGCGTATCGCCTCGCTGATCGGCAATCGGTATACAGCCACAGCGATCGCGGTGGTGACAGCCGGTCTGCTCGCTCTCTCCGATGCGCCACGTGTCGGACTTGCCAACGCCGGCAAGGGGGGACTTATCCTCTGGCCGATCTTTGGTGCAACCAACCAACTTCTCGGTGGACTGGCGCTGCTGGTCATCACCGTGTGGCTCGTGCGCAAACGTGTGCCTGTCTGGGCGACGGCGCTTCCCATGGTGTTCATGCTTGCGATGACCGGTTGGGCCATCATCGGCCTGGTGATGCAGTTTCTCAGCCCGCTTCAGACCGGCGATCCAGTCAAGTGGCACCTGGTCATCATCGGGCTGCTCATGCTCATTCTCGAGTTGTGGATCATTATCGAAGGCGCCCGCATCCTTGCGAGCCGCCCGCCTGACCAAACACTGACGGTTCCTGCAACATGATGACAAAGCAGTTTTTTGCCAGCGTGCTTGTCTCGGTGCTTGCCGCACTCGCCTCGGCCCAGCAGAACGATGGGGCGGACTATGCCGACGCGTTGAATGCGATTCCGGCTGCAGCATCGCTTGCCGATCATCACAAGCTGCTTGCGTCCGAGCCTCACATTGCCGGCACGCCCGGCGACTGGCGAACGATCGAAAGGCTCATCAAGCTGTTCACTTCCTTCGGGCTTGATGTCACGCGGCACGACATCTGGGTCTACCTTGCAAGCCCCGTCGAGGCGCAGGTGCAGGTTCTCCCAGCCGGAACTGCGCCCATCGATCTTCCGCTCATCGAACCACCGATCGCGTCCGATCCTGACACGGCCCACCCAGACCTGACCTTTGGCTGGAACGGGTATTCGGGTTCCGGTGATGTGACCGCCGAACTCGTGTACGCCAACTATGGCCGGCTTGAGGATTTCCAGAAACTCGAAGAGCTTGGAGTGAGTTGTCAGGGCAAGATCGTCATTGCCCGTTATGGCGGGAACTTCCGCGGGTACAAGGCCAAGTTCGCCCAGGCTGCCGGGGCGATTGGGCTCATTATTTACACCGATCCCGCAGATTCCGGCTACGTGCGAGGCATTCCCTGGCCCGAGGGTGGCTACGCCAATGAGCACAGCATCCAGCGCGGTTCGATCGGCACGCTTGCATACCGCGGCGATCCGCTGACGCCATTCATTCCCGCAGAGGAAAACGCCACGCGGCTCGATCCCGAGTCTGTCGCGCTGCCGAAGATCCCGGTCCAGCCCCTCGGGTGGGCAGCAGCGCACGAGATTCTCTCGCGCATGAGCGGGCCGCGCGTTCCCGACGAGTGGCAGGGGGGGCTCCCCATTGCCTATCGGCTCGAAGGGGGGGCCGATCTTCGTGTGCGCGTTCGTGTCGAACAGCAACGCAAGATCGTGAAAACCGCCAATGTCATCGCCGAGGTGCGCGGGCAGACGTATCCCGACGAGGTGATCGTGGTCGGCTGTCACCACGATGCGTGGTGTCATGGCGCCTCTGATCCCCTGGCCGGGCTGATCTGTCTGGTCGAATCGGCCCGCAGTGTCGGTGCCCTGGCCCGTGACGGCTGGAAGCCTGATCGCACGATTCGCTTTGCCGCGTGGGCTGCTGAGGAACAGGGGATCATCGGTTCGACCGAATACGTAGAAGCTTTTGCGGAAGAACTGACGCGCGGCGCGGTTGCGTACATCAATCTCGACATGGCAGCCATGGGGCCGAACTTTCGTGCCGCAGGCGCTCCTTCGCTTGTGCAGGTCATCACGGCTGCTGCTCGGTCGGTCTCGCAGGCGCGTCAGCCCGACCGCACCGTTTTTGAAGCCTGGGCCGCTCGACGCGATGATCAGCCTGCCCTGATCAGTCTGGGAAGCTTGGGCGGCGGGTCCGACCACGTCGGATTCAGCGGGCATCTGTGCATTCCATCGGCCGGCCTTTCTGCCGGTGGCGCTGCTGGAAGTGCGTACCACTCGAACTACGACACGCTTGCCTGGTATCGCAAGACTGTCGGCGATGATTACGAGCCGGCGCTGATGATCACACGCATGACCAATGCGGTCATCGCCCGGCTTGCCGGCGCGAGCCTTCTTCCGCTCGATCCTTCGCGTTATGCCCTTGACGTACAGCGGCATCTCGATCACATCGCCTCTTTTATTGCGGACACCGGCGCGTGGGGTGAGCAACGCCCGCGCGCGATTCGGCGCGTTGAGCTGGCAGCCGAGCTTTTTCGTCTGCACGCCGAGCCGGTCATGCTCAAGCTCGCCGAGGCTGAGCTTGACCCGAAACGAACGGCACAGATCAACCGCAGGCTCATCCTGATCGAACGTGCATGGTGTGATGCAGGCTTTGAGACAGGTCGTTCGTGGTATCGCAGTGGTTACGCTGCGCCCGATGAGAGTTCCGGGTATGCGCCGTGGATGCTGCCCGCTCTGCGTCATGCGGTGGCATTGGGAGACCCGGACCTGCTTGAGGAGCGTGCTGACGCGTATGAGCGCTTCTTTGCGCGCGCCGGTGTGCTTATGGGGGAGATTGAGCAACTTTTGCCGTAGTGGTCAGCGGCTCGGACTGGGCGCCCGACACCTGCGTCTGGCGTGACCCGATCGGGCGGTGGATTTCAACGATCAGCGTGTCATCTTCGGTCGGCGCGTTGCCGCGATATTCGGCGACGGCCTGCAACAACGCGGCTGCGCGTTCGCCGGCGCGCAGTCCTTTCGACGCGATCATCGATCGAAAGCCCTCGATGCGCAGCATGCGTCCGTCGGGAGATCTCGCCTCGATCGCGCCGTCGGTGTACGCGATCACGGAATCACCCATGTGAAACGGATAGGTCTTGGGGGCAGGGTCAAACTCTTCATTCCGGCATGCACCCAGAACAAAGCTCGTTGACGCGATCTCTTCGATGGTTCCATCGGCGCCGAGCAGAAACGCCGGGGGGTGGCCGCCGTTGGCGACTTCCAGCTCGTTTCGGGTCGAATCAAAACGCATGCACAACGCCGTGGCATAGATCGAGTGTTTGGCCAGGGTCAGGTGCACGTATCGATTCAGGTGCTTGAGCACGTCGCCCGGCCTGACCTCCGGATCGGCGGCAAAGAGCAACTCCACTTCGCCGTGCAGCCGATTGACTGTCAACGCAGCGGGAATGCCGTGCCCTGTCACATCGACGACGACGACGCTGAGCAGTTTGGACCCATCTTCGCGCTCGTGCGAGCAAACGTGCAGGTAGTCGCCGCCGATATGCCTCATCGGCTCATAGCGATAGCTCAACTGGATCGGCCCGTCGGTCGAGGGGGCCGGGAACATGGCCTCGTGGATCCGTCGCGCCGAGGCAAGCTCGTCTCGCAGCCTGCCGTAGCGTGAATGCACAAACCGATAGCCGAAGTTGTGCTGACGCCACTCGTGCTGGACCGAACACACGACGATGCCGGGCACGCCGACCAGAGCGGAAAACACTGTGCTGAACAGGTCTTGCAGAGGCCCGGACGTCCCGTCCGCGATGACGTAGCCCGCATGCACTGCGACAAACGCGACCAGCGGCACCAGCGACTGCATCGGGGTCCACGGGAAATGTGCTGACGCCAGCAGGTGGATCACCAGGAACATGATCAGCGACCAGGACCCCAGGTCCAGTGCGTAGTGCGAAACGGAAAGGTGCACGCCATAGACGGCGATCAGCCCCACACTTGCCGCAATGGCTGCACGCTTGGACGCCCGCTTGTCCAGCCCGATCCACAGTGCCGCCACGAACGCCGCCAACATGATGAGGTCGTTGACCGCACGCCAGATGATCGGCCAGATTCTGATTGGGTCCGCATCGGTTTGGCGTGAGAACAGCGACACCCACCCGATCATGGCCACAAGTGCCCAGATTCCGCCGACGATGACGACAAAGTGTCGCAGTCTTTTGCGCAACAGCCCGTGTGTTGCCTGCACAAACTCACGACGGAACTCGATGGTCTCAGGTCCTGCAGGCAATCTCGTCGGCCTCCTCGCGCACTCTGGCGGGCTTTGCTCCTCAGGGAGTGCGCATACCTTACCCGATTCGACGCGATCAGAAACCCGACGTCTCAAACAATACGCAGGATGGATTCAGGATTACCCTTCTTCGTGCGTTCCAAGGGGGCCGGGAGTGACTGCCGCGTCTTCGATCCCCGATCCGAAACGACCCATCGTTCGGTACACCTCGATGATGAGCACATCATCTTCCGGCGGCCCATGCCGGAACCGGTCGATCTCCCGCAGTATGGTTTCAGGCCAGCGCTGGCTTTCGTCTGCCCATCCTCCCGCGATAATGCGTCGCAGCCCTTTGATTTCGAGCCGTTCACCCGAGCGTGATTTGGCGTCGGTCGCCCCGTCGGTGTAGGCAATCAGTGAGTCCCCGGGCATGAAGCTCATCCGCACGGGCGCGGGGTCAAACTCGTCCACGTCGAGCGCTCCCAGAACAATTGACGTGGCTCCGATCTCGGTAATCGTTCCACGGCTCGAGCGAAGGAATGCCGGCGGATGCCCGGCGCTGGCAAGCTCAAGCGTCGAGGTCGTCGGATCGACCCTGAGCACGATGCCGGTGACAAATACCGAGTGGTCGGCCAGGGTGAGATAGACATATCGATTGAGCGCCCCGAGCACCGCCCCGGGGGCCATGTACGGATTCTCTGCATACAGCCGGGTAAGCTCGCCGTGGAGGCGATTGACCGTCAGCGCTGCGGGGATGCCGTGTCCGGTCACGTCCAGCACGGCAATGCTGAGCGCCTCGTCCGGCCCGTGTTGGCCGGGGGCGACATGGGCGTGCAGGTAGTCGCCGCCGATCTGGCTCATCGGCTCATAGGCGTAGGTAAAACGTACCGTTCCGGTTGTACGTGGAGGCGGGAAGGCCGCTTCATGAATCAATCGTGCGTCCACCAGTTCCTGGCGCATCTCCTGGTAGCGATTGCGAAAGAAGTCGATCATCTCTCGGGCCTGCTCACGCCAGTTGCGGACCACTGAGATTGCGACGCCGGGTGTGACAATCAGTGCCCCGACGATCAGGAACCCGAGACGCCCAAGTCCGCGAGGCTCGGCTGCTGCGATACCCATGACCGCGACCACGAACGCGCCTGCTGCCGGGAGCAGCGCCCGCAGAGGCGTCCAGGGGAGCAGAATCGCACTGCCCGCGTGGGCAACCTGAACCCCAACCAGCAGCGAAGCACCGCGCGGATCAACCCCAAAAACCATGCGCAGCACGCCGAACGCAGCTTCGAGAACCACGAGCAGCACCGACAGGCGAAGCAGCACCGCTGCCTGTCTGCGTTTGAGCCAGATCACACTCAGGATGCCGACATAGCTCATCGCCCATGCCAGGTCGATCACCCATCCCTCAACCGGGTAGCCACCCGTTCCTTCATATGCAAAGACCCGCGATGCCAGAAGGACGAGTCCCGCGGTGAACGTGATTGCCAGGAGCATCACCAGCTGCCGACGCACGCGAGACACTTGGCCCGCCGGAATAGGGGGGTCAAGCATTCTCCAGATACTTGTTTCGACTTGTGGCTCGGCTGCGGCGTTCATGAGTCCTCGATGTGCGTTTGCACGCATTCTTCAGATCGTAGTAAGGACTCACCAAGTTGAACGTCATTCGGCCCGATTCGCGCCCGGTTTCCACAGGATGTCGGCCTTTCCACCGTCATTGGCCACCCGCGCCAGGACAAAAAGCAGATCGCTCAGTCGGTTGAGATACTGCACGGTCAGCGGATTGGTCGCTTCAGGCTCGTCGAGCGCAAGAGCCACGACTCGTCGCTCAGCCTCTCGCGCTGCTGCTCGCGCTACGTGCAGGCCGGCAGCAAGCGCTGTTCCCCCGGGCAGCACGAAGCTCGTCAGGGGGTCCAGATCGGCGTTGTACTCGTCGATCAGCCTTTCAAGCCGATCGACCTGTCCCTGTTCGATGCGCAGCCTCTGCTTGTCATCGACCGGCGCGCACAGGTCTGCACCCAGATCGAACAGATCGTGCTGAATGGACCCGAGCAGGTCGGCTATTGCTGCTTGTCCAGCGTCCTTTGCCGCGACGATCGCAAGTCCCAGGGCCGAGTTGGCGCTGTCCACCTGTCCGTATGCTTCGACGCGGAGATGATCCTTGCGCACGCGGGATCCGTCGCCGAGCCCGGTGGTGCCGTCATCTCCGGTTTTGGTGTAAATCCGATTGAGCTTGACCATGATGTTTCCCCTTCAGCGAGCACCGATCGCCCCGGCATGCTAGATTCTGTGCGCACGTCAGGAGGATGGTGTGGCTCAATCGGCAGTGTGTGAACGGGGACTCACGCGGCGCTGGCGCCGGCGCGGGCACGATGATCTGAGCGCCAAGTCGCTTTCCGATCGTGTCTTGCGCTCGCGGGGGTTTGTGGAGCTCGACGCGGCAAACGCTTTTTTGAATCCTTCACTTGCGCACCTGCGCGATCCTGCGGGCCTTCCTGACATCGATCGCGCTGCCGAGCGTGTGCTCGGTGCTGCTCGTGCCGGTGAGCCCATCGTCATCTACGGCGACTACGACGTCGACGGAATGACCGCCTCGATGATCCTCTATCGCATGATCCGGGCGATTGTTCCGGATGCTCACGTATCGACGTATATCCCACACCGGCTCGAAGAGGGATACGGGCTCAACGCCGAGGCTGTGCGCACGCTGGCCGACAAGGGGGCCCGGGTGATCGTGAGCGTCGACTGCGGCGTGACGGCGATCAAAGAAGCGCAGGTGGCACGTGAGCTGGGCGTTGATCTGATCATCACCGATCACCACAATGCCCCGGACGAGTCGGTCGGTCTGCCCGAGGCCTATGCGCTGGTTCACCCCAATCTGCCCGGGCATGCGTCGGAGTTTTGTGATCTGTGCGGGGCGGGGGTGGCCTACAAGCTCGCGTGGCGTCTTGCGACGCTTGCAAGCGGTTCGGAGCGTGTGCACGAGGACTTGCGCGCGCTCTTGCTCGATCTGCTCGGCCCGGTGGCGCTCGGGATCGTCGCGGATGTCGTGCCCCTCGTTGATGAGAACCGCGTGCTCACGCGCTATGGGCTCGGACGGGTCAGGAACTCGCCGTTTCTCGGGCTCAAGGCTTTGGTCAAGGCGTCCGGGCTTGGTGGTGACGAGATCCATACCGAGCGCGTCGGATTTGTCCTGGCCCCGCGGCTGAATGCCTGCGGACGCATGGGTCACGCACGTGAAGCGCTCGAGCTGTTGCTGACCGAAGATGAGGCTCGCGCCGATGAAATCGCCCATCAACTCGCTGCGCTCAATGATCAGCGGCGTCGCACTGAGCGCGCCATCGTCGAACACGCGACGGCGATGGCCGAGGCGGCGGGCATGACCGGGCCCGACCGGCGGGCCATCGTCCTGGCACACGAAGACTGGCACCCTGGCGTCGTCGGCATCGTCTGCTCACGCCTGGTCGATCGGTTCGCGCGTCCGACGATCCTCATGCAACGGCAACAAGGCCAGTGTGTCGGATCGGGACGCTCGATTGAGGGCTTCAATCTTCACGCGGCGCTGGCTGCGTGTTCTGAACATCTCGAGGGCTTCGGCGGACACGACATGGCTGCCGGTGTGCGCGTCGCGCCTGAGAGACTGGAGGCATTCGTTCAGTCATTTGTCGAGCATGCCAATAGTCAGCTTTCGCCCGATGAGCTCATCCATACGCTCGAGTACGACTGCGACGCGTGCGTGGCAGATTTGCGTCGCTGCGAGATTGAGCGTCTGTCCATGCTCGCGCCGTTCGGACGTGATAATCCGCGAGTTCGTGTGCGGCTGCGAGGTGTGAGACTCAATGGGGCTCCGAAGGTTTTCGGCAAACAAGCCCGACATCTCTCGCTCGAACTGTGTGACGAGAACGCCCGCGCGATGCGCGGCATCAGAGCAGTGGGGTGGGGTTGGGGTGAACGGGCCGAGCTGATTCCCACAGGCGCAAGGCTCGATGCGATCGTGACGCCAAAGCTCTCAACCTGGAACGGCTACACGCGCGTCGAGGCCGAGCTGTGCGATGTCATGCTGCTGGACGAGGTCTTGAAAGGGTAGCGAGCGGTCTCCTGGAGCCGGCCTGGGCTGCGGCGCGCACAGAAAACGCCCCTTTCCAGTCGGTTGGGGGCGTGTTGACTCGGGTAGATGTTCGATGGATCTGATTCAGGGAACAGGCGCCGAATCATCCTCGATGCGTGTGAGCACTGCCCGGGCTGCACGATTGGTCGGGTCGATCTGGAGCGCGGCAGACAGCGCCTTTCGCGCTTCGTCCTGCCGACCGAGATCGAGCAGGGCAAGCGCCCGCATCGTCTGGAGCAGTGGATCGGTCGGATCGCGTTCGATGGCGTCTTCGATGCTGCGCAGTGAGGCTTCGGCGTTGCCCTGGGCACGGTGCAGGAGCGACCAGAGCACATAGCCGTCCTTACGGTCTGGGGCGATGGCCACGGCACGCGTCGCCGCCTTGCGCAGCGTGTTCATGTCTCCAACCTGGTAGCTTATGTTGCCAAGCCCGATCCACGCGTCTGCATCGGAGGCTGCCGCCGGGTCCGAGGTCAGATCGAGATACGCCTGCCTCGCTTCGGTGCGACGATCAAGCTTGAGCAGACACTCGGCGTGCATGCGCTTCAAGTCGCGACGCTGGGCATATTCCTCCTCGGCGAGCAGAGTTTCGAGCCCGTAGGCAGCGTCAGGGTAGTTGCCGGCGAGAAACTGCGCACGCGTCAGGTCCTCGAGAATGCCCAGGTCATCGGGTGCGAGCAGTCGGGCTGCCTCGAACTCCTCCGCTGCGAGCGTAAAGTCGTCATCAAGTTGCGCGATGTGTCCCAACGTCTGGTGGATGCCGGCGCTGTGATCGAACGCGGGTGATTGCTTGAGCAGTGTGACAGCCTCGTCGGTGCGGTCAAGGTCGATGAGCATCTCAGCGGCTGCGACGACATACTGATCGTTGTAGTCATCCAGGGAAATCGCAGCCAGATAGTGCGTCAGCGCTTCTTCGGGCTTGGCCAGACGTTCATACGCGATGCCGGAGTAGTAGTGGGCATCGACGTAGTTGGGATCGATGGCCACCGCCGTCTGGAGCGATCGCAGCGCAGCACCGACCTCGCCCATCTCCATCAGGATTCGTCCCTTGAGCACGTGGCTCTTTGTGACGTTCGGGTTGATGGACAACGAGTTGTCGACTTTGCGCAGAGCCTTTTCCAGATCGCCTGCGAGGAACGCCTGGTGGGCCATGTCCCACTCCGTGGCGCTCTTCATGATGTTCATCTTCTCTTTGGCAAGGCTCGTGTGTTCCTTGGTGTATCGGCCCTGCCCGCCACAGCCTGACGCGACTGCGATGCTTGCGGCCATGAGAAGCCCAATGACGGTACGACCGTTGATGTATTCCATGTTGATTCTCCAGAGGGCAAATGCCCGGAAGGCGCGGTGGCGCCGCCCGGGTGAGGGTCAGTTCTCTTCGTCGGTCGGGACATTGGTCACCGCTTCGTCGGAGAATGTCTCACTCAGATCTTCGATTGAGAACATTCCGCGAGGAAGGGCGATCCACACCAGCCCGCCGTGGACCGGGAAGAACACCGGCACTTCGTCGCTGTTGACAAAGGAGTTCGCAGCCCAGTTGTTGAAGTCGGTGGAGTCGGCTGTGATCTCTCCGGACGCGATCGAGCTGGATGGGTCATCGGAGAAGTCGTCGGGCACGACTGCGAACTCATCGAACAACGGGGACTGCCCGTCTGCCTGCTCGATGTCGTCGAAGATACTTGCATCGAAGCTGGCCGTCGCAGCCTCGGTGGATGGGGTTGCGTCGGCAGAAGCGCTCGACTCATCAGCCGGAGTCAGGATCGATTCTTCGTTCGACTGGGCGGTTTGGCCTGTTTCGGTTTGCCACCGAGCTTCGTCGGGCAGCCATACCGCGTCAGGGCCGAACACTTGCGTCGATTGCTGACGCAGCATGAGCTCTTCTGGGTGAAGATCGACGAATCCATCCTCGCCGGGTGTCGCGTCGGTCCACGCATCGTTGAACGCTGAAGATGCACTCGTTGACTCGGTCGGCTCGTCACCGGGCGCAAAGTCGTCGGCCAGGAGCCAGTCGGTGTTCACGCTCGTCGTCGTACCGGATTCAAAGGACACACCCGTGCTCGACGAGAAGTCAGGAGTGGTGCCATCGAAGCGGGCTGAGCTTGTCGGCAAGTCAAGCTCGTGATTGAAGATATCCTCGAGCATGCTGCCACTCGGCCACTCCTTTGTCGTTGTGAGCTGGTCGAGCATGCGGCGAGCCTCGGTGTTCTGCGGGTGCTTGGCAAGTGCTCTCCTCACCTTGTACAGCGCTGTTTCACGGTCACCGGCAGCGGCTGCGGCGCGAGCCTCGATCAGCAGCCGTCCCACCTGGCGCTGCCGGCCCCACGGAAGCGTGCCCATGCGCGAACCGGTGCGAGCGCCGCTGACATAGTCTTCGGCGCGGGCGCCGGTTTCGGCCAACTGCGTGTCGTTGACGATCGAAGGCGTGATCATGAAGATGATCTCGCTGCGACGTGTTTCGTCGTCGTGCCCCCGGAAGGCCGCTCCAACGACAGGCAGATCGCCCAGACCCGGCACCTGCCGGCGGTTGGCCGTTGTCGTTTCCGTGAACAGCCCGCCCAGCACAATCGTCTGCCCGTCACGCACCATGACGTTGGTGACCAGCTCGCTGGTGTCCTCGTCGGGAATCGTCACCGTTGCACTGTTTGCGTCGGTCACATTGCGAAGACGGAAGCTTGAGACCTGCGGCTTGAGCTCCATGCGGATCAATCCGTCGGCCGAGACAAATGGACGCAGGTTCAGCTGCGTACCAGTGTCGAGAAACTCGACCGTCTGGGTCGTCGAGGTCTCCGTTGAGGTTGAGCTGAGATAGCCCACCTTGGTACCCACGAGCACGCGGGCAGGCTGACGATTGAGCGTCAGAATCTTCGGATTGCTCACGACGGTGACGTCGGTCACCTCGTCGAGCAGTCGCAGGAATACGGCGACATCTTCGTTGACGATGCCGGCCTTGAGTCCGCCGGCGTCGCCGACCTTGCCGACGCTGGTGTTGAGCGCCGATCCATTGCCTCGAATGGGCACCGTCGTCTCGGTGGTGGCGCCACCGACCATGGTTGCGCCGACGCCGGTGATGAGCGTGTCCACGACTCCGAGCGGACCTGAGCCGACAAAGTCTTCAAAGTCCATGTTGTTGAGCAGGGAGAAGTCAACGCCGAATGCGTTGTTCTCATTGAGGCTGGTTTGCAGGATCGTTGCTTCGACCAGGACCTGAACCGGCTTGGTGTCGAGCATTTCGATCAGGTCCATGATGGCCTGGACGTTTTCCTCGTAGTCAAAGACGACCAGCGTCGCGTTCAAGGCGTACTCGTCGGCTCCGACCGGGGTGTTGGCGCCGATGGAGAACGGACCGGTCTGGCTGTTTGCCGTGATCTTGCCTTCGGGCGAGAGAAGCGGCTGGACAAACGCGGCTGCATCTGCGGCGCTGAGATAGTCCAGGGTGATCATGCGCGTCACACGCACGCGCGACGCCTGCTCGATCTCGACCAGTTCCTCCGCGGTGTATACGTAAATGAAGTTGCCCTTGGCCACCCAGCCGTATCCGTTGACGTGCAAGATGGCGTCCAAAGCCTCTTCAAACGTGACGTTGTAAAGGTCGGCCGTGACTGTGGCGCTCACGTTGTTCGATGCAACGATGTTGCGCTGGCTTTGCAGACTGAGAAGCTGGAGCACGTTGCCCAGGTCTTCGTTATTGACGTGCAGATCGACGATGTCGTACTCGTTGACCCTGACCTTGTCTTCGAGGTAGGACAGGTCGACCGGTTCCTCTGAGCCTGCCTTCCCTTCGGTGGCGAACTCGTCGAAGTCGTCGCCGGCCTGATCGGCGAACTCGTCGAACATTTCGTCCATCAGATCCTCAAGCCCGGCTTGCTGGGCCCAACCCACCGACGTACCCGCCAGGCAAGTCAAGATGCCGATGACGATGCTCAGGCGTCGGCCCGAACTGGACAGTACCGGAAGGCTCGCTTCAGCTTGCAGTCGATCCAACATCTCGGAACCCTCTTGGTGGGAGTCGGGGGCGTGTCTGAGTGAATCTGGAACGGATCCCCGGCTCTGTGCCTTCGAAACGAATGCGACAATCGCACGGGTTTCGTCGTCCGCTTGGGTTCGGGACTTTGCGCTGTTTATCTCGTCTCGTGAAACTTGAGCGCGGTTTGCGACGGCCCGAATCGTCCCTGCGCAAAATCTGCAGGCGATGAGGCCGAATCAAACAAAAAACCCCTGTCAATACAGGGGCTTGGCGAGACTTTCGGGTCTGCGATCAACGCCGATCACGACGGTCGATCACTCGTTTTCGGGATCGCGCGCCGGTGTGGCCGATTCTTCCTGGGGCGACAGGTCGGCCTGCTCGCTCTGCTTCGGATCAGCAATGACCGTGCGTGGGAAGTTCGTCACCAGCCTGAGCTTGGCCCAAATCAGAAGGCCCGCCAGGGCGGTGCATGCGAGCAGGCTTGTGCGAAACCTTGACTGACAACTTTGGCACGAACTCATGTCTTTCCGCCTCGAAACTCAAGTCAGGAGCCACCGTTCTGAATCGTCGGAACCTCGGCCACTGTGATATGTCCGGTAAACGCCTCGACCGTCACGCGCATGCGTGAGTTTGAGCCGATCACGTCCACGCTGCCCGTGCCCGCCGGCTCGTCGGATCCGGGCGCCAGCACCGGGCCTCCCAGCTCGTCGAAGATAATGATTCCGTCGCCGTCAAACGATGGATTGTCCAACTGTGCGCCGCCCCAGCGCGGGTCGTCAAAGTCCACGGCATATCGCTGATCGGGTCCGGAAGGGTCGTACAACGCATTGGCGTCGACATCGATGATTCCATCCAGCACCGCGACCAGTGTGTACCTGTTCTCATCGGTGTCAAAGACAACGGCACGTTCTTCCTGGTAGGCCAGTGCATCCGACTGGGCGAAGGTCAAATCGGCCACGATTGATCGCACCGCGCCCTGCACACGCAAGACGTCAGCCTGCCCGAGCGACGGAATCACCATCATGCCCGCAAGTCCGAGAATCGTCACCACGACCAGCACTTCGACGAGCGTGTAGCCGTTGCTTCGGCCTTTCCCAAAGCGTGGATCCCAACTCATCAATCCCATCCTCCCTCCGGACGGATGCTCATGCAACAGGTTCGTCAAGAACTACGGCTTCGGATGCGGCTGATCTGCGTTGTCGAAACTCCCTGCCCAGACCTGCCCCGTCGCAGGGTCGTAGATCCACCCGTAATTCGATTGATACTCAGCGTCGGGGCCGGCACCGAACACGATGACCCCGGCGTTGGCACCCCCGACATACGGGTTCACCGGAGCGCTCTTGAGGTACTGGTTTCCGGACGTGAGTGCTCCCCAGGTGCCATCGCCTTCGGTCACGTTCGGAAGTGTGTTGTTGTTGACCGCCTCGTACACCTCGATCGCCCGGCGGAGCTTGTACAACTCGTGTCGCGCTGTTTCGATCTCGGCGTCTTCGGTCGCACCGGCCAGTTGCGGAATGACGATTGTCGCCAGTATGCCCAGGATCATCACCACGATCAGCACTTCGATGAGAGTGAAGGCAGGCGAGTGCTGACAGGTACGGGTTGCTCGGCAATATCTCGTCAGGTTCATACCTGAGGTTTTCGGCTGTGCGGGCTCCTCCCTTCGGCGGGGGATACAAAAAGACGACCGATCCCGGAAGGGATCGGACGCCTGGAGAACATGGAACTCGTGTGCTCTCTGTACCGGATGCAACGGCCGATCAGGGATCGGTCGTGATCTGGCCCGTCGACTCGTCGAAGTACGACGCGCCGAAGGCGCCCGTTGCGGCATCCCAGGTCCAGCCGACGTCGGCAGCAGCGGCCGCGGCGACCGACTGGCTGTTGTTGACCGGATTGGTCGGGGACGACTTGAGGTAGTCCGCATCGATCAACACGCCGAACGAGGTGCCGCGCGTCGCGTCAGTCGGTGCGGCCTGAAGCTCGGCCAGCGTCGGGTACGAGCCGGTGCGGGCCCGGTAAAGCTCGAGCTGATTCTCGATCGTCTTGATCTGCGATTGCAGGTTGCCCGCCCGGGCATCGTTGGCCGCGTTGGTGAACTGCGGCACCACGATCGCGGCGAGGATGCCGAGAATCACGACAACGATCAAGATTTCGACGAGCGTGAAACCGCCCATCCTACGACGCGTTCGATTCATACGCATACTGAGCACTCCTTCAGCTGAAAACTGCTCGTCGGACCTTCCTCCGCCGGCAAGGCCCGCAGGGTTTCAAGTCCGTCCGGACCTCTCCTCCGTGCCCGGACGACGCCGATGCATCGCACTCGACGCATCTCCTGCATCGGTAAGCCTCGCGGGCTCGTTCATGACTGAGTTGGCATCGTCAGCTTCAAATGGAGGTTTGTGCCGAATGCGCCGGTCGAGGAGCCCGCGATGGGTTTCCTGGCAGCCTCAGGCTGCATTTCAGGACGCTAATCGACGCCACCAGCACGCAAAAAAACGCACGACTTCGAGGTCGTGCGTCAGGAGAAGCGGCTCAGTTTTCGGACTATCGGCGGTTCGCCCGTGCCTTTGGGGCCGTCTCGGTGCCCACGATCAGGGGAACGATGTCCGAGTTGGGAAGCTCCAGCGAACCCATCACCGCAGCTGCGGAAGTTGCCAACGCATCGTCGGCGACCATCGTCATCTCGATGACCCGGCGCACCTGGCGCTCTGCCAGCTGGTTGCCGAACCGCTTGGCCGAGTCGGCCACGTATCCGAGCAACGCCAGTTGCTCCTGGCCGGAAGACCCCATCGCGGCATCAAAGAGGGCGATCTGAGCTGCCGGCTGCCGGATGTGAGAAAGCACTTCGGCGATTTGCAGGCGGGTCTGCCCACTCTGTTCGCCCAGCGCGGCAACCAGTCCGTTCGTCGCGTCCTCGACCGAAAGCACTTGATTTCCGCTGACCGCAAGATCACGCAAGACCGCCAGCGACCGGAAGGCATACTGCGAAGCTTCCGCAGGGGAGATCAATCCGCCCGACCCGACTTCGATGACGTGCTCGATGGCTGCGGTGAGCGTGTCCGTGGGCAGCGAGTTCTTCCGTGTCTCGATGAGGTGGTCGCCCGCGTACATGCGTCGCACCGACTCCTCCTCCATGCTGGAGACCAGCGCCAGCACGGGGGTCACCGCGAGTTTGGGATCGGAGCGAATCTCCGCGATTGCTTTTGACGTAGCCTCGGCCGACAACGATGTCACAATAATGTCGATCGCAGGCGCTTCAGCGATCGGGCTTGCGATGTCCTGCAAGCCTCCCTCGGCCGGGGGAAGCACGGTAAAGCCCATCTGTTCGAGGATGGTGCGGTGCCGGTCGTACTCTTCGCGATCGGTGCCGCTCAGGACCACGGCCGTGCGCGCCGAAGCGTCTCGTACAGCGCCCGCCAGAATCGGCACGACGCGTTCGGCGCCATTGAAGGCGCTGGAAGGCTGCGAGCTGCCCAGCGCCAGCGCCGCCTCATAGCGCACGCGGCGGTCCGGGTAGCGCAGCGCTGCCAGCAGCGGGCTGCTGCTCCCGCTGCTTCCGTCGATGGAGATGAGCGAGTCGCTGCCGGCCGTTTCCTGGATTGACTCGATTGCAAGCCGGGCCAGCGGGGTATCCAGATCTTCGAGCGCTCGCGCGAGAACCAGCTGGCTGACCATCGGGCCGGCGCCGACCGCGTAATACATGGCATCGCGGCGGTTGTCCGGATATGCAGGGTTCTGGTATTCGTCCGGGCTGTCGATCTCACGCGAGAAGTTCGCTGCCAGCCACAACGCGAGCGTGCTGCGATCGGCCGGATCATGGCGGAGCGACCGCTCGGCCATGTCCATGGCCATCGCTTCGTGGAACACCTCAGTCACGATCGGAACCATCACCAGCCCAAGACCCGGGTCATAGTTCCAGAGAAGCTGAAAGTCCTCATCCGGGAAGCTCGTCAGCTCCACGCGCTCGTCGTAATACCCTTCGGCCAGCGCGAAGAACAAGTCGGATGGACGTGCGCTCGTCTGTCCGTCCCGGCGCTGGATCGCGCGCTCAAGGGCCGTGCGCAAGGTCTGGTTCGTCGTTGACTGATACAACTCGACGAGAAACGGCAAACTCGTGCGGTAAGGAATCTGCCCGAGAATATCAACCACAATTTCCTGCCTGGCCGGGTCGAGCTTGGGAAGCGCGGTCACAAGCGGAATGATCGACTGGCGGCCCAAATCACGCATCACACCGACCACGCGTGCACGCAGCTCGGGGTCTTGGCGTTGCAGCGCTGCGTCGAGAAGCTGAGGCAGAGCATACTCGCCCGCAGCCACGAGCCGATCGTGTGCGATCTGCTGCTGGCGAAGTGTTCCGGTGAGAAGCTGAATGTTGCGGGCCACTTCTTCGGGGTTCCGTGCCCGGTCCAGCTTGCCCTGTCGGAACGTTCGTTCCATCAAGGCGGCAAGGTCTTCAAGTTCCGCGACATTCATCGCCCGGGCCAGTGCCTGTTCATACCGGCGAAGGTTGCGGGAGCGTTCGACCAGATCGACAAACTCGACCGGTGTGAGCCCGCGATTCATCAGCTCGGTGCCCTTGTCGGCTGCCAGCTCGTAGTTGGCGATCAGCATGAAATGCTCGAAGTCTTCCAGAAGAGCCTCGTTGGAGTCTTCTGATTGTGCCTGCGCCAGAGCGGGCGAGCCGGCAAGTCCAATTGTTGCCTGCAGAGCGACAAGAGCGGCGATACGGGTGAGCCATCCGTTCGATCGAGTCACGATCATCTCCTAAAGGTGCAGTTCCCGGGCGGGCTCGAGCCGCGCCGAATCCCCTTCATCGAGCCACCGCTTTGGGGCGGCAACCCCCCATGCAACGTCCCCACGGGCCCGTCGCGCGGGGACTCTACCGACTGTCCGCCGATCGAGTCAATCGACGGAAGCATCATGGTAGCGTCTTGGTCGATTCGCGGAGCGTTTCGATCGGATCCCGACTCGAATACCCGATCCTTGGGGATAGCTGCACGCTCGCATGCCCAATTCCCGGACTTTTGAGCATAAGGTCGGGCTGAATCGCGTGCATAGATCAAGCGGGTATCGGAACGGGCCGATCCATGCCTCACGCTGAGTCGGGGTCCAGGGTGGGCCTTGCCGGCGCGTCAGGGGTGTGCCGATGCCATTTGAAAAGGACGTTTTGACAACCGGAGAGGTGGCCAAGATCTGCAACGTGGCCCCCCGAACGGTTTCCAAGTGGTTCGACTCGGGTCAGCTTGGAGGATACCGGATTCCCGGATCTAAGGACCGGCGCATTCCTGTCGCCGAGCTGCACCGCTTCATGAAGGCTCACGGGATCCCGCTGGCCGACTTTTCTCACGGCAACACCCGGGTACTCATCATCGACTCGCAGGCGGAAGTCGTCGATGCGCTTGAGCGTGCGCTGCGCGAGTCCACCGACTATGAGATTCACACCGCCTCGAGTGCCTTTCAGGCCGGGCTCGAGTGCGAGCGCTTCCGACCCCATGTCATTCTTCTCGACATTCACATCGCCGACACCGAAGGCAAGAGCCTGGCTGCGCTCATCCGCGAGAGCGATCACATGCAGATGACCCGCGTCATCGCCATGAGCGGCAAGCTCACGGACGGGCAGGCCCAGGGGCTCCGAGCCGCCGGATATGACACCTTCCTCAAAAAGCCCTTCCCTGTCCGCGATGCGGTCAAGGCGATCGAAGCGGTCACTTCCATCGTCCACTGAGAACCGTTCGATATGCGTGATCAAAGGAGCGGCAGCGTCGACCGGGGCAGCGCTGCCGCTTGTTCATGGAATGTGCTCGCCGAGGTCACTTGATCTCCGCGAGCATCGCTGCGAGGATGTCACACGCCGCCTTGAGGTCCTTGCGGTCGATCATCTCGGTCACGGTGTGGATATATCGTGTGCCGACGGTGATACCGACAGCCTTGGCACCCGCAGCCGCTTGCTGCGCAGCCGCTCCGTCCTGTCCGCCTCGGCCCAGAATCGACCTCTGGAAGGGAATCTTCTTGCGTTTGGCCACGCGCTGCACCTGATCGGCAAGCTCCTTGTCAGAGATGAAGCTCGAGTCCTTGATGTGCAGCGCAAAGCCCTTGCCCTGCTGGGTCACTGATTCCTGAGTCGGCACCCCCGGCGTGTCGCACGACAACGTCACATCAATCCCAAAGCCGATGTCGGGCTTGACTGCGAACGATGCAGTCCGCGCGCCACGCAGCCCGACTTCCTCCTGCGTGGTGAATGCGACCACGACTTCGCACGTGTGTCCGCTCTTTGACTTTTCGAGTTGCCTGACGGACTCGATGCCCAGCCAGCAGGCGACGCGGTTGTCCATTGCCTTGCTGACAAGCTTGGTTCCCATTTCGCGGAACGGCTCGTCCATCACGACAAAATCCCCGACGTTGACCAGCTTGTTCACCTTGTCCGCACTCATCCCAATGTCGATGAAGAACTCCTTGACCTCCGGCACCTTGGTACGTTCCTCAGGGCTTGAGATATGAACCGGGCGCCCCCCGGGGTTCATCACGCCCGGGTAGTCGCCCGAGTCGGTGCACACCAGAACACGCCTTGAGAACAGATTTCGCGCATCGAAGCCACCCGCCGGGTCAAGCCAGAGAAACCCCTTGTCATCCACATGTGAGACATAAAACCCGATCTCGTCCATGTGACACAACAGCATCACCGTCTTGGCCTTCTTGCTCGCGCTGCGTGAGCTGGTGCGTTTGCCTGCGGCCGGGCGCGGATGCCGACGGCAGATGAGAGATCCCATCGCGTCAGTCTGGATCTCGTCGAACAAATCCTGGACTTCCTGTTCAATCAGTGCGCGGACGCGTTCTTCCCGGCCGGGGATGCCCGGCGTCTCACACAATCGTTTGAGCAGCTCGATGTTCACCTCTGGTTCTCCTTGCACGTGCTTGTAAAGTTTGGTCCCGTGTGCGCCTCGCGTACGATTGGGTCCAGACTTGGGAGTGTAGCTCATGGCCAGACAAAGTCCGTTGATCGAACGATTGGCCGAGATTGAGCCGACCTTGCTCGGCTATGGGCCCGCAGAGCTTGCAATCCCCGTGATCGAGTCATTCGGGGAGCTTGAGTTCGAATATGCCGCCCTGCGACGATCGGCCGCGCTGATCGATCAGCCGCAGCGAGGCACCATTGAGCTGCTCGGCCGCGATGCGATCGACTTTCTCAATCGCATGTTCACACAGAAGCTCAGCGGGCTTGCGCCCGGCGCTTCGAGATGTTCTTTCTGGCTCAATCGGCAGGGGCGCATCGTCGCCGATGTGCGCGTTCTTCTGCTTGATGATCTCGTCCTTCTCGATGTTGACGCGCATGTCGTCGCCAGCGTGGTCGAGTCGCTCGGTTCCTACCTGTTTGCCGAGGATGTCGAGCTGCTTGATGCAACGGATCGCTGGCACCGGCTGGGACTGCACGGCCCTGACGCACCGCGATTGCTCGAAGTGGCGGGGGGGACGCCGCCGCCGAAGCCGGACAGTTGCTGCAAGATGGATCTTGCCGGATCGACGGTGATCGTTGATCGATGGGACCGCGCCGGAGAGCCGGGCTTCGAGCTTTCGTTGCACACAGACGACGCTCTCACGGTCTGGCATGCGTTGCACGATGCTGCTGAAAAGGCAGACATCCGCCTCCGTCCGATCGGATGGCACGCATTCAATATCGCGCGAATTGAAGCCGGCACGCCGCAGTTCATGCTCGACTTCGGCCCCGATTCTCTGCCTGCCGAAACCACGCTGGTCGACTCACGCATCAGCATGACAAAAGGCTGTTACCTCGGCCAGGAGATTGTCGCTCGGATGCACAATCTGGGTCATCCCAAGCAACGACTCGTGGCGTTGCGGTTTGATGAGCCGAAAACGCTTGGTGATTTTCAACCTGTCACCGGCGTCGAGGTTCTCTCCCCGCACGAGCCGCACGAGGCGGTCGGCGCCGTCACCAGCTCCACCATCAGCCCCATGCTGGGGGGCGAGCCCGTGTGCTTTGCGATGATGCGCTGGTCCCATGCCACAGCGGGCACCAGCGTGGCGATTCGGACCGGTTCGGGGCTGATCGGCGCAACCGTGCAGGAAGGCCTGCGGTTCTGGCCCCGAATCGAGCAGGCTTCGCAGAGCGAATAACTGCCGGGGGCCGTCCACGTCGGCGAACGGGAGATGTCGGGGCTGATCCTCTATACTCGGCGCTGCCATGTCCCGGGGATTCATCTATCTCGACAACGCTGCGACCAGTTGGCCCAAGCCGCCGTCGGTCGCAGCCGCCATGACGGACTTCCTCGCCACCAAGGCCGGCAACCCCGGCCGCGGGGGGCATTATCTTGCCAATGCCGCAGCCGAGACCATCGAGCAGGCCCGCACACGTCTTGCCTCGCTGGTCCATGCCGACACGCCGCAACGCATGATCCTCACGCACGGGTGCACCGACTCGATCAACATCGCCATCCAGGGTATCGTGCGCGGCGGATTGTGCCGGGGACGCAGTGATAAACCCCACGTGGTTGCATCCGCCGTCGAGCACAACGCCGTACTTCGAACCATTCACGCCTATTCATGCGAGGGACTGATCGACTTCGATATCGCGCGTTGCGGCTCCGACGGGCTCATCGATCCCGATGAGTTCCTCAGCCTGTGCAACTCACGCACGGTCCTTGCCTGCCTCTCTCACGCTTCCAACGTGCTGGGCACGATCGAGCCGGTCGAACAAGTCGGATCGCAGCTGCGGGAACATGCGCCCGGTGCCCTGTTTCTCGTGGATGCAGCCCAGACCGCCGGGCACGTCCCGATTGACGTGCAGGCCTGGTCGATCGATCTGCTGGCGCTTGCCGGGCACAAGGGTTTGCTCGGGCCGACGGGCACGGGCGGGCTCTATGTCGGCCCGCGTGCATTTCCGGATGAGCCAACCGCTCCGCGTCTGCACTGTGAGCGCCGCGGGGGCACGGGCAAGATCGCCCCGGGGCTTTTCATGCCCGAAGACCTCCCCGATGCGCTCGAAGCCGGAACAATGAATGCGGTTGGCTTTGCCGGGCTTGCCGCCGGCATTGACGCGATCCCGACACTGGATCACGAAAAGGAAAAACGCCACGTTGCTCGTCTGGTCGAGGGGCTCGGGCAGATCCCCGGCGTCGTTCGGTACGGCTTGATGACAGCTGAAAACCGCACGCCGAGCATCGCCTTCAATATCGCCGATCTCCCAGCGAGGGAACTGGCCGCCAGGCTGGACGAGGAGTTTCGAATCTGCATTCGCGGCGGGGTGCATTGCGCGCCCGTGCTTCACGAGACCATCGGCACCGGCCAGCGAGGCGCCGCCCGCGTCAGTCCGAGCGCCTTCAATGAGGACGCCGAGATCGACCAGTTCCTTGAAGCAATCGCCGCAATTGCCGGCTGAACCCGGAGAAATGACATGTTCTTGCGTGCTTTCTACGACGAAGACCTCGCGCAGATGTCTTACGTGGTCGGCTGTCAGGCGACCGGCGAGGCAATCGTCTTCGATCCCCTGCGCGATGTCGATCGCTACATGACGCTGGCTGGAAAGGAGGATCTTGAAATCGTCGCGGTCGCCGAGACTCACATCCACGCCGACTACGTCTCCGGCACGCGCGAGCTTGCCGAGCGCACAGGCGCCAGCGTTTACGTCTCCGGCGAGGGGGGGCCCGAGTGGCAAAGCCGTTGGCTCGAAAACCGCCTCGCCGGCGGCCCCTACAGGCATGAGGCGCTTGCAGATCGCAACCACTTCATGGTCGGTCGCATCCGCATCGAGGCTGTGCATACCCCCGGTCACACGCCCGAGCACATGAGCTTCGTCATCACCGATGAGGGAAGTGGGGCAACCGAGCCGATCGGTGTGCTGACCGGCGACTTCATCTTTGTCGGGGATCTGGGACGACCGGACTTGCTCGAAAAGTGCATTGGCGTAGAAGGAACCGCAGCGGTCGGCCTGGCCGATCTACGCCGCTCCATCGAGTGGTTCCGTTCGGTTCCAGACTTTGCACAGGTATGGCCGGCGCACGGAGCGGGGAGCCCCTGCGGAAAAGACCTGGGCGCCGTGCCTCAGAGCACGGTCGGCTACGAGAAACGCTACAACAGGCCGCTTCGCGCGGTCGACGATCCCGTCATGTTTGAGCGCATTGTTCTCGATTCTCAGCCTGAGCCGCCTCCCTACTTTGCGCGAATGAAGCAGATCAACCGCGACGGCCCGCCCGTGCTCGGTCGCCTGCCCGTCCCCGAGCGGGTTCCGGTCTCGAAGCTCTCTCAGAATGTGCAAGTGCTCGACGTCCGGCCGTGGGAGGCATTCCTCGCAGGACATACGCCCGGCGCACTCAGCCTTCCCTTGCACCGTACATTCACCATCGCAGCCGCGTCCTATCTCGAGCCTGACACGCAGCTTCATCTGATCGTGGAAAACGAGCGAGATCTTGAAGAAGCGACGCGTCGGCTCGTTCGCGTCGGGCTGGATCGCATCGTGTCATGCACGATTGCAAGCGAGCTGCCCACGACCGGGCTGGAGGTGACCGGCGAGATTCCCGCTGAGGAGCTGGTCCGCGTGGTTGAACAGGGCGGCCCCATCCTCGATGTCCGCCGCGCAAGCGAGTGTGATGCCGGCTCCATCCCGGGCGCCGTCAACGTGGCGCATGTGCAGCTTGCCCAACGCCTCGATGAAGTTCCCGCCGGGCGTCCGGTGTATGTTGTGTGTCGTTCGGGCAAACGGTCGGCCCGCGCTGTCGCCCTGCTGCAAAAGCACGGTATCCATGCGGTCAATGTCGCGGGCGGCTACGAGGGGTACGTTGCTGCGGGAGGACGCATCATCCCGGGCAGTTGCCCGGCCGCACGCTGACCTGGCTCGATGATCCGGGTTGTTTTCAGTCCTTGACCCCCTTGACGCGGTCGGGGTTGGTGTATTTGGCCATTGCCTCTTCGAGGTCCACGTCGTTGATGTTGGCCAGGGTTGTCAGCCAGGCGAGCACGTCGGCAAACTCCTCGACGAGATTGGCACGCTCCGCATCGGTAGGGGGTTTGTTTGGTCGGTTGTTGTTGTAGAGTGCGGTGGCCAGCTCGCCGAACTCCTCGGCAAAGTGCATGAACGTACCGGCCGAGCCTCGGGCCGAATCGGTCGCGTAGTAGCGTTCACGGATGAGGCGCTGGAGTTCTGCGAGCGTCACGGGGACCCCCCAATGGTGCGCGGCGGATTGGCACGGTGAACCGCGCGTGTTTGCGGATTGTTCGTTCGCTCGGGCTTGCCCGGAGCGGTTGCGATGCTACGATTGCTGCTCTCCGAGCAGGATAGGACCATATGCCGACGATCAATCAACTTGTTCGCAAACCGCGCCGTACGCCCAAGACCAAGTCCAAGGTCCGCGATCTTGATGCGTGTCCGCAGCGACGGGGGGTGTGTCTGGCCGTCAAGACCACGACACCCAAGAAGCCCAACTCTGCCTTGCGCAAGATCGCCCGTGTACGCCTTTCCAACGGCAAGGAAGTGACCGCGTACATCGGAGGCGAAGGGCACAACCTTCAGGAACACTCAATCGTTCTCGTCCGTGGCGGGCGCGTCCGCGACCTGCCCGGCGTGCGATACCACATCGTTCGGGGGGCGCTCGACTGTCTCGGCGTCGACGGCCGCAAGCAGGGCCGCTCGAAGTACGGCGCCAAGAAGGGCAAGTAACCCCCAAGGAGCCCCGCAAACGGGGGGCTGATTGCGCGAGCCCACGCCGGGCTTGCACACATGGGCAAGTAATCCCGCATCTCTGCCAGGACGCGGGGTGAACACAAGGCCGGGCTTGACCCGGCGGATGAGCCGGAGGTATTCATGGCAGGTCGCATCACCAAGTCCGAAGAGCAGCTTCGCCCCGATCCGAAGTTCAACGACATCGTTCTTGCCAAGTTCATCAACTGCATCATGCTCGACGGCAAGAAGACTCGGGCCGAGCGGGTCGTGTACGATGCGCTTGATCTCATTGAGCAGAAGCTCGCCAAGAACGACGAGGAAGGCAAGCCGCCAGATGCGATCAGCGTCTTCCACAAGGCGGTCGACAACTGCAAGCCTTATGTTGAAGTGCGCTCCAAGCGCATCGGCGGCGCCAACTATCAGGTTCCGATCCAGGTCAACCGCAAGCGTCAGCAGTCGCTGGCGTTCCGGTGGATTATCGCAGCCGCACGCGGCGAGAAGGGCCGTCCCATGGCTGCCAAGCTCGCCGACGAGCTCTGGGCAGCCGCACGCGGCGAAGGCAAGGCGATGATGACGCGAGAGCAGACCCACCGCATGGCCGAAGCCAACAAGGCATTCGCCCACTTTGCCAAGTAGCTCGTTCTCGCTCCATCGAGTTGAGCCGCAGAATCAACACCTGGTCCCGGTTCGGCCCGTACATCATGGTCTAGCCGGCTCGACGCCCATCACGATCGTCGATGCCGAGCTGTTTCATTTTCTTGTACAGCGTCGTGCGATTGATCGCCAGGTCCTCGGCTGTCTTCTGCCGGTTCCACTCGTTGGCTTCAAGCGCTTTGAGAATGATCCTTCGTTCAGGGTCGCGCAGCGCCTCGACGAGCGGCGTGGGCACCCAGGCTGAGCCGTCGCTGTCCAGCCCCTCGCGGTCTTGCCCCGTCAGTGCCCGGAGAAGCCCGTGGTCGGTGCCATCGACAACGTGAGGCGGAAGGTCTCGGACATCGATTTGTGCAGAGCGCGTCAGCACCGCGGCCCGCTCGACGATGTTCTGCAACTCACGCACGTTTCCGGGAAACGAATACCGCCGCAGCATGTTCATGGCCTCGTCCGTAAACCCCACAAGTGTCTTGCCCAACTGCTCGGCATGCACGTGGAGAAAATGCTCGGCAAGCAATGGAATGTCGCTGACCCGATCGCG
The DNA here is from genome assembly GCA_003697045.1 of Planctomycetota bacterium. Lineage (GTDB taxonomy): Bacteria > Planctomycetota > Phycisphaerae > Phycisphaerales > UBA1924 > J022. The sequence goes on from RFGK01000022.1 coordinate 29,182, forward strand.
CAGCGGAGGAAGCTCGATCTTCACGACATTGATGCGATAGTAAAGATCCTGGCGAAACTGCCCGCTTGCGACAAGTTGCTCAAGCGGCTGATTGCTTGCAAGAATCACGCGCAGATCGACTTCGATTGTCTGGCTGGAGCCGACCGGTTCGAATCGCCGTTCCTGCAAAACGCGGAGCAGCTTGAGCTGCATGGCCGGGCTGGCGCTGTTGATCTCATCGAGGAAGATCGTCCCCCCGTCGGCAGCGAGAAAACGCCCGGCCTTGTCGGCGTGGGCGCCGGTAAATGCGCCCTTGACATGTCCGAACAGCTCACTTTCGAGCAGTGTTTCGGGAATCGAGCCACAACTGACCTCAACGAACGGCTTGTCCCGCCGCGGGCTGTGCTGATGGATGGCGCCTGCGATCAGGCTCTTGCCGGTCCCGCTTTCACCGGTCATCAGAACCGTGGTCTTGCTGGGAGCGACAGCCTCGACCAGCTCGTAGATCCGCTGCATGCGATGATCGCTGCCGATGATGTTCCCAAGCCCGAATCGCCCGTCCAGCCTCCGCTTGAGCGTGCGGTTTTCCTCGACCAGTCGCTGCTGTCGCAGTGCTCGTTCGAGCGCAAGTTGGAGTTCCTCGTCGATCACCGGCTTGGTCAGGTAATCGACAGCCCCGAGTCGCAACGCTTCCACAGCCGATTCGATCGTGCCGTATCCAGTCAGCATGATCACAACCGTGGCCGGAAAGCGTCTGTTGATCTCGCGAAGAAGGTCCATGCCGCTGGTTCCCGGCATCGAGACATCCGTGATGACAACGCGAAACGGCTCGGGCGGACGTGTGGCATCGGGCGAGCCTTGCTCTGATTCCTCCAGCGTCGCCAGCGCTTCATCCGCGTTGTAGGCACTCGATGCGGCAAAGCCCTCGGCATCGAGAAACTCGCGAAGAGAATCCGCGACGATGGGATCATCATCAACGATCAGCACGCGTGCCTTCATGCCGATCCTCCCACCGGGCGCTCGCCTCGCCTGGGTTCCGGATAGCAGATGCGCAACGTTGCTCCCGGGCGGCTTGTGCCGCTCCGCTCCGGTCTGGGTGTCAGGGCAATCGTGCCGCCGAGCTCATTGATGATGCTGGCGCACACTGCCAGGCCGATGCCCCGCGGGCCGGGCTTGGTCGAATAGTTCGGCTCAAATAGACGGGAGGGCGTGATCAGCGAGGGCAAGCCCGATCCGTCGTCGGTGATTTCGAGCAGGACGCGATGTCGCCCGTCGCTTGCCTTGTCCCCGAGGTGAGCCGAGACTCGAATCTCTCCACCCGGAGCTTCGCCCTGCGCAGCCGTAATCGCGTCGATTGCATTGGAGAGTCCATTGAGCACGACGCTGTAGATCGGGCCGCTTGCAGTGGAACCAGCCCGCGGGTCAACATCGAGGATCACACGAATGCCCATCTCCTCGGCCCGGGGGCGGATGACCATGGCCGCATGCTCGATCGCCTCACGCAGGCTGGTCTGCGCACTTTCACCCACCAGCGGCGAACCCAACGAGAGATGTCGGCTCTTCAGGGCTGCATGGACGAGCTCGGCCATGCGCATCAACGCAACCTTGACCGTCTCCAGTTGCTTGCGCGCCTGTTCGACTGGATCGGCCTCGCTCTGTGCGAGGTTGCGATCGGCCAGCGACAGCCAGCGCATCGACCCATCGAGCAGGCTGCTGAGTTCATGCGCAAGCCGCGTGACGTCGTCGGCCGCTGCGGGAGAACGTCTGGCAACGGGGTTCGGTCGCAGTCCGTCATCATCGCCTCGCGGCACGTTGTCGTGTTCGGGCATCATCGTGCGCTGACATCGACTGAAAGCACACCCGAGTTGACAACCGCGTTGAGCCTGTGCAACCTTTCATTCGTTCGGCACGTTGTGCGCGGGCATCACGCGCAACTGCTGCGCGTGTGCCTACGCCACCCCGACGGCCGCAGCGTCGCGATCCGACAACATCCCCCCGTCTGAACGCTCCCGCACGGTGCCGTCACGCTTCCAGGAACGCTCACATCGAGGCTCACCGCGCAGATCCACGACTTCGACCTCCGGACCGTCCTGGGTCAGGCTCACGCGACTCACACCGAACAGGTCCGCCAGATCGCATGTATCGAACCGGGCAAACACCCCGTCCACATCGCGCAGCACAACCCCGGCGTCAAGCGGGTTGTCCAGCCCGCGTTCGCGCTTCGCAGTCTCGATCGCAAGCATCACCTGCTCGCGCACTCTCATGACCTTTGCCCACTCGGCATCGACGGCTATGTCAAAGTGCTCGATGAACTCCTCAAGGTGCACACAGCAGTCCTCGTTGTCCGGGCCGACCTGCCAGAGCGCGCGGTACGCTTCGTCGGCCGTATGGCAGAGCACGGGCGCAAGCAGACGGCACAATCCGTCCGTCAGATCCCACATCGTCGTCTGCGCACGGCGTCGACGCACCGAGTCGATCCGATCGCAATACAGCCGATCCTTCATCG
>RFGK01000023.1 GCA_003697045.1 Planctomycetota bacterium
ATGTAAGGCCCGCCGTCTTCCGGGCAGAACACGTCGCAGTTCCCACACTCATTGCAAAAGTCGGCAAAGTTGGCGATCTGGTGCCGTTGCGTCAACTCCAACACGCCCTCTTCGCGGGCATGCCAACCGCCCTGGTGATCCTTCTCAAGCGTGACGACGGGAATCGTCGCTGGCGAGACTGCAAGCGCAAAGTTTGCATCATTGGGACACACGGGAATGCACTTGTCGCAGGTGAGACAGTCAAACAACTGGAGTCGACGACCGATCTTCTTCGGCGTCGATGCGTTTGATTGCTGCCAATACCGCTCGTCAGACGCCAGCGACTTGACGTAGTGCTCCGTGTTGAGCTCGATCGCTGCAGCAACCCAGCGGGCCAGCAACGCTTCATCCACCAGTGTGCGCACATCCATGCCGGATTTCAGGGCCGACTCGATCTGGTCTGTCCAGACGCCTCCGGCTTGTTCCAGGCCCTTCCGGGCGTGTCCGTACGCGCTCAGAATGAACTGCTCGATCGACCGGGCGTGCGCCCGATCCATGCGCTTGCACAGTGCGTCGAAATATGCCGATTGTCGGGCGTATCCGCCGGGCCGAAGCAGATCGGTGCACACGGTAATCGGCGTCAGCCCCAGCGCGACCGCGTCGGCAAAGTTGTGCCGATCGATGCCGGCGGAGAAGGACACGGGAATCGAGGTGCCGAAGGTGCGCCGGAAATCGCGCACAAGATGCATGGCCAGCACATGCAACGGCTGGCCGGACAGATACATCTCCCTTTCCGATGCCGGAAGGAAATCCCCGGGATTCTCGACGATCAGCGTGTTGGAGAACTTGACGCCCAGCCCGAGTTCGAGCCTGTCGGCCGTTTGCTTCAGCGTCTTGACGAACGCGACAACCTGCTCCCACGTGGCGTCCTGTTCAAATGCGGCATGTGGGGTGTGGATGTGGTGATAGCCGAGTTGATCGTGCAGGATCGACCGCACCCGCTCCGGGCCGAGCAGTGTCGGGTTGAGCTTGATGGTGCAGTGAAGACCGTATTCATGCAACAGAAAGTCGATGATGCGTTCGATCTCGTCGGGTGGGCATCCGTGAAAGGTGCTCAGCGTCAACGAGTGGCACAAATCAGTCTTGAAATCAAGGTCACGGAACTGGGCAAACCGCGGCGGGATCCGGCTTCGCAGTCGTTCGATGGTCGGGCGTGCATCCATCAGGCCCTCGATGAATGCGCGCACTTGCGCCGATTGAATGCCTTTGAGGTCGTACCCCACGCTCATGTCAAAGATGACGTTGTCAAATCCGGGTGCAAGATCGAGCTTTTCGCTCGCTTGCAGGATCTCGATGAGCATGGCTGCCTTGACGTATTCCTCGAGCGACTGTTCCAGTCTGAGTTCCTGTGACCATTCGACGTTGTAGCCGACATTGCGCGCGTCGATGCAGGGGCGGGGAATGTTCAGCTCGTCGAGGATCTGCACCGTCTTGAGCTCGATGATGCGGGACCCGCCGAGCCAGGCAAGCACGATATTCTGGGCCATTTGCGACTGAGGACCGGCAGCTGGTCCCAAAGGTGTCGATGCAACCCGGCTGTGAAACCGCACGCTTGCGTCCTTGTCGCCAAGTCCGACGACAAATTTGCGCCTGGGCAAGTCAAAGATCGAGCCTTGCGCGTCGAGCTCATCGAACATGCGCGTCAGGAGGCGGTCGAAGGGATAGGGGGTCAGGTCGGCCATGAACGGGGCAGTGTACCCGGGCCGGGCTCGCCCTTGCACACCGTTCTGTTCGAATGCACCCATGCCGCAAGCGATCGGTGGGGCCGACCAGCAGGCACACAAGTCCCCGTTCTTGTTCCTGCTTTGAGACAGGGGCCGGGGGTAACAGAGCCCGCAAGGACCCGGGTCGGGATCAGTGGTCAGTTGACGACGCGCCAGTCCGGACCGTTTCGTTCGACGCGCTGATAGAGCGTGTCGCGTTCGATCGGCTCAAACCCGGCCTCGATGATCGCTTTTTGCAGATCCCAGGCGGTGGTTTCCTGATGTGTGCCGGTGCCTCCGACTTTGGTGATGTCGTACCACACGACGGTGCCGTCCAGGTCATCTGCTCCGCTGTGCAGCATGGTTTGTGCCAGTCCCAGCGTTTGCATGATCCAGAATGCCTTGGCGTGCGGGAAGTTGTCGAGCATCAGCCGGGCCACGGCCAGCGTGCGCACGTTTTCCAAGCCGCTCGGCCCAGGCAGGTGTTCCAGCGCCGACCCATCCGGAACAAAGGGAAGCGGAATGATGGTCTGGTAATACCCCTGACCCAGCGTGGGTGTGGGCAAGTCCACTGCCTCGCGCGTCAGCGTGATGGTGGGGGCTTCACAGATGTCATCGGGCGGCGTATCAGATCCGTCATATCCGAGGCGTGCTAGTGCCTGATCCTGCATGCGTCGCAGAATGTGCATGTGCCGCACGCGTTCGGCGCGATGGTCGACATGCCCGTAGAGCATGGTCGCGTTGCTGTTGAGTCCCAGTTCGTGCGCGACCATGTGCACGTCGAGCCATTCGTCTGAGCCGATCTTGCCCCTGAACGCTTCCTTGTGAACACGATCGTCGAAGACCTCAGCGCCCCCGCCGGGCAATGACCCAAGCCCTGCTTCGATCAGCTTCTCCAGCACCCATCGCATCGAGCCGCGACGATCGTCGCGCTTGTAGACCTTGGCAATGCGTGCCAGGTGGACGATCTCAACGGCGGTGAATGCCTTGAAGTGCACGCGCGGCGCAACTTCCTTGAGCGCGCGCAGCATGTCGGTGTAAAAGGAAAAGGGAAGGTACGGGTTGAGCCCGCCGACAATGTGCATCTCGGTGGCGCCCAGCTCGGCAGCCTTGCGACCCTCCTCGCGGATTTCGTCAAGGCTTCGCGTGTATTCGCCGGGTTGCCCGGCCTTGCGCGCAAACTCGCAGAACTTGCAGGATAAGGCGCACACGTTCGAGTAGTTCAGGTGGCGGTTGACGTTGTAATAGGCCACCGGCCCGTGGAGTCTCATCCGAACCTCGTGCGCCAGCTCGCACAGGCCCCAAAGGTCAGGAGTCTCGTACAGCTGCATCCCGTCTTCGACCGAAATGCGCTCGCCCGCGAGGACACGCTCGCGGATGCGTTCGAGTGCGGGGTCTGTCATGCAGGTCGGAGCCGTGGCGGTCATGGCCGATTGTTGCGCTCCGGAGTCGAAGTTTCAATGAGTTCTGAAAGCTGTGATATGTTCCAGCCGACCCAACCCGTGCGCAGCTCCTGCGGGTCGCGTGCATGTGTGTGATTCGTCGCCAAAGCGGTGCCCGCTGCCGGACAACACCCACTGTCTCGCGCGTCGGCAAGCGCGGGCGGATATGGGGCTGGACCAGCGCCCGCGGGGACGGAAGTGTTCGGTTCTGGGCCTCTTCGATCCGTCGATCCTCCTACACTCTCCGCCTTCGATGGCTGATCGGCGTGCATCCTGGATTCCGATGCCTCACTTCATGGCCCTGGCGTCGCTTGACGCCTGGGCAAGGCTGCTCTTTCGACGGCCGCGCCTGCCACAGCCTCGGTACCTTCTGCGCATTGCGCTGAACCTGGCGATTTCCTACATCGGCACCTGCGTGACGCTTCCGGAGCGGCTCATCCTCATGCCCTATCTGTTCGTGCGGTTTCGCAGCCCTCGTCCGACGCTGCACCGGCCGGTCGTCGTCATTGCCGGGTACTTTCGGTCCGGCACGACACACCTGCACTATCTGCTCAGTTGTGATCCGAACATGCGCACGCCGCGATGGGTGCAGGTCAGCGCTCCGAGCGGCTTTGTTCTTTCCTGGGCGTTGGTGCGGTGGATGATGGTGCCGTTTGTGTCCAACTCCCGGCCGCAGGACGACGTGGCGATGGGACCGGAATGGCCGAGCGAGGATGACTTCGCGCTGAACAACTGGAACCTCGCCTCCAGCCTGCCTGGGCGCTTCATCTACCACTCGCAGCACGAACACTACGACCGGTTTCACTTTCTCGAGAATCTGAGCGAGCGCGAGCTTGTGCGGTGGCGCCGCACGCAGGCTGCGTTTTGCTGGAAGCTCATGGCGTTTGCGGGAAAACGCACGCTCCTGCTCAAGTCTCCAAGCCACACCGCTCGATTGCGCGAGCTTTCGGCGTTGTTCGGCCCGCAGCTTCGAGTCATCCACATCAGCCGCGAACCCGATGCGGTCGTGCGTTCGAATGTGCGCATGGCCGAGCGGCTCGAACCATACGCCCTCGAGCCGCTGCCGGGGCAGGAGGAGATTCGCCGGCGCGTCATTGACGAATATGTGCGCACGGAAGAGAAGTTTCTCGCCGAGGCTTCGCAGCTGCCCGCGAACAGCGTCGCGCAGGTGCGCTTTGAGGATCTCATTGCCGATCCGCTGGGCCAGCTTCGAAGGTGTTATGACCAGCTCGGGCTCGAGTGGACCGATTCGGCCGAACGCGGGTTCCGGCGTTATCTTGCCTCGGTCAAAGACTACAAGCCGCGCCACGGCGCCAAGCCGAGCACCGACGATCTGGACCCCGAGCTGCGTGCGCTGGCGCACAAGTTCGGGCATGATCGGCCTGCGATCGAGCATGTGCCGATCGAGCACGAGGTCCGTCCCCGATCCGAGCGGCGTGCGATTGCTGCCATCTGGATCGCGGCGGTGGTCCTCGCTGCGGCCTGGGTCGGCCTTGCGTGGTTGGCAAAGGACCGATTTGACCCCCTGATCTGGGCATTCGGAATTCTTCTCGGGTATGTTGGTGTCCGCGTTGCCGGACGTGGGTCGATGCGGTTGGGGGCGATGGCGTCGGCCGCGTTCGTCGTGCTCCTGCTTCTGGGGGCCTATCCGGCCACGTACCTGGCGTACGCGCACAAGTACGAAGGGACGCAGGCCGATCGGCTTTACCACACCTGGCTCGCCATCAAGGGCAATGCCCAGGTTGCCAACAACATGATGTTCATCATCTTCGGGTTCGTCAGTGCCTTTCGCGTCGCCACCCGCAAGCATGTGCGACCGCCCGGGGCTTGATCCCGGAATATTGGCGCACCTGTGGGTTTGAGCACGGCGCTCGTGATCGGACTCGGGAGGCTTGCCCGGGCGCGGGAGATCCCCGGCGTGAGGCCTGATCGGCCGGGCCGTGCCTCGCTGCGCCGGCCCGGAGGGGTGCTCTCACCCCGGGGTTCGGGCGACCGACCCATCTGCCACATCGGCAGGATTTGGTCCGGTTTCGGCCGAGCGGGCGGTTTCAAGGCATGTTCGAACGCAATCAAGGTACGGAGAGCGGCGTCCGTGGGGCATTCGACGCCCGGGTACCAGCCGTCAGGGTCTGGCACGGGCCTTGCAAAGCGAGTCCGTGGTTTCATATGCACAGGGACGCCGGCGCAACGCGCTGGCTCTGAAGGAGGCGCTCATGTCCAAAATCATCGGCATCGACTTGGGAACGACCAACTCCGTCGTCGCCGTCATGGAAGGCGATCAACCCAAGGTTCTGATCAACAGTTCAGGAAACCGAACCACTCCGTCTGTTGTCGGGTTTACCGACAAGGGGGAGCGGCTCGTCGGTCAGCAAGCCAAACACCAGCAGGTGACCAATCCCAAGAACACGATCTTCTCGATCAAGCGGTTCATGGGGCGGCGTCACAAGGAAGTTGCCAGCGAAGAAAAGAACGTTCCGTATGAGGTCACCGGCGGGCCTGACGAGTTTGTGCGCGTCAAGGTGCGCGACAAGGAGTACACCCCGCAGCAGATCTCGGCGTTCATTCTGCAGGAGCTCAAGCGCACGGCTGAGGAGTACCTCGGCGAGAAGGTGGAAAAGGCGGTCATCACTGTGCCGGCCTACTTCAACGACGCCCAGCGTCAGGCGACCAAGGACGCCGGCGAGATTGCGGGGCTGAAGGTTGAGCGCATCATCAACGAGCCGACGGCTGCGGCGCTTGCCTACGGGCTTGAGAAGAAGAAGAACGAGAAGATCGCCGTCTTCGACCTCGGTGGCGGTACGTTTGACATCTCCATCCTCGACGTCGGCGACGGTGTCTTTGAGGTTCTCAGCACCAACGGCGACACCCATCTGGGTGGTGACGACTGGGATCAGAGGCTCATCAACTACCTGGTGACCTCGTTCAAGCAGAAGGAGGGCGTCGATCTGTCCGGCGATGCCATGGCCATGCAGCGCCTCAAGGAGGCTGCGGAAAAGGCCAAGATCGAGCTTTCTTCGAGCCAGGAAACAACGATCAATCTGCCATTTATTACGGCGACGAATGAAGGGCCCAAGCACCTTCAGGAAACGATCAGCCGTGCGAAGTTCGAGAGCCTGTGCGAGGACCTGTTTGCCCGGCTTCGTGGGCCGTGCCAGCAGGCACTCAAGGATGCCAAGCTCGACGCTTCGAAGATTGATGAGGTCGTGCTGGTCGGTGGTTCGACGCGCATGCCGCGCGTGCAGCAGGTCTGCCGCGAAATCTTCGGCAAGGAGCCGAACAAGAGCGTCAACCCCGACGAGGTGGTGGCCATCGGTGCTGCCATCCAGGGCGGCGTGCTGCAGGGTGACGTCAAGGATGTGCTCCTGCTCGATGTCACTCCTCTGAGCCTCGGCGTCGAAACCCTGGGTGGGGTGATGACCAAGCTGATCGAGAAGAACACCACGATTCCCACTTCGAAGAAGGAGATCTTCTCCACGGCTGCCGACGGCCAGACCAGCGTGCAGATTCACGTCCTCCAGGGCGAGCGCGAGTTTGCCAAGGACAATCGCACGCTCGGCATGTTCGAGCTTTCCGGCATCGCCCCGGCGCCGCGTGGCGTGCCTCAGATCGAAGTCGAGTTTGCCATTGATGCAAACGGCATCCTCCAGGTGACCGCGGTCGACAAGGGCACCGGCAAGAAGGCCGACATCCGTATCGAAAACTCCGGCGGCTTGAGCCAGGAAGAGATCGAGAAGATGAAGGCCGACGCCGAGGCGCACGCCGAGGAAGACCGCAAGCGCCGCGAGGTCGTCGATCTGAAGAACCGCGGCGACGCGATGGTCAGCCAGACCCGCAAGGCGCTCGACGAGCACGGCGACAAGGTCAGCGCCGAAGTGCGCAGCCGCATCGAGTCGGCTTTGAGCAACCTTGAGGACAAGCTCAAGGGAGATGAGAAGGCGCCGATCGAAGCTGCGCTCAAGGAGCTCGAATCCGTGTCGATGGAGCTTGGCAAAGTGGTCTACGAACAGACCGCAGCAGCCGCTGGCACCGCCGGCGCGACTGCCACGCCCGGCGCAGAGGCCGGAAGCTCGTCCAGCGGCGATGACGACGTGATTGACGCAGAGTTTGAAGTCAAGGACGACGAGAAGTAACCAAGCTGATCGAGTGTTTGCTCTCAGGAGCCCGTCACGACGACGGGCTTCTTTTTTTGCGCTTGCAGGTGGGCGGCACATCTCGGTTGAGAAGCGCGCAAACGAAAAAGCCCCAGGCTTGTGCCCGGGGCTCGTGTTTGCGGGTTGGTCAAAGCGCCTTGGCCAGGCGGCTCAGCTCATGTGCTTGATGATCGCGTCTCCGAACTGGCTGCACTTGAGCAGTGTTGCTCCGTCCATGAGTCGCTCAAAGTCGTAGGTGACGGTCTTGGCTTCGATTGCACCGGAGATGCCCTTGATGATCAGGTCGGCCGCTTCGGTCCAGCCCATGTAGCGCAGCATCATTTCGCCGGAGAGGATCACCGAACCGGGGTTGACCTTGTCGAGGTTGGCATATTTGGGTGCGGTGCCGTGGGTGGCTTCGAAGATTGCGTGTCCGGTCACGTAGTTGATGTTGGCACCGGGGGCGATGCCGATACCTCCGACCTGGGCTGCCAGCGCGTCGGAGAGATAATCGCCGTTGAGGTTCATCGTCGCGATCACGTCAAACTCCCTGGCCCGCGTGAGCACCTGCTGGAGCGTGATGTCCGCGATGGTGTCCTTGATCATCAGCTTTTTCTTCCACTTTCCGTCGCCGTGGGTGGCCCAGATGGCGTCAAGCGTGTCGGCGACTTCCTTGACGAGTTTGGCCTGCGCTTCGGCGTTGAGCATGTCGAAGCCGGGCTCGACAAGCTTGGCGTTGTCCTCGTTGGAAATGTCCGGATTGTGCTCCTTGTTGCTGAGGATCCAGGACTCGCGCTGAGTCACGCACTCATTGCGGAACTCGCTGGTCGCAAGCTCGTAGCCCCAGTCGCGGAAGGCGCCTTCGGTGAACTTCATGATGTTGCCCTTGTGGACGAGCGTGACGCTCTTGCGTCCGTTTTGCAGGGCGTAGTTGATCGCGGCGCGCACGAGGCGTTTGGTGCCTTCTTCGCTGATGGGCTTGATGCCGATGCCGCTGGTCTCGGGGAATCGGATCTTCTTGACACCCATCTCCTGCTGGAGGAAGTTGATGAGCTTTTTGGCATCGTCTGTGCCGGCCTGATATTCGATGCCCGCGTAAATGTCCTCCGAGTTCTCCCGGAAGATCACCATGTCGACATCGCCGGGCTTGTTGACCGGACTGGGCACGCCGGGGAAGTGTCTCACGGGTCGCAGGCACACATAGAGATCGAGAATCTGGCGGAGTGCGACGTTGAGCGAGCGGATGCCTCCCCCGACCGGCGTGGTCAATGGACCCTTGATGCCGACGAGGTACTGCTTGAACGCGTCGAGCGTTGCATCGGGCAGCCACTCCCCGGTCGCTCTGAACGCTTTCTCTCCAGCGAGGACCTCTTTCCAGTGGATCCTGCGTGCTCCGTTGTAGGCCTTTTCGACCGCAGCATCGAAGACGCGAACCGAGGCCCTCCAGATGTCTGGGCCGGTACCATCCCCCTCAATAAAGGGGATCACAGGGTTGTTGGGGACGTTGAGGCCCGAATCTGTCATGGTGATGGCTGTGCCGCCGGTGTTGTTGGTCATTGTGAACCTCTCGTGGAATGATCAGGGAGTTTTGGAAGGGGATGATAGGCGAGCAGAAGGTCCACTGAATCGTCGGATGGGAGCGGAAAGCTCGGCGCCATGGGAAGTTTGGGAACCGATGACCATGCAGGGGCGAATGATCGAAAAGCCCGTTCGCCTGGGCCGGTTGAATGTAGTAGACTGGAGGCGCGAACGGGCGGCCGGCTGCGGCAGCAGTGCGGCGGTGGGCCCGCAAAGAACGTCGACCCTTGTCTGGAGTGAGGCCAAGGGCCCGGCGTGTGGCAGGACCGTAATCCCTCGGAGATGGAAATGAGCGGATTCAAGCAAGCAAGACGTGTCAATGCTCTTCTCGTCGCGCTGCTCGCAGGAGGCGTCGCAAGTCTCTGTGCAGCCCAGGCATCGCATCCGCAGGGCGGCGGACAGGCTGGCGTGGCCGAACGACTGCCCGTCGTGCGCAATGGGCACGTTGAACTGTTCAAGGTCGATCGGGCCGATGCGTCGGTCACGACGGCAACGCTCGTCTACGGCTCCACGGGATTCGAGGCACC
>RFGK01000181.1 GCA_003697045.1 Planctomycetota bacterium
AGCGCGAATCGTTCCATGGCAGGCGCATACTTGTGTTGTGCGACCAGCGTTCTGGCCTGCTCGGCGAGATCAGTCGTATCTTCAAGAGGGATATCGGCCAGAATGCGCACTTGCACGGGCGACAGCGTGGCGAGCGGGTCGCCCAAAAAGACGATTTTCCACGGCGGTCCGGAATCGGGTCGGGCAGCAGCAGAGAGCGGCAGCCCCGCCAGGGCGCGCTGCGCCACTCTGGGCGTGGGAACAAAGCCGCCAAGCGTAGGTTCCTGCACGGACCCGACGTACAGGTAAGCGCCGTGCTCGAGCCAGCGGCCGGCGACCGTGTCAATGTTGCCGGCACGCGCTGCGGAAAAAGAGTGGACGAAATGCACAGCCGCGGGCTGATTGAGAATCGGGACATCGCCGGGTGCGGCATCGCCGGGGTTGAGCCGAAAGAAATCCGCATTGCCGCGCGTGTTGACGAGCACAAACCCGGCATCAACCGGACGCACGCACGCAGCCCGCCAGTGTTCCAGCCCGTTGCGGGGAACATCATGGACGACCGTTTGCCAGGCGGCTGCGGCAAAGATGCTCGATGCGGCCGAGCAGTCGTAGGCCTCCCACGGTGCTTCGGCAGGATACCCATCGAAAAGCCACGCCGACTTCGGAGTGAGAAACAGGCTGCACATGGCAAGATACGTCGACCGGGCTTCGTCGCCGAAGAGCAGCCCGGTGTATGCCCACCGGCTTCTGCCGGGTGGATCCGTGCGTCCGATGAAGTCCGTGGTCGCAAGAAAGTCGGCCGGCTGCTCATCGATGCGCACCTTTGCGGGACATTCGAGCGCAAGCGTGATCGCATCGATCTCGTCGCCCATGAGCGACCACGAAAGCTCGAGATGTTCGAGGTATGCGCGTGCGAAATGCTCGAGTTCAACGGCCTGTTTGAGTGAAAGGGCGCTGCTGAGCCTTCCCAGGCTCGATGTGAAGGCGATCGGCTGGTGTCGACCGGCGGCAAGTGCCAGCGCCCCGGGCCAGAGCAGGCCGTTGACATCGCTGATCACCAGGCCGGGGCCGAGCTGATTCGACTCCTGGAGCGCATCGACCATCTCTCGCGTTGATTCGACCTCCTTGATCTCGAGCGCACGAAACAGTGTTCTTTCGATCCGGGCGATGCGTTCGGCTGCAGCCCGGGGGAATGGCTCTGGCTGTGCGCATTCAAAGCGCAGCACAGTTTCGGGCTCGAAAGCTCGAACAAAGCGTGCAATGTCTTCACGCGCCCGGATCGAACCATCGTCCCAAAGCACGGGGAAACGCCTTTGACGATCCCACGCCGAGAGGGCAGCCAGGAAACTTGGCGCATCAGAGACGATCACGACCGAGGCAATGACGTGTGTTTGCTGACGGGCTTCAAGAAGCTTCTGTGCCAGCGGGATCGAAGGCGGCTGGGCGCGCAGCTCGGGCTGAGACGCAATCAACAGGCCGAGGAGAAGGGCATACATCGCTCGCACTGTAGCAGTCCGGCATAGACTGGCGGACCATGCCCACGCTCGACCGCGAGCAGTTTGTCCGATTGTGTGCCGATACTGGGGAACGCACACACATACTTGTCGTGCCGGTGGGGGTTCGGCTCCTGTCCGACCAACTCACCCCGGTTCTGGCGTACCGGCGCCTTGTCTGTCCGGACGAGCGCACCGCGCCTTCGTTCTTGCTCGAATCGGTCGAAGGGGGCGAGCGTGTGGGTCGCCACTCTGTGCTCGGCTCGCGCCCGGCGATGGAAGTTGTTGCCCGCGCCGATCGGGTCGAGCTGATCGATCATCGAACAGGTGCCATTGTCGAGCGTTTGGGAGAAGATCCGTTTGATGTCTTGCGCGCCGTTGCCGGAGAGAGGCGGCTGGTCATCCCCCCCGATGCCCGTGGGTTGCTGCCCGAGTGTGTATTGGGTGGCTGGTTTGGTTATGCGGCGTATGACTCGGTTCGTTACGCCGAGCCGGACAAGTTGCCCTGGGCAAGCGCTCCACGCGATGATCGCAGGCTGGCCGATCTGCATTTTGGGTATTACGACGGCATTGTGGTCTTTGATCACATTGAGAAGATTGTGCACCTGGTGCAGCTTGTGGAGATTGGGCCGGACGCGGACCCCGGCCAGGCTTACGACATGGCAATCGCGACGCTTGAAGAGCGCGCACGGGAAATCCAGGAGCACAGCAAGCCGCTGCCTCTGGGCCGCGTCGATCAGGGCGGCTGCGATGAAGTCCTGCCGTCGAACCTGACGCGCGAACAACACGCAGCGATGGTGAATCGAGCCAAAGAGTACATTCGCGCAGGCGATATCTTCCAGGTTGTGCTCGGCCAGCGATTTGAAAGAAAAAGCACGGCCGACCCGTTTGATGTGTATCGCGCACTGCGGGCAGTCAACCCAAGCCCGTACATGGTGTACATGCAGTCGGCAGGGTGCATCCTGGTGGCGTCGAGCCCGGAGATTCTCTGTCGTGTGCGACGTGAAGGTGATCGATTGGTGGTGACTAATCGTCCGCTTGCCGGCACGCGTCGCCGTGGTGCGACGCCCGAGGAAGACGCGGCGCTCGAGGCCGAGCTGCTTGCCGACCCGAAGGAACGGGCCGAACACGTCATGCTCGTGGATCTGGGGCGCAATGATGTCGGGCGCGTCGCCGAGCCCGGAACGATCAAACTCGACAAGGTGATGACGATCGAGCGATACAGCCACGTGATGCACATCAGCTCGACGGTCACCGGACAGTTGCGCGACGGGCTCGATGCGTGGGATGCCTTGCGAGCAGCGCTTCCCGTCGGGACGATCAGCGGTGCGCCCAAGATTCGCGCCATGCAGATCATCGACGAACTCGAGCCGATCCGCCGCGGGCCGTATGGCGGGGGCATGGGCTGGGTCTCGCTCGACGGACAGATGGATATCGCCCTTGCATTGCGCACCATTGTCGTACCGACATCCATGCGAGAAGGATCTTCGTGGATCTACCACATTCAGGCAGCCGGGGGCATTGTGGCAGATTCACAGCCCGAATCGGAGTACATGGAGACGGTCAACAAGGCAGCTGCCCTTGCGCGGGCTGTGGATCTTGCCGAACGCGCGTTCGGACGCAACGAAACCACTCCGCAGAGTCAATGAGCAGACCCATGCTCAGCGCCCCGGCGCGCGTCGACGATCGCTCATGACATGCGCTTTCGACGTGATCAATCTTCACTCGGCCGGGTCATGCTCATCGGATCGAGCAGGCGAGCCAGTTCGTCTTCGGGCAGCAGCTTCTGTTCCATTGCGAGCTGTCGCACGGTCTTGCCCTGGTTGTATGCCTCGTAGGCAAGCGCAGCGGCGCGATCGTACCCAATCGCCGGCACGAGCGAAGTACACATGGCAAGGCTCCCCTCGATCAGCTCCCTGCAGCGTTCTTCGTCTGGTTCGAGTCCGGTGAGCAGCTTGTCGGTGAACACGTTGCAGGCATTGGCGAGCAGTTCAATCGAGTCGAGCAGATTGGCAATCATCATCGGCATCGCCACGTTGAGATCGAGCAGCGAGCCGACCCCTCCGAATCCGCCCAGCGAGACTGCGGCATCATTCCCGACGACCTGGCAGCACACCATGATCGTCGCTTCGCATATCACGGGGTTGACCTTGCCGGGCATGATGCTCGAACCGGGCTGCACAGCCGGAAGCTTGAGCTCTCCGATGCCGCAGCGCGGGCCGGAGCCCAGCCAGCGAATGTCGTTGGCGATCTTGCTCAAACTCACGGCGATGGTGCGCAGGTTGCCGCTTGTTCCCACGATGGCATCGCGAGCGTGCTGGGCTTCAAAGTGATTGGCAGCCTCGCGGAAGTGGATGCCCGTCTTGTGAGTCAACTCGGCTGCGACCATGGACCCGAACTTGGGGTGGGTGTTGATGCCCGTGCCCACAGCCGTTCCGCCGAGTGCCAGCTCACCAAGGACGTGCAGCGTTCGATGGAGGCGTTCTTCTGCGTGTTGCATCTGGGCGGCATAGCCGCTGAACTCCTGTCCGAGCCGAATCGGAGTGGCGTCCTGAAGATGTGTCCGCCCGATCTTGACGATGTGATCCCAGGCCTTTGCCTTGGCTGCAAGCTCCGCTTTCATGCGTCCGATTGCCGGCAGCAGAGAGTTGGTAATCGCCAGCGCAGCAGCGATGTGCATCGCGGTGGGAAAGGTGTCATTGCTCGACTGACCCATGTTGACGTGGTCGTTGGGATGGACGCCCCCGTTCTTGAGATAGTCAGGGTCCTTTGAGCTTCCGATGGGCTTGCCGTTACGCAAACAGACGAGGTTGGCGATGACCTCGTTGACGTTCATGTTCGTGCTCGTGCCCGAGCCGGTCTGGAAGATGTCGATCGGAAAATGGCGCGCCAGCCCGCCGCGATCGGTCAGTCCCGCCTCGATCTGTTCGCACGCTTCGACAATCGCCTGTGTCCGTTCGTCGTCGAGCTTTCCGAGCGTGTTGTTGGCGTGTGCGCATGCAGCCTTGAGCATGGCGTAGGCACGAATCACTCCCGCCGGAACCGGGCGGGCAGAGATTGGAAAGTTCAATACGGCCCGTTGGGTCGAAGCGCCGTACAAAACATCTTCAGGAACGGGCATGGGGCCCATCGAGTCTTTTTCAATCCGGGTTTTTTCGCCTGCAGGAACGGTCATGGCCGGCTCCACTTTTGCGGTGTTGGTTTGTGGAGATCGTAGGAGCTCGATCCGTGCTCTTGGATGTATGTGCCCGGGTCGATATGCTTGAGTGGAACCGTCGGCGAACGAATGCCGAAGAACCGACCGGAGCAGCTCGGCCCCGCTTTCCGAGCCCGTCGGTGAGATTCGAGGGAAAACCATGCAAACCCACCTTCGGTGCCTTCTCGTCTCAGCTCTGGCACTGGCAGCAGCCGGACGTGCCCTGGCTCAGGAATACTACTGGGAGGTCAGCCCCTTCCTGACGCTCACCCGGCCGGAGGTGTGGAAACTCAACATTCGCCTCCAGGTCGACAACTTTGAAGACGAGAACATCACCGGCGTGCTGGTGCACTCGACCAAGCGATTCGATGCAGAAAGTGGGTCAGTCTTCTTCCCGCTCGTGCCCGCAACCGCCAGCTCGCAGACGTTCATCGACCGATTCGAGGGCGTGCTCCGGATCAACGACCGCATCGTCGATGAAGAACCTGAGATTTACGTCAATCGTGGCGAGGGAAAGCCGCTTCCAGCCGGAACCTTTCTTGTCGAGTTTGCCTTCGGCCCGATCGAGCAGATGGGCGAGATGTCCTTGAACATGACCACCTATGGAAGGTCGTGGGAGACCCGGTACGACGAGGAGGCAGCCGCCCGAGTTGACTGGCCGGACGAACTTCCCCCCGTGCTGCAGACCGTCTTTGAGCCCGAGCTGTATGTCAATCAGGGTCCCTTCGGCCCATACAACCTGCGCAGCGTGCGTGACAAGGTGATGGAGTGGACCGATGGAAACCCCAAAGCCCTGCCGCCGGCACAGACCGCCAAGTGGATTGCAATAAAGGTGGCCGAGGCCTACCGCCCGATCAATCGCGGCTGGGGCGGGCCGGGGGGCGAATCGGCCGAGGGCCTGCCGATCTCAGCGTTCAGCTCGTTCGTAGTCGACGGCCCCGAGTTTGCGCTCGAACAGGGTCGAGGCTCTCGATTCAACCTGCCGGTACTGCTGGTCGCCTGCTACCGGGCTGCGGGGATCCCCGCGCGCATCGTCATCGGATACGACTTTGCGCGCACATTGAATGCCTCGCGCGGGCCTGATGGCGACCGGCTGCGCTGCTGGGTCGAGTTTGCCCTCTATGACGAACATGAGCCGGATGAGAAACGCCGCCTCACGTGGGTGCCGGTCGATATTGTCAAGTTGCAGGCGAGCAGCGCGTGGACACAGCCGTTTGAGCGTCCACTCAAGTACTTTGGCACGCATGATGAACTGGACGAAGTGATCCCGATCGCATTTCACTTCACTCCCTACTGGGCGCCGGGCATTTCATATGGGCGATACTTTTTCGAGACGGTGGACGCGCGCCGTTATTATGAGCAGACCTACGGGTTCGATCGCAGGAAGACGATGTATGCGCCGTCGTTGTGGTCGTGGAATGTCATGCCGGCGCCGCCCAGATGGGCCGGCCAGTGGATCGACTTCATGAAAGACTCACCGATGAGCACGATGATCGATCCATTGCCGGCGGAGGTCAAGCGGGGCAATCCGCCGCGCCGGCGTCGCTAGGTCGTTACGTGGTTCGGTTTTGCTCCCACCAGTCGATTGTGCGCTTGAGGCCGTCTTCAAAACCGACCTGCGCCTGCCAGCCGAGCAGCGCGCGGGCCCGCGAGACATCGAGGCATCGCCGTGGCTGACCATCGGGCTTGCTCGCGTCCCAGCGCAACTCGCCGCGGAATCCAGTCAGGCGTGCGATCAGTTCGACCAGATCGCGGATTGTGATTTCCGAGCATGTCCCGAGATTGATGGGCACCGGCTCGGTCATGATTTCGGCTGCGCGCACAATGCCCGCAGCCGCATCTTCCACATAGAGAAACTCACGGCTGGCCGAGCCCGTGCCCCAGACTTCGATCGAGTCGTCGCCGCGATCGCGCGCCTCGACGCACTTGCGTATCAGCGCAGGAATCACGTGGCTGGACTGCGGGTCGAAGTTGTCGCCCGGGCCATAGAGGTTGACAGGAAGGACGTAGGCGCCCTCGAGACCGTACTGATCGTGGTAGGCTCGCAGCATTTCGCCAGCCGCTTTCTTGGCAATGCCGTACGGTGCGTTCGTTTCTTCCGGATACCCGTTCCAGAGCTCTTCTTCCCGGAATGGCACGGGAGTGAACTTGGGGTATGAGCAGATGGTGCCGACCTGGACGAACTTGCCGCCGCGATCATGCAGACCCGCCCGGCGGGCGCCCTCGATCAGGTGCAGCGCCATGGCCATGTTGGCAAAGAAGTATCGGCCCGGATTTTCGCGATTCGCGCCGATGCCCCCAACTTCAGCTGCGAGGTGAATGACCATCGTCGGGCCGGCACCGTCAAAGCTTTGCTCATACATCCGCTCGACAGCCGTTGCGTCGGTCAGATCGCATGTCGCCCGATGCGGGATGTGGATTCGGTCTTCTTCGACGCCGCAGCCTCGAAGCACAGAAACCACGCGCGAGCCGAGAAAACCCCCTCCGCCGGTGACGATGACCCGCGCTGTTGACCAGTTCACACTCATGATGGGCGATGATACGAGCCAACACTTGCCTGGGCACGTGTGCCGATGTACGGTCGAGTCAATGTCTCCAACCACACGTCGGGGTCGACTCAAGTGGCTCAGGAGGCGCGCCCTTCCGGCGTTTGCCCGCCTGTGTGCAATGACGGCGCTGCTCCTCATCCTTGCCTGGTCGATCGGGCAGGTGTGGACTGACCGTTTCCACATCACGCAATACCTGTGGTGGATGCCCACGCCGATCGTGCTGGTGCTGGCATGGGTTCTGGTCATCCTCTCCTGGCTTTTCGAGCGATTCTCGATCCGGCTTGGAGGATACCTGCTGCGTCCGGTGCTTTCGGCGTTGTTGCTCGGCCTGGCCTTGTGGTTTGTCTTTGGTGTAGGGCATGTGCACAGATTTGTTCTGCCGACGTCGCGCGGGACGATGCGCCTGGTGTATTGGAATCTCGCTGTTGATGGCGGTGCGAGTGGTGCGGGCAAGGTTGTCACTCAACTCAAACCCGACCTTGCCATCGTTGCCAATCCGCGGTGGGACCAGACGCGCGCCCCGCTGATGGAAGCGCTGCGCTCGATCGCGCAAGGTGATGCTGAGCCCGCCGGGTCTGACCAAAGCGCGGTGCCCGCCGG
>RFGK01000024.1 GCA_003697045.1 Planctomycetota bacterium
CCGTGCGGCACACGCCCTACGGCGCCGGAGCCTGAAGCACCAGCGTTGCCTCACCCGCTGAGATGAGAATCAGCCCATTGAGCAGGCTCACCGATTCGGGCGTTGCGGGCAATCGCACGGGATATGTTGCCAGCAGCCGCCCCGTATCGACGCTGAGCAGGTGGAGCATGAAACTACTCAGTCGATCGGGGCTTTCAAATGGCGCAGTGTCCATCATCGCGATGATGGACTGCCCCGGCTCTGACGAAACCAGCGCTCCAACGGTATCGAATACGTCAATCCCGACCAATGTTCCGAGCCTGTCATACACGAGCAACCCCGAGCCGCTGGCAAACAGAACTTTCGAATCCATCGCCACGGCGCGAATGCCCACCCGGTCCATCAATCGCCCGCGCGTTTCCAGTTCCGGGCGCATCAGGCGCCCAGAGCCCACTTCGATCCGCCAAAGCGCGCGGTCCTGATCAAGCACATACAGGTCTTGTCCAAATATCCACGCATCAAGCGACGCGACGGCGGGTTCTTCCGAGAGCATCCAGCGCACCTGGCTTTGATTGATGTCCACGCACACAAGCCCGCGATCAAGCCCCGTGATCATCAGCCCCTGGTCCGTCAGACGGACCCAACGCACCGTTCCCGGGGGCTCATCAAGCCGGCTCGACACCAACCCCGTGCGCGCATTGAGTGCGACCACGCCCGCAGTCCATGATTCGCCCGAGTCGGGCTTTGAACCGGCCAACACCAGCATGCCCCCGCCCAGCGCCATGTCGAAGACGCGCTGCACGGTGCTTTGTCCAGACCATAGCACCTGGCCACTGATCCGATCGATCGTCACCACGCGCCCGGAGCGTTCGGCAACGGCCACCATCGTTTCGTCCGATGCGACGAGAACCTGGTCGGAGAATACGCGTCCCTCGAGCGGCGTGACAAAGCCATCAAGCAGGGCCGCCCGGTTGACCCCGTCTTGCACGCCCGGCAGCTCGAACGGTCGGAGACGCCATATCGAGTTGCCGTGCATCGCATCAAACATCTCAAGGATGACACCGACCGGATCGAGCCACGCGATCAGCACATCGCTTGCTGTGTGCTCAAGCAGGATCGGCTCGAACGGCGCCTTGCGCGACCAGCGTTCGACGAGCGTGCCCGATTCATCCAGTGCAAGCATCCGGAGAGTTTGCGACGAAGGAGAAGCCAGCACCACGGCGTCAGTCGGACAGGGCACATTCTTCTCCAGCGTCGCGGACAATACACGCCCCTGTTCGAGGCGGGGCGTGCGCTGTTCGACGACGGCAGATCCGATGATCGCACGCTTGGGTCCCGGCGTGGACGAGGCCGAAGCGAGCAACTGTTCGACGTCGATCAACGTGCCGTTGAGTGTCGGGTTTGCCCCTGCCCATGCATTGGCCATGCGCTCGGCCACCGCACGAGCCTCGCCGGGACGGCCGGCCTGGACAAGTCCTGATATCAGTCGCCCGAACAACTCGCCAGCCACGTTCGGATCGACTCGCGCTCCGACCTGTGTGAGCGCCTCTGTGGCTCGCACGCCCCGGTCAAATGCGCGCAACGCGCCTGTCTGGTCTGATCGTTCACCGGCGAGCAGCCAGAACCGCGGCGCGAGCGTGGAGAAGGGATATTGCTCGGCCAGCGATTCATACACCTTTGCATCCGACCGTTCGGGTGTGAAATCAAGTTGGGCCTGCGCCTCGCGTTCAAAGGCGCGGTATGCCGTCCAGCCTCGGCGCATGAGCAAGCCGCGCAGCCGGCGCGTGGCTTCAAGATCCGCCCGGATCGTCAGTTGTCCGCCCTGCCAGAACGAAGACGCAAGCAGGGAATCGGCAAGAATCTCCTGCAACGATTCGACCGCTCGGGCGGGTTGTCCGCCTGCTTCGCGCAGGCGGGCCTCAATGAGTCGATGCGCAACAAGCTCCTCGGGTTGTTCGGCAAGCGCTTCCAGACGCTCGGACAGCGCCATCAGTGTCGACAGGTCCGTGATCCGCGTTTGAGCGCCCTGGCTCTGTCGGCTCGAGTCCGGGTCGAGCATGTCGAGCACGGCTTGAAAGAGTGCAGCACGGGTTGACTCATGTGCCTGTGGATCCCTCGCGATGGTCGCCAACGCCAGATCAACCGATTCGATGATCCGATCGAACTTGCCCGCCCGGTATGCCAGCTCGGCCAGCGTCGCGGCCGGCACCGGGTTGTCAGGGTCGTCTTCCACACGCTGAGCAAGCAGCTCCGAAGCCACCTCCCACACCATGTAGCTGTGCAGGCTGTCTCGATCGGCAACGAGCAACTGTCCATCAAGCGCGAGCACGTTTCCCGCGCGGTCCACAGCCGTGTCCACTTCTTCCCCGCTGGCGGTGTCGATGGTGGTGATGAACCCATCGCGCGGCACTACGACGCGCTCGCCCGCAACCGACGCACGCCCGACGACCGCAGGCGGACCGAGTTCCTCACTCAACTCCACGCGCCCGCGCGGAAACTCGTCAAACCGCATCCACGCAAGCCTGGACTCCCCCACCGCCACAAGATGCGAGCGCGTTGCCAACAGATAAAATGGCTCGCCGAGTCGGCTCGCATCGATCTGCCCAAGCCGGGCCCCCGTCTCGGCGTCCAGCCTGACTACCTGCTCGCGATCCGGGCTGATTGCAAATACCGAGTTGTCCCGAACCACGGGCCCGGTGCTCGCCCATGCGGGCCGAACGTCGTTGTCATAAAGCCGAAACGACGGATACCGGCGCACCCACTGCACCTGCCCGTTGTCGGCGCGCACAGCTGCAATGATCCCGATCTCATCGCCGCGAAAGATCAGCCCCCGCCCTGAACTCAGCCTTTCGGCAAACCGGGCCGAAGTCTGAAACGGAAGGGCGCCGGCCGATCCGATCAGCCGGGTCCATTTGAGCGATCCGTCTTCGATGTCCAGCCCGACGAGGTAGACGCTCACGATTCGGCGCTCGCGTGCCGACTTTCGCACTGCGAAAACCACGGTGCCCTCAACGACTTCGGCCGGGCCTCGAATGCTCCCGTCGCTCAGTTGTGGATCGAGTTCGGCCGGATCTACCGACCAGATGACGCGCCCGCTGTGACGATCGATGCAGTGTGCCCGCCCGTCGCCCTGGCGCGTGCCGCTGATGGCGAGCCCCGTCACGGCGATGATCCGGTCGCCGTACACAGTCACCTCGCTGGCGTCCTCGATGCGCCGTGATTGCCGCCGACGGATCTCGATCTGCTGGAACAGATCATCGCTCTGTTCCTGGCGGCGAGCCACGCGCCAGACTTGTCGCAGAGTGAATCGGTCCCACGCGGTGATCGTGTCGCCGTCGTTTGTATACACCACGTCGCCCATCGCTGCCGGGAGCGTCCAGTTCACCCCGCCATCGCGGTCTGCAACTCCGCGGCGGGGCACAAAGCCGGCATCCTGTGCCGATGGCTCCGGTGCCTGGATCGGCGAAAGCGAGACGCTCGCAAGCGGCCGGGGCACAATCCCGGCAATATTTGTATCGGGACCCACACTCATCGCGCCAAGTCCCGGGCGATCAATCCACGAGGGCGGCTCGATCCGCTCAAGCACCACGCCGGCGTTCCACTGCTGCATGAGCGCCTCAGCCCCGTCGTGTTCGATGTATCGCGCGATCAGCCGTGCCAGCGCAATCGCATCGTCCCGACGCTGGTTGAAATCCGGATGGCCCACAAGCTCTTGCAGCGTGCGCAGCGCCGCCTCGAACCGCGCCGCCTCGACGTGCAGTTGCGCCAGGCGCAACACCCCTTCGTATCCCGACGGAGTGAGCACCCGCGTGCGCACGAGTTCTTCCAGTCGGCTGCGCTCGAGCAGGGATGCCGCCTCGGGCTCGATCGTCTCGCGATACGCAGCCAACAGCGCCGGGTCATCGATGAGTCTTTGGCGCAGCACTGTGCGCACGGAAACAAACAGGCCCTCATCGGTGCTGCTGGGGAGCACGCGCTCGGCGTTGGTGTCGAGCACCTGCTGCACTTCGCGCACGGCTTCACGGATGCTGCCCTGGGCGATCAGGTCGTCCAGCCGCAGCAGCACGTCGCGGGCAGCCGGGGCATCATCGACATACACCGGATTCTCGGGCGTGGCCAGTTGCCCCCGGGCAAGCCCGGTCAGGAATGAGACGAGAAGCAATGCACGAACAATCACGGCCACCCCCGATTGGAGGTTCTCGGGCACACCGGTGGGGAGAAACGCGCGAATCGTCCCCCACGTCACTGTACCGCACGACTTGGGGGGTGGTTCTCTCAAGCCGAACCTCATCTTGGCCGAACTGAGCGAATCATGACGACGCTCGCTGCCTCGGTGTCGGAACATGGCTTGCACGCGGCTCGCCGGGCAAACGCTCGTGCTCGACGTGTCATTCTGTTGCTCGTGTTTGTCATCGTGCTGAGCCTGGCCGATCTTTATCTGACCATCCTCTATCTCGCCGACGCCGGCGGATTCCCCGAAGCCAACCCCCTCGCTCGGGCGATCATGTCCACGCAGTCCATCCCCCTGCTCGTGCTCTGGAAACTCGGGACGGTCTTCACCGCGGTCGGCATTCTCTATGCCATTCGACGCACACGCTCGGCCGAGCTGGGCGCCTGGGTGTGCTTCCTTGTTCTCGGCTGGCTCACTGTGCACTGGGGACAGTACGTCTCTGAAACCCACCCCATGGCCCTGGCACAGGCAGTCGACTACGGATACCAAGATCCGAGCTGGGTGAGCATCTCCCCCACTTCGGCCCGCGCACGCCCCTAACCACTGGCCGATCGGTCCGGCTTGGGGTACGCTCTGCACGTGCCCAAACTCATCATCACATGCGCAACGGTTCTCATCACGTTCCTGCTCGGCGCGTGTGCTCGCAGCACGCAACCACCCCGGTTTGAGTTGATCAGTGCTCGAACCGCCGAGCGCACCTCTGAGGGGGTCAGCGTCGAGCTTGTCATTCTTGGTGAAAACCCGAACGGCCACGATATCGAACTGCGCGAAGCTCGATACCGTGTCTCGGCGGGAAACAACCGCTTCTTTGAGGGGGTGCGTTCGCCGGAAGTGACCCTCCCCCGATACGGGCGCGTGGAGATGATCCTCCCGGCGGCAGCACCGCTTGAGAGGTTTCCCGCAAACGCCCAGTCGCTGACGATCGAAGGCCGCATCGAGTACCTTGAGCCGGGGCCTTTTGCGGAAGTGCTCTATGACGCACGCCTGCGCCGCCCCGCGGCTCCTGTGCGAGGAACCACCAAACTGACGCCCTGACACCACCACGCTCGCAAGCTCGTGGGAAATCCGGGACGCTTTAGCGTCGAAAACTGAACGCAATGCCCGGGATCACATCGTCGCCCGCATGCTTCTTTCCCCGGCACGATCGGCCTACCGCATCGACTCCAGGGAACGACCAACTTCGATCCGTTCCAGCCCACAGGTTGCAATGGCGATGGCATCGGCGACATCGGGCGGCTCCGGCATGCTCGCAAGGCCGAAAGCCTGTTGCACCGCCCGCTGCATCTGTTCCTTGCTTGCGCGCCCTGAACCGGTCATTGATTTCTTGACCTCGGCCGGTTTGAGTTCGATGAGCTGAAGACTTCGCTTTTGTGCAGCCAGCAGCACGACGCCGCGCGCATGGGCCATGACCACCGCCGTGGCAGGATGGCGATAGTGGGTAAACAGCCCCTCGACCGCGACGGCTTGTGGCCGAAGCCGATCGAGCAGGTCGCCAATGTCCTGGTCCAGTTCGACGAGCCGTTCAGCAACGGAGCGCGTGCGTGAGCGGTCGGCCAGGCGAATGACGCCGGCCTCGACGAGCGTGAGCGATCCGGTGCGACCGGCCACACACCCGTACCCGGTGATGCGAAGGCCGGGATCGATGCCGAGAATGTGCATGAAGATCAGTGTACGGGCCTGTGCGCTCGCAC
>RFGK01000182.1 GCA_003697045.1 Planctomycetota bacterium
AAGGGCGTGTTCGAGCGCGATTCGTCCGGTCGCTACGGCACTTCCCAGCATGTCGGTTCCAAACCGGCAGCCTTCCTCATCGGTAAAGAACGCAATCGTGAGCGGACGTTTGGTCTGGATGTTCATGTCATCAAGCGTGCGAACGACTTCGAGCGCGCCAAGCACGCCGAGTGCTCCGTCGAAACGACCGGCCGTCGGGACAGAATCCACGTGTGATCCGGCCATCACGGGCGCAAGGGTGGGATCCTGCCCTGCCCGATCGGCGTAGACGTTTCCAATCTGGTCGATGCTGACATTCAGGCCAGCCTGTTCAAACCACGAGATCACAAGGCGTCGTCCGGCTGCATCTTCATCCGACAGCGCAAGCCGCCGCACGCCCATCACCCCGCCGGCGTCATAGGCACCGATGCGAGCGAGCTGGTCGATCGAATCCATGAGGCGATCACGATCAACACGCAGCGGCTCAGTCATAACCTGCTCCAGAGCCGGGACGCCTGCTCCCGGGCCATGCTCATGATCTCCTGCTCATCCACGAGCGTACTACGCCCGCCTGAAACGATCACACGCCCGTTGCTGATTACCGTGTCGACGTGCGAACGATTCAGGGCATAAACCACGTGTGCCGGCCAGTTGTCTTTCGTGATCGGTGTCGGCGGATCGTAGTTGAGCAGCACGAGATTATTGGGTCCGTCGCCAACAAAGCCCGCACCGGCCAGATATTCGTGCACACGCCTCAATCTCCGATAGATCGCCAAAGGCGTCGGTGCGTCAAGAGCCTGTCCGGCAAGAAACGACGCCCGGGCGGCTGCGAGACAGTCGCCGTTCATGCCATCGGTTCCCAACATCATCTTCTCTTCAAACCCGCGCGCATCACACACGCCAACACCGTTGTTGAGATTGCTCTCGGCCTGCTGGCTGACCCAGGCTTGCGACGAACCAAGACGCTCGCGCTCTGACTCATCCAGATGAATGCAATGCGCAAGGATCGTCCGCGACATATCTAGCGCCCCTGCCCGCGCAAACCGCTCAACACAGCGCATGCCATACGTTGCCAGACAATGCTCCTGATCCGATTCGGCCTCGGCAACGTGCACATGGATGCCGGTCTCATACTCGTGCGCCAGTTCCATCGCCTGATCGAGCAACGCATCGGAGACCGTAAAGGACGCATGCAACCCGACGAGCCCCTGATGGGCTTGCAGGAATTCGCGCGTTTCTTCCAAACCGGCTTTGCGACTGGCTGGACCGTCGCGATCGGACAACTCGTAGCAGAGAACGTGCGAAAGCCCGACGCGCTCGAGCGATTCGGCGATCGTGCTCAGACATCCCGAGACCGTGTTCGGTGAAGCATGGTGATCGATGATGAGCGTCGTGCCGCATTTGGCTGCTTCGACACCGGCTGCGAGCGCCGAAACCCGGATCATCTCCAGGTCGAGCTTCCTGTCGAGATTCCACCAGATGCGTTCAAGGATTTCGACAAAGCTTTCGGGCGCCTCCCCGGGTGGCGGCATGCCGCGGGCCAGGCACGAGTAGATATGGTGATGCGCGACCGCGAACGACCTGGTCACGATGCGCCCGGCGCACTCGATGCGCTTTGCCCCTTCCGGGATCGCGTCGATGAACTCAATCGATCCATCGTCGCCTGGCGTCACGACGAGATGACCCCTGTGCATCTCGAGCGAATCGGAATCGATGTACCCTGCATCGGCCAGGTAAAGCGCTTCATCACTTTGGTTCGGCGCGGTGTTCCTCATGCCGGTTCAATCTTTCATGGGAAGCGAGCGGCGGCGGCGGCCGTCAAATGTGAACAGTGCATTGGCCACCGCCGGAGCCGTCGGAACCAGCCCGATCTCGCCGACACCCTTGGCGCCATACGGCCCGAACTCGTCGGGCACTTCAACTCCGATCACTTCCACCGGAGGCATGTCACGCGCACGCATGATGCCGCACTTGCGCAAACGCGTGGATTTCGGGCGTCCACCCTCCAGCACGAGCTCCTCGGTCAGGGCGTATCCGAGGCCCATGTGCACCGAGCCTTCGATCTGCCCCTCGAAAAGCGTCGGGTTCATCACACGCCCGGCGTCGTGGGCTGCAATGACACGCTCGATCCTGCCCGTATCGTCAAGAATGACAACCTGCGTGGCGTAGCTGTAGGAGTAGTGCGTCTTGATCGGCTTGCCGTCGGTGTTGCCTGGCTTGTTGGTCCAATCGCAGGTCCATCGGCCGAAGTACGTGCGCCCCACCAGCTCGGACAGGCCGTGCTGTGCCAGATCAAGCTTGAGCTGTTTGCACGCATCGATGATGGCGTTTCCGACAAGACTGGTGGCACGCGAAGCGGTCGTCATGCCGCAGGGCGCGTCGTACGCCGTTTCGACGTGCACCGAAACAAGCTCGTGTGAGAGACCGGTTTCCTGACAGAACGTCTGCACCGCCATGGTGTCCACGCCCTGGCCCATTTCGGTCCAGCCGTGGTGGATTTCGACGTGGTCTGCTGCGCGGATCACGATGCGGGCCGTGCCCTCATCGAGCATGCCGTTGCCGATGCCGGTGTTCTTGAGCCCACAGGCGATACCGGCGAATCGAGCGGATTGAAACTGTTCCTTGACCGCTTCAAGGGTGGCCCGGACGCCCACACCCGAGGCCAGCACTTGTCCGGTGGCGGTGCTTCGGCCTTCGGTGAGCGCATTGTCGTAGCGGAACTGCCAACGATCGAAGCCGCCGAGCTCGCACAGCTCGTCGATCGCGCACTCGATGGCAAAGTTTGCCTGATTGGCGCCGAAGCCCCGCATGGCACCGCACGGCAGGTTGTTGGTGTAGACAGCTGTGGACTCGACATCGACGTTTTCGACGTGGTATGCGCCGGTTGCATGTCCGGCCGCCCGTTCGAGCACCTTCATCCCAACCGAGGCGTACGCGCCCGTGTCGCCGTGGATGCGTGCCTGCACGGCGAGCAGCTCTCCGCGATCCGTGCAGCCGACCTTGTAGACCATGTGCAGCGGGTGTCGCTTGGGGTGCATGAGGATCGACTCATCGCGCGAGATGACAATCTTGACCGGCCGATCCAGCAGGCGTGCCATCAGAGCCGCGTGTCCCTGCACGCACAGGTCTTCCTTGCCTCCGAACCCGCCGCCATTGGGGACAAGCACGACATCCACATCGCGCTCATTGAGCCCGAGCAGGCTTGCGATCTGTCGCCGATCTTCGTACACGCCCTGGCTTTGGGAATAGACCTTGACGCCGCCATCGTGCGGACAGGCCAGGCACGCCTCCGGCTCCAGGTAGCCGTGCTCGATCATCTGCGTGGTGTACGTCTGCTCGACGATGTGTGCGCAGCGTGCAAAGGCGGCATCCACATCACCCTTCTTTGCGCGCGATACGCTCAGAACGTTTCCACCTTCATGCACTTTCGGACTGTCGGGTTTGACTGCCTCGAACATATCCGTGACCGGTTCAAGGACGTCGTATTCGACTTTGATCAAGCGCGCAGCGGTGCGGGCGATCTCGCGCGTCTCGGCCGCCACGCACGCCAGCACATCACCTACGTATCGGGTGATCTCACCCTCGGCCACCATGACCGGCCAATCCGGGACAATCAATCCCACGTGTCGATTGCCCGGAATGTCCTTTGCCAGGAAGACGCGATGCACGCCAGGCAATGCGCTGGCTTCACTCGTGTCGATTCGGAGCACGCGCGCCCGCGGATGGTCACTCAGCCGTACCGCACCGTGCAACATGTTCGGCACAGACATATCCGCAACAAATGGCCTTGCCCCAAGCACCGCCGGCCGAATGTTGTATTTGCTCAATCTCGCCCCGACGCCGGCGCTCTCGGACCGGGGCCGGATCGGTTCGCCCGTACGAAGCGACTCGCCCGCCGTGCGAATCGAATCGACGATCTTCTGATAGCCCGTGCATCGACACAGATGCTGCTGGAGTGCCGCCCGGATGTCCTCATCGCTCGGGTCGGGATTGGACTTGAGCAGGTGGGCTGCCCGCACTGCGATTCCGGGGATGCAGTACGCGCACTGTGCGCCGCCGCACTGGGCAAATGCTTCGGTGAGCGCTCCCCCCACTCTTTCGTCAAGCCCGGCGGGCGTGATGACCATGCCCCCGTCGGCCTTGCGCATGGGAATCACACAACTGAGCACGACCTTGCCGTTCAGTTCGACCGCACACGCGCCGCACGCACCCTGCGGCGAACATCCATCTTTCGGTGAGGTATCGCCACAATCATCGCGCAGAAACTGCAACAGCGAGGAATCGGGATCGCCGACAAAGGTACGCGCCTCGCCGTTGACGGTGAGTTGCATCTGCACGGATGTTGAACCGTTTTGCCTCGTCATGACGCTGTCCCTGCGCGATCGTTGAACGCCTCAATCGCCTGGTCCCACTGTTCGACCTGCGCAAAAGTCTGGACCCAGAAGTCCGGGTCCCACAGCCGGTCGAGCTCATCGACCGAGCGCTGCTGCTGTTCAACCCAGGTGAAATACTTGAGGTTGTGCAGTGCTCGCCGATCGTTGTATGACAGCTCGCGCATGTGATCGGTCGAGAC
>RFGK01000183.1 GCA_003697045.1 Planctomycetota bacterium
ACCGTGCAGGCGCTGGGCTGGTATGAGACAACGAAGTATCAGCCGCTCACCGACGACATCGCTTCAACTGCCTACTGGTATCAGACGCTCCCGAGCGGAAGCGTACCGGAGCTTCCGCCATTGAATGCGCGACTACCGCGGTAGCAGGCAAAACCTCGCTCCGGCGAGCGCTCGTTTCAGCGGCATCGATTCACACAGCTTGCGCGCGGCCGGGCGGAATGAACGGAGGAATGGCCGGGGCTGCTCCTTTACTCGTTCAGCTCTCGCACACGTATGTTTCGCCATCGCACTTCGAGCGGTTCGCTGCGGCTGCCGACGCCGTGCACCTGCAGACCGATGAATCCGGAGGCAGCCTTGTCATCGATGAGGTCGGCTGCGGGTACGCCGTTGATCCATGTGCGGATGTGCGGGCCTCTGGCCCAGACGCGCATGTGGTTCCACTGGCCGTTACGGAACGCCTCGCGTGGGGGCTTGTTCTCATCAAGCGGATAGAGCCATCCGCGCCCGCTTTCCTCGTAGATGCCGCAGGTGTATGCCCGGTCGGATGGATCGATCTCGACCTGGTAGCCGTGCACAACTCCGTTGCGATAGCCTGGGTCTGACGCCGATCGAATCTGTACGCCGGAGTTGAGCTCGTCATCGACTTTGAACTCGAGGTCAAGCTCGAAATCGGCAAACGCTCGCTCGGTGCACAGGAAGGTGTTGGGCGTGTTGGGGCGCGTCGTGCCGACAATACACCCGTCCTCGACGCGATACTCAGCCTCTCCGCCACGCTTGACCCAGCCGTCGAGCGTCTGCCCATCGAAGATTGGTGTAAACAAGTCTGGCGTGTGCTCGGACAGCGCATGTGCACGCTCGATCATCCATATGTTGCGGAAGCGGACTTTGTCGCCGTGGTCTTGCAAGACGATCGGGCCGGTGGCGACCTCTGCCCGGATGCGGGCCATCCCGGTCGGCCCCGGCACCGAGACCTTCTCGTGTACGACCACCCCGTTATGCAACACCGTCATCATCGCGTCGGCGATCTTCCTGCCCTGTGCATCAAAGCGAGGTGGTGCAAAGTCAATGTCATACGTTTGCCAATGCCCGGCGGGCAAGGCCGCGTTCACATCGGGCGCTCGTCGGCCGTAGATCGCAGCTGCTTCGTTGGGGGCAGGTGCTCTTCCCGCCGAATCGAGAATCTGGACCTCGTAGCGATTGTGCAGGTATACGCCGCTGTTGCCGCGTGCCTGCCCCTGAATCTCATCCGGAAGCACCGGGGTCATGTATTCAAGATGCAGCGTCAGTGCGCCGTAGGTGTCTCGCGTGCGAATCGAACCTGAGCCTGGGCGCACCACCAAAACGCCGTCTTCGATGGTCCATCCCGCATCGCGCCCGTCGTCATGCTGCCAGGCGTCAAGACTTGAGCCGTCAAAGAGTACCACAGCCTCGGGCGGAGGCACGACAGCAATCGCAAGAGATGCACCTATGACTCCCACACACATCATGGTTGATTCTCCGAAGGCAAGGCCTCCAACTCCCTTTGAGTCCAGGGTCTCGTGCGCCCGCGCGTCTTCTCGCGCACTTGTGCCACAAGAGCCGGCTCCACTGGCTCTGCTTCGTTTCCGAACGCGCTTCGAATATAGCTCATCACGGCTGCGAACTCTCGATCATCGCTCAGGGGCGCCGGTGGCATTGTGTCGTCATAAACAACGCCTCTGCGCTCGATTGGCCCCTCCAAACCGTGCAGCAGAACGCGGGCAAGCCGTTCAGGAGGGCCGAGCACCCGCGGCGAGCCGGCCAGCGGGGGATACTGGGTTCCCATCCCCTCCCCAGATGCGCCGTGACACCCCTGGCAATAGACATACACCTGTGCTCCCCGGGCAAGGAGCAGGCGTTGGTCTGTCGTCAGGGCAGTTGTCTCAGCTTCAGGACGACCCGGCCAGTGCAACTTTCGATCCACTCGCGCGGCAAAATCGCTCAAGCGCCCCGCCGAGGCTGTGACAAGTTCGGTCCACCCCCGCGGCTCGCGCACGAGCGTGAGCGTGCGTGCACTTCCGTCGAGCCTTTGCCAATGTGCCACTCTCGTGATGAGCATCTCGGCGCGGGCCGGCGATCGCGCTGCCATTCGAACAAACAACTCGAGCAGACGAACGCCCTGATCGGCGTTGATCGCTGCATCGGCCAGCTCACTCAGCATCGCCCGGTCGTGAGCATCTCCGGGCCAATCGTCGTCGGCCAACAACGTGCTCAAGGCGTCCACTTCGTGCCCGGCCAGACTATTGACGACTGCTGAACGCATGAGCTCATCGTCGGCATGGCTGCGAGCAAGTTCGACAAGCACATCGCGCGAGGCTTCGGTCTGGAGCGAGCCGATCGAAAGCGCCGCCTGCATGCGCAGCAGCCGATCTTCTCGATCGAGCACCGCGACCAGCGGCTCCAGCATCTC
The DNA here is from genome assembly GCA_003697045.1 of Planctomycetota bacterium. Classification (GTDB taxonomy): domain Bacteria; phylum Planctomycetota; class Phycisphaerae; order Phycisphaerales; family UBA1924; genus J022. The sequence continues at coordinate 2,429 of RFGK01000183.1, forward strand.
GAACGGGTCGAACACTTCAGCAAGCTCGCACGCATTGAACACGACGCGCTCGTCTTCGTCGGCCAGCGCTGCAATCACATCTGCCGAGGTCGCAGCACCGATGCCCTCAAGCGTGCGCAGAGCGTGCACGCGCGCCGTTGGCTCAGGAGCATTATTCAGCATGTCGCGCAACAGATCGGACACATCGCTTGGCCGGCGCTCTACGAGCAGCCTCTGAGCCGCCAGCCGCCGCGTCAGGTTTGGCTCAGCCAGCACGGCGACCAGCTCGGCGTTGCTCGCATGGCTCAACGGCTGCACCTTGTGGCGCTCTGCTCCCTTCCGCGTGATGCGATAGATCCGACCCAGACCCAGCGGATACTCCAGCCCCCTCGCCCGGATTTCATCAGCCAGATAGGACGTCAGATACGTGCGGTGTTGAATAACGCCGCGGTACATATCGCAGATGTAAAGCGCTCCGTCCGGGCCGACCTGCGCATCGACCGGGCGAAACCGCTCATCGGTGGAGGTCAGAAACTCGTCGTCGTTGTAGGCATTGATCCACTGCGGGAGGCCGTTTTCCACGCGTGGCACAAGCCGCTTGACAATGTTCGCGGCAGGTTCACACACAAATGCGTTGTTGTAAAATCCATCCCCGAACGCGTCGGCAACGTACAGCACCGGCCCGCACGCGGCGGTCAGACTGGCGAGCCGACCATCGGGCCGAAGCTGTCCAGGCCGATAGCCTCGATTGACGCCCGTATTCGGGCG
>RFGK01000184.1 GCA_003697045.1 Planctomycetota bacterium
CGCCGCGACCAGCTTCGAAACCACCGACGCGACGGCCTCATTGACCTTCTTGTCGATCGGAGGCGTCAGGTCCGAGACCAACAGCACCGAGCGATTTTCTACGGCAGAAAGGAGCGAGGCTGGAAGAGGCGAGTCTGCCGCAGGGGGGCTCGAGACGCTCAGCGATGACCCGAACATTGGAGGCTCGGCAGGGCGCGGAGGCTCCGCATCGTTGATCGCAACCGACATGCTGCGCGAGGGAGCCGCGCCTGAAACCACCAGCAGCGCACCTGCGCCGAGCACTGCGAAGAGCAGCATCGCAAACACCACGCCCGCGACAACGCCCGCGTTGATGGCTGCCGGGTCTCTGTGATTCTTCAGCCTGCGGTGCATGGACGAGACACGCTGTTGAGCGGCGCGTCGCCGGGCAGCAGCACGGGCGCGCGCCGAGCGAAGTTGCTCGGCTGCGGAAGCCCGAGCTTTGGGCACTGCGCGATCAACGGCCTGTTTCAGCCCGTCCTTTCCCACTTGACCGGCGTGAAAGAATGGGCGAGCGCCGGCAAGGCCCGCCACGGCAACATAGCCCCCGTCATCGTCCGACGCTTTCGTGCCCGCAGTGTGTTCGTCGACAAGTTCATACTTGCCCGACCACCAACCGGTCACATGCAGCTTCGGGCGACCTGCCAGTCGTTTGGGCACCGCGCGTTCCTGTGCAGGCTGAGCCGGTGGCACCGGAGTGCCGGCAGCGGCGGCGCCGATCGGCGCCGGGTCCCAATCGTGCCTGGGCAGTTCGGTTGCTGTTCCTCCGTGCTTGACGCTCGGCAAATCGGCCGGGCGCACCGCGAAGGGGTCATCCGCTGCCAGCACGGTTTCCAGGTCGCTGAGCATTTCCCCTGCCGTCGCGTAGCGCTTGTCGTAATCGGTCATGGCCCGACGCACGATCCAGCGCACGGCTTCTGGACACCGCTTGGTGATCTGGCTCAGGCCTCCATGTGCAGGGAAGGAGTTTTCCAGCACTGAATAGAGCACCGCACCGGCTGCGTAAATGTCAAACTTCGACCCGTCGATCTGGTGCACCTTCACCCCGCGCAGCGCCTGGCGAACCAGCTCCGGATCGCGGAAATATTCGGTCCCGTGGGTCGTCAGCGTCATGGCCGAACGCAGGGGCGTCACCAGCCCGAAATCGACCAGGTGCGCTTCAGAGCCGTCAACGATGATGTTGTCGGGCTTGACGTCCTTGTGCCACAGGCCGCCGGAGTGGTATGTCTCCAGGGCACGCAGCAGGTCGGCAATGTATCCCAACGCATCGCGCAGGTAGTGATCGTCCAGCCCCTGACTCGACGAAAGCCCGTGCCAACGGGTCGTCAGCGTGGAAAGGCTTTCGCCGGGAACATATTTCATCACGTAGAAGAATCGCTCGTCGGTCAGCTCGTGCTCGAGTACCAGTCCCAGCTTTTTGGCTGCGTCCAGTGCTCGACTCTCACGCACGATCTGCGGCAGGCTCGAGCCGTCGGTCAGGCTGAAGCTCTTGATGACCACCTGCTCAACGTCATTCAGCCCGCGCCGGGCAAATGCTGCCAGTTTCAACTCGTTGGGTTCGGCAATATACAGGCGTCCGCCTGAGCCTCCGCCCGGCAGGCTGCCCACGATGGTGTACCCGTCGAACATTCCCACGCGTCGCTTGCTGGGCTTGTCAGCGCCCGGCGCTTCGGCGATGACCTGGGGCAGGCGCTGTTCGAGCCCTTCCGTGACGGCTGCCAATCCGATCAAACGCAAGGGGTGCCCGATGCCGACCCGGTAGAGGCTCACAACGGCCGTTTTGATTTCGTTCTTGACCGCCCGTCCGTAGTGTGCGGCTGCCGACCAGCGTCCGATCACCACGCTCAGCAGCACCATGGGCGCCAGCACGATCATCAACACAACCGCGCCCACAAAGCGGAACGTGTCTGAGAACATGCCTCCGATGAAGCGAGCGACGTGGGCAATGAGAAACCCGAGGACCTTGAAAGCGCGCACGAGCACCACGGCGCCCAGGATGGCGATCGCGACAGCCGCGACCACCCCGACGGTGATGTACATCAGTGTTGGGACCAGTGCCATGATCGTGCTCCGTCACGAGTTCGTGATTCTCAACCCATCAGTGCCTGTTCGTCCTGACGCCTCAGCTCGAGTTGGCGGTGGTAGATGTCGGCGATTGCCTCGTCGAAAAGAGCGTCATCGGCCTTGTCTGGATTGGCGTTGGGATTCAGCTCGAGCCCGTTTTGCGCCGCTTCCGAGCGTTCCTCCTCCGTAAAGCTATACGTGGCGATCACCTCGGCGAGCTTGGCCCGGAGCAACTCCCTGACTCGGGTGAGGCGTCGGCTCACGGTCGGTTCGCTGAGACCCAAGGCCGCAGCCACGTCCTTGCCGCTTCGGCCATCGAACACGCGCATGCGGTAAATCGAAAAGTCCGTGAAGTCGGCTTCGCGCTCGACCATACGAATGGCCGCTTCGACTTTCGAGCGAAACACCCCTTCCTCGTAGGCCCGGTCCACGGAGCGACCGTCGCAGGCTGCCATCCACGTTTCGTCGAGTGCAGCGTTGGCCTTGCCTCCTCCTCGTTTCAGCGCCATGCGACGGTCCATCTCGTCGCCGAGCACGTGCTTGGCAATCGCCAGCAGCCAGGTGCTGAAGCGTGCGCCGCGGGCCGGATCGTATCGATCGATGGATGTGGTCAGCGCCGCGAGCGTTTCCTGCGACAGATCGCGCACGGTTTCAACGCCGATGCGTCCCCGGCCCCACTTGGTCAGCTGTGCGCGGATGACAGGGCCGAAGACTTCCCACAGTTCAAACCACGCGGCCTCCTCGTTGGCTCGCAGCCGAACGATAAAGCTCGTGGTCACTTGCATGAGCATGTTCGATCCACCCTTCCGGCTCGAGGCATCCGAGCCCGCCGGTTCTTCCGATCCGAGTGATTTTTCTTTCATCTCTATCTAGAGCATACCGCCTGGCTGCGTCATTCCAAGCCAAAAACATGCATCTGTATGATCGTTGTTCGGGTTTTGCGCCAAATCCTGGCCCTGCAGACAGAAAGTGCGCAATTTCTCGTCTTGCCCTGAAACTCGCGGCTCCACTCTCGGAACGAGATACCCGAAGCCCGCCAACTTCGTCACCGGCGGGATGTCAAGAACACCAGCGGGTACAGCAAAGCCCGCAGCACTCGCCAGACATCAGGAGGTTCCCAATGGCACTCATCAAGGGCATTGTTCGCTTCGGAGTCATCAGCGCCCTGGCGCTGGGGACCGGCGTGGTCATCGCAGAGTGGGCCAGCCCCGGTTCGGTCCACGCAATGTGCGGGCAGGCAAAGAACGCCGTCACGCGTGTCATCGACCACAACATCGATGATCCGGTCGCCCTGCGTGCCCAGATCCGTGATCTCGAAGCGCAGTATCCGAAGAAGATTGCGGACGTTCGGGCCGATTTGGCGGAAGTTCGCGATCAGATCGCCCAGCTTGAGCATGAAATGGCGGTGAGCGAAAAAGTCGTTGCGCTCACACAGGCCGACCTTGCGGTTCTGGAGAGCACCATCGAGCACGCCCGCGGCGTCCAGAGCCAGAACCCGGGCGCCATCGTGAAAGTCACCTGGGCCAACACGCCCGTGCGCATCAATGATGCCTACGCCAAGGCCAACCAGATCAGGCAGACCGCGTCGTTTCACGCCCAGCGTGTTGCCGAGCTTCAGACCGACCTGGGCTATCTGACCCAGCAGGAAGAACAGCTGGCCTCCCTGCTCACGCGCCTCGAAACCGAGCAGGCCGAGTTCCAGGCTCAGCTCTTTCAGCTCGACGCGCAGGTCGATGCCATTGATCGCAACGAACGGCTCATCTCGATGATGCGCGATCGCCAGAAGACGATTGAGGAACATTCTCGCTACCAGGCGACGAGCCTGGACAATCTCCATCGTCGCCTGGCGAGCATCCGGGCTCAGCAAAAGGCCCAGCTCGACAACTTCGCCAATGCGAGCTCGTCGCGTGATTACGAGGCCGAGGCACAGTTCCTCATCCAGCACGAGAATGCCGTGGGCACGAGCGTCGATCCGACGCGCGAGCTTCAGATCGAGCCGGAGGTGATCGAGGTCGAGCCGACGCAGACCGGCACGAACGGACCGATCGCATCCAGGGACTGAGCAGGTATCCCCCTTCGGCAGCGTGGCCGTCTGGGCAGAGATGGATCCCATCTCGGCCCGGGCGGTCGCGCTCGTTTTTGTGGAGTTTGAAGGATGGATTCCGTGCGGACGGCGCTGGCTGCAGCGGATCATGCTCCTACGCTCAGGCACAGACTGGACCGGGCATGTGTTCACATCTCGATCGGGGTAGTGGCAAAACCGCCGCTTACCCGATAACTTCATGGCACAGATACGATCCCGCGGGCCAGGGATGGGCCCGAGGAGGGAGCTTTTCGAGTGATTCTCGACCGTCTCATCGGACTGCTGAGTGTCGACATGGGAATCGACCTGGGCACCTGCAACACGCTGGTGGCCGTCCGGGGTCAGGGCATCGTCCTCAATGAGCCCAGCGTCGTGGCTGTGCGCAAGGGCACGAATCAGGTTCTCAAGAACGGCCAGGCCGTCGGATGGGTCGCCAAGGAGATGCTCGGCAAGACCCCCGGCTCGATCACAGCGATTCGTCCCCTCAAGGACGGCGTGATCAGTGATTTTGAAATCACCGAGGCCATGCTCAGTTACTTCATCCGCAAGGTCTCGGGTCGGAGCTGGATTTTCCATCCGCGCGTGGTGATTTCCATTCCTTCCGGCATCACGGCGGTGGAAAAGCGTGCTGTCTTTGATTCGGCCGAACGGGCCGGCGCCCGGCGAACCTATCTGCTCGAAGAACCGATCGCTGCTGCCATTGGCGCGGGCCTGCCCTTCGGCGAGCCGACCGCGAGCATGATCGTTGACATCGGTGGGGGGACGACCGAGGTTGCCATCATGTCTCTTGGGGATATTGCGACCTGCGAATCCGTGCGCGTGGCCGGTGACGACATGGACGAGGCGATCATCGCGCATATGCGGCGCACGTACAACCTCATGATCGGTGAGCAGACTGCCGAGCGCATCAAGATCGAAATCGGCTCGGCTGCTCAGGTCGGGGACGAAACTTCGATGGAGGTCCGCGGGCGTGACATGATCTCAGGTCTGCCTCGCAAGACCGTCATTACCAGCGAGGAGATCAGGGAAGCCCTGCAAGAGCCGCTCAACTCGATCATCGAGACTGTTACCCGCACACTGGAACGGGTCGAGCCTGAGCTGGCTGCGGACCTGGTAGAAAACGGCATCATGCTCGCGGGAGGCGGTGCGTTGCTCCGGGGGCTTCCCATCGTCATCCAGAAGGCCACCGGACTCGATGTTCAGCTTGCCGAAGATCCCCTGACCTGCGTGGCGCGTGGTACGGCGATCTACCTCGAGAACATCGAAATGTGGCGCGACACGCTTGAGAGCGATATGGATCTATGACAACCTGCTGCGGAGGACGACAAGGCTTGCCCGGCCCGACACGTGAGGATGCCGAGATCGAGACCACATCATCATGCGACTCCCGGCGGACGCGCATTTGCGCTGGCCGTCGTCTTTCTGTCCATCTTCGGGCTGCTTCCGGTCCGGCCCGTCGGCACTTGGCTTACACCATTCTCTGAACTGGCCTACCGCGTCATCGCCCCCGTCTCGCACCCAATCTCGGAAGTTTCCCGATGGGTGGCGCCGGGGCGTATCGAGTCGCTTGTTGATGACCCCGAGCAGGTCCTGGCCGAGGAACTCGAACGCACGCGGCAGGCCCTGCTGCGTGAGAAGCTCGAGAACGAACGGCTTCGAAGTATCATCGAGGATCTTCAGCGGGGCTTTGCCCTTGATCCGGGCACGGCCGTCAGGCCGCTCACCTGCGCCGTCATCGGCAACCCCTCAGACCTGACCGCAGGCCTGCTGACAGTGCGTGCAGGCAAGAACGCCGGGGTGACCACTCACACCGTCGCGACCTATCAGGGCATTCAGCTCGTCGGGCGTGTCGAACGGGTGCTCGGCTCGGTTTCCGAAGTGCTGCCGATCACCACGCGCCGGGCAGGACGGCTTGACGGTGTCGTCATGCTCGACGATGACGGCGCTCACATGCTCGCCTGCTCACTCACACCCACCGGCGACGGCACGCTTCGCGGCCCGGTCACCGAGCCGAGAACGCCGGACCCGGAGCACCCTCTCGCAGTTGGGCAGGACGTCAGACTTCGCGTGACCGACGGATCCTGGCCGGACAGCGCCCAGATGCTCCTGCTCGGCCGGGTCATAGAGATCGAGCCTGCGCCGGGCCAGCCTCTGCGCCGCTGGATTCGGGTCCAACCCATCGCCGATCTGCGTGCCGTCAGCCAGGTCGTGCTCCGCATTCCGATTGAACAGACCCTGGAGTCACGCCCTTGAACTGGTTCGCGTTTGCCATTGCTGCGTGGGTGTGTTTCGGGCTGGAAATCGGGCTCCGCGAGTTGCTTTTGCTCCGCCTGACGCATTACACCGTCGCACCGAGCTTTGTCATTGCGTTTCTCGTGTTCATCGCGCTGCACGCGTCTCAGCGTGCCGTGCTCTGGGCAGCCGTTATGCTCGGCGTTCTCGTCGATCTCACCGGGGCGCTGCTCCTTGAACCCCGTGAAGCGGCCGTGATCCTCGGTCCGCACGCCATCGCATTTCTCATCGGCGCCCAGCTTGTTCTGTCCATTCGCGGCATGGTCGTCAGCCGAAACCCCCTGAGCATGGGAGTGCTCGCCCTCATCGTTGCCTGTATCGCGCAGATCGTCGTGGTGGCATTTCTGACCGTGCACAAGCTCTACGGCGACCCGATCGTCTGGGATGCGAGCGAGCGCCTTGTGTCCGGGCTCTTCTCGGCCGTGTACACCGGCATCCTCGCCACGCTGCTGGCGTTGCTGCTCATTCCGATCGCACCGGTCTTCCGATTCTCTCACCCACACCGACGATTCGGGAATCCATGACCCATCAACCCACCCAATCCGGTGCGCTGCGTCCGTGCGTCTTCTTTGACGACGGTCGTGGCGTCATTTCCCCACTCGTTGATCTGCGGGCTGCCTTCGACGTGCGCACGGGTGCACTGACCACCTTTGAGCGTCTTCGCTGTGCGCTCGGTCTCGATCCGGTCGCGCTGTTTGCGCCGGCTGAAGTTGCACCGCTCGTGCGCGAATCGCATTCGATTGCCGTCAACAGTTTTCCGGAGTCTGCCACACAGAATCACGCATCTCTGCTTCTCGTCAACGGACGTTGTGTGCTGCCTCTTGACGTGCTTGCCGACATCGAGCCCGGCCAGGCGGCGGTCGAACAAGCCTCCGGTGATCTCATATGCGCTTCGGTCTGCCCTGATGACGCAGCACGCTTGCTTGCAGGTCAAACGCCTGATCTTGATCTCGTTACAGTGCATGATCGTGTGCTTCTCGCCCGCCCGTGGGATGTCATCACCTTCCGCGACCGCGCGCTTGCGGTTGATTTGGGTATTCTCCTCACCGGCCCGAGCATCGATGCTTCGTCCGTCGCATGGATCGTCGGCGATCATCCCGTCCGGGTGGATCCGAGCGCCCGCGTGTTGCCAGGCGTTGTCTTTGACAGCTCCAAAGGTCCGATCGTCATCGACCGGCATGCCGAGCTGCGCCCCGGTGTGGTCATCGTCGGCCCGGCATACATCGGCCCTGCAAGCATGGTCGCCGAACACGGGGTGATCCGGCCCCACACCTGCATCGGCCCGGTCTGCAAGGTGGGTGGCGAGCTTGCGGGCGCCATCGTCCAGGGGTATTCCAACAAGTCGCACGAGGGCTTCCTCGGCGATTCGTGGGTGGGCGAGTGGGTCAATCTCGGGGCGGGCACCATCACCAGCAATCTGCTCAATACCTATTCGGAGATTTCCGCTGCTGCCGATTGTGGGCTCAGTCGTGAGCGTACCGGGTTGCAGTTTTTCGGCTGCGTGCTTGCAGATCACGTCAAGACCGCCATTGCGACGCGCATCATGGGTGGGGCCGTCGTCCACACCGGCGTCATGTGGGCATCAACGAGCGC
>RFGK01000185.1 GCA_003697045.1 Planctomycetota bacterium
CCCATCGGCCCGTTCCACACGATTGTCTTTGCCTTGCGGATGATGTTTGCGTACGCAAGCTGAGTCTTCGGACCAATGTCAAGCCCCATGAACCCCGGCTTGATGTTGTCCTCGAAGACCTCGATGTCGCCGGCCTTTTCGCTGAACGCCGTCGAACAGATGTGATCGAACGGGAGATGAAGTTCGACCTTCTTACGGGCGGCTTCGTCGATCGCAGCCTTGGCGTCTGCGATCCGATCTTCTTCGACGCGGCTTGCACCCACTTCGTGCCCGGCCGCCTTGAGGAACGTGTACGCCATCGCGCCACCGACCAGAATCTCGTCGGCCTTTCCGAGCAGGTGCTCCACTGCACCCATCTTGTCAGACACCTTGGCGCCCCCGAGCACGACTACAAACGGACGCGCCGGATCAGCGAGCGCCTCGGAAAGATACTTGATTTCCCGTTCCACCAGCAGGCCGACCACGCGCGGCGAACCGGCGGGCATCGCCTTGGGGACTGCAACCATGGACGCATCCCTGCGATGGCACGTCCCGAATGCATCATTGACATACACCTCGGCGTATGAGGCAAGCCGCTTGCCGAACTCTGCGTCACCGGCCTTTTCGCCCGGGTGAAACCGCAGGTTCTCAAGCAACAGCACATCGCCGTCGCGCATCGCCATGATCGCATCACGCGAGGCATCGTCGCTACAGTCCGTCGAGGGAAACGCCACGGGCTGACCGAGCAGCTCTGCCAGCCGTTCCGCCACGGGCTTGAGCGAACTCGACGCCTCGTACCCCTCGCCCTTGGGGCGACCCAGATGGCTCATCAGGATCGCACGTCCACCGCGCTCGATCACGCTGCGAATCGTCGGTAGCGCTGCTTGAATGCGTCGATCGTCAGTGATCTTGCCGTCATCGAGCGGGACATTGAAATCCACGCGGATGAGCACACGCTTGCCGGCCACATCCACGCTGGTCACATTCTTCTTGGCCATCGCTCAGTCCTCTCGATCGTCGAGCATCTCGCTCGCCCGGCCGCGCACTGTTGCCCCGCCGCTGGTATTCAGACGCTCACGCATCTGTCGAAGCCTGGCCGAGACAGACGCGTCGATCAGCTGGTCTCCGATGCGAAGCTTGATGCCACCGATCATTTCACGATCCGTGTAGGGGTGCAGCACCGGCTCCTTGCCGAGCGCCTGCGACAGACGCGAGCGGATCGCTGAAAGCTGCTCGTCGTCGATCGGCACGGCCGTGTATACATCCACTTCCACACGTCCGAACCGTTCCTGCACCAACAAGTCAAACGCCTGCACGATCGGAGGCAGGTGGCTCAAACGCCCCTTTCGATTCAGCAGCCGGAGGAAGTTGAGCACGATCGGGCTGCAGCGGTTCTCGAAGATCGCCACCAGCGTTCGGTCGCGGGCATCAACTCCGAGCACACGAGAGGCAAGAAACTCGTTGAATCGGGCGTCTGCCCGGGCCAGCTCGACCACGTCTTCGAGCTCGCTGCAAAGCTCCTCGGCTCGCTCCTGCCCACCCTGTTCGAGTGCCAGTTCAAAAAGACTCCGGGCATACGTATTGGCTAGGGCGTCGGGTTGCGTCTCAAGCAGTGGCATTCTCGGCTCCCGGGTCAGTTATGCTTCGATGCCAGCTCGGAAAGTGACTCTTCCAAGAGCTTGTTCTGGTCGCTCGGGTTGATCTCGCGTTGGAGAATCTTCGACGCCATGGCGGTTGCCAATGCCACCGACTCCGAGTAAATCTCGTTCAGCGCTGCACGCTTGGCCGATTCGATGTCACGCTTGGCTCGCTCGCGCATCTGGTTGAGTTCCGCGTCGGCCTTGGCCTTGAGCTGTGCGGCAAGCTCGGCCTGCTGGGCACGCGTTTGCTCCAACATCTTCTGAGATTCCGCCCTGGCTTCGGCAAGGCTCTTCTCGTATTCGTCGAGCGCGTCCTTGGCCTGCTTGCGCGCCGCCTCGGCTGCGGCTATCTCCTCCCGGATCTTCGCGGCACGCTCATCGAGCGCCTGGGTGATCTTCGGCCAGACCTTGGCGTACAGCACGAAGAACACAATCGCAAACGCGATCAGCGTCGTGATGGCAGGTGCAATTCCCTGCACGAAGGGGGGAATGACTGCGGGGGGCGCATCGTGCCCGTTCTCTGTGGCGTGGCCCGTATCGTGTGCACGATCGGCTGCGTCCTGTGCGTGTGCCGTCGTGTCGTGGGAATTGGCTGCGGGCTCAGCGCCGTGCTGGGCCAATGCTGCGCGCGTCATGGCCAAAGCGAGCAGGCCAGCAGCCAATACGGAAAGCACCATCGAAAACCGCTTCATCATCATCTCCGCGTGCCCCGTGGGCGGGTCAGTGTGCAGACACGTAAGCCCGTCCGGGGCTTTCAGGCCCCGGGCGAGTGAAAAAGAGTCTGACCTCAGAGGACCATGGTCAGCAGGCCGACCACGACCGCAAAGAGCGTCGCACCTTCGATCAGCGCGGCTGCGAGAATCATGTTGGTGCCGATCGGACCTCCAGCCTCGGGCTGACGGGCGATCGACTCAACGGCGCCCTTGCCCACCAGACCGATTCCGATCCCGCCTCCGACAACGGCAAGACCCGCGCCAAATGCTCCGAGACCCTTGCCGATGCCTTCCACAGCCTCTTGTGCCGACGCCATCGTCGGGCCGAGCACTGCAAGAACCGCCGTCGCCAAGGCAACCTTCTTGATCATGTTCATCATGGCTTGAAGCTTTCCTTTCTCCAACTCGGCACATCGGCCGCGTCTTTGACACCCGGCGGGGAACCATCGGTGGGGTACCAATCCCCTTCTCCGTTGGCAACCCGGGCTCCCCGCCGAGCCCGAGGCCCTGTCAACTCAAACCGCACACCTACGCATGTGCGGGCTCATGCGCGTGATCTTCGTGCTCCCCGTGATGCGAGAGCAACGAGATGAACACCGCCGTCAAGAACATAAACACAAACGCCTGAAGAAACGCCACGAACAGCTCCAGGCACAGGATGCCGATCATCCCCGCTGCTGAAAGCAACGTCACCGGCGCCGTCACAAGCAACGTCCGGGCGCCGAACGCCATCGCAACGAACATGCCCAGCGTCGCCAGCAGCGTATGCCCGGCCGTCATGTTCGCAAACAAACGAATGGCAAGCGCAATCGGCTTGATGAAAATCCCCGCCACTTCGATCACAAACACGATCGCCACCACCGGCAGATAGGCCGGCTTGAGCGGAATACCCCCGGTCATGTGTTTGACAAACTCTTTCGGCCCCAGCTCACGCAAGCCCTCAATGTTGATCAGCAGTCCCGCGATGGCTGCCAACGTTCCTGTCACCCAGAGGTTCTGAGTCGCCGTCCCCCCGATCGGGGCGCGGTGTTCGTGATGCACCATGTCGAACGCGAAGATCGTCACGATGTCCAGGATCGGAATCAGGCCCATCAGGTTGTTGATGAGAATGAAGAAGAACAGCGTCCAGAGGAACGGCATGAACCGGGCCGTGCGCTCGTGCAGCAACGGCTCGACAATCACGTCACGCAAATAGACGCAGATCACTTCGATCATGTGGGCAAAGACGTTTTTTGTGACGTACCGATCGTGCCCCTCGCTCTCGGGGCCGGTGGCAATGCTCTTGGCAATCCAAGGCCCCAGCACAAGCATGATCAAAGCCGAGATCACCAGGTTGGTCTGAATCGCAGACCACACCATGTAGTCACCCACATACCACCACGGGTGGTTGAGCACGTGGGGCAGTGGATTGGGCTTGTCCCCCTCAGCAGCCAGCACCAGGAGTGTGTCAATCATGCGGCTTCCCCAGCGATCCGCTCACATTCCGAGCGCATCCAGCGAACGATAAAGCTCACCTCGCCCGCCAGTACCACCAGCGCGCAAGTCAGGAACAACATCCAGAAAACCATCGGGTCAGGGTCGGCAGCAAAAAAGGCTGCCAATCCAAGCAGGAGCGCCGCGATCATGCGCGCGCCCTGCGCAATCAGCAAAACGCCTGCCCACGCCCCGGCCGGGCGAGCACGCGCATGGCCGAGCACCGCAAGCCCCGCCAGCGACGCCATCGCGACGACGGCGATCGCCAGCAGCCCGTCGGCAAAGGCTGCCGAATCTTCCCGCACGAGCGCGATTGCACCCGCCAGGACCAGCACACTCCCGAGCCCGAGCCCCATCCACCGAGCAACACCCCATACGGGGAGTCGGATATCGCCCTGTGGTGTTTGGTGTCCCATCCAGCTCCTCAACCGGCCTCGCGTCAATCGAGTGCGTCCCGAACAGCCCACAACCGACCCGGTGCATCCGGGGAGACAGCAACTCTGCCCGTGGGACGAGAAGAATAGCGACCACACGCCTGTCCGGCGAGTCCGGCCGACCCGCTTTCTGCATCATTCCTGCCCATCATCCGGGGGGTGCTCACTTCTCCATTCACGGCTCAGCTCCCGGTTCAACCGCATCGCCTCGCGCAAGAACCGCAGGAACCCTCCGGCAAGCCCCAGCCCGGCAAAGACAAGCATCAGGATCGGAAAGCTCCTCCATCCGAACAGTTTGAGCATGACCCAGTCGAGCCCCGCCCCGAGCAGGCCGCCGGCGAGCAGGTTCACGCTCATGTCCATGGCGATGGACCACGCCCTGCCGATCTGGCTCAAGTCTGTGCGACGCGTCACGACCCCTCCACGGACCTCTCGGTGCGGCAAGCCCTGTCATAAGCCGATGAGGGGGCCGCCTCTGCGTGTGCACGACTCGGCCGCAGAGGAAAGGGCCCCCCGGCGCATCGTCTCATCCGACATGAAAGCCTAGCCGAGCAAGCGGTAGGCGATCTCTCGTGCCTGGCTTGCCGCCTGCTTGAGCTTGTCCAAGTCGCTCCCGGCGCCCTGGGCCATCTCAGGCTTGCCTCCCCCCTTGCCCCCCATCAGTGCGGTCACCTGAGCGACCCACTCGCCGGCCTTGAGTCCGCGTTCAATCAAAACCTTCGGCACGCCTGCGATGACGGCGACCTTTCCTGCCTGCGTGTCCGGACTGAGCAGCATGACTGCCGCCTTTGGGGCCTTTTCACGCACGGTCGTCAACGCGGCCTGCAACGCCTTGCGGTCTGAGCCAAGTTCGAGCACCGCGACGACCACTTCATCCAGCGATGCTGCAGCCGACTCGCCGATGCGTCCGGCAAGCACGGCTGCCTCTTTGGCTCTCGCGGCTGCGGCCTGCTTTTGCGCCTGTTTGACGCGCTCACTCAGTTGAGCCAGCCTTTCGCGCAGCTCGACCTTGCGCACCGCCGGGATCGTCAGGGCGTCAATCTGCTGACCGATGTCGGTCACTTGCTCGGCAAGCGCTGCCCCGTCGAGCCGCGACGCTTCGACGAGTCGTTTTTCGAGGTTCTCCGCCGCCGTTTCGGCTGCCTTTGCCAGCGCTCCGGTCAACGCCGTGACGCGCCTGATGCCCTTGGCAATACCCTCCTCGCTCACCAGCACGAACTGCTCGGCCTGTCCGGTCGATTGCAGGTGAGTTCCCCCGCAAAGCTCGATGCTGTAGTTGATCCACTCCTCGTTCTCCGGATGGTCGAGCAGGTCACTGACCGGCACTCCGATCGATACCACCCGCACCGGGTCGGGGTAGGTCTCTCCGAAAACAGCCCGAATCCCGCGCACGCCCTTGGCAACCATGAGAGGACCAATGTCTGCATACACCGGAAGATCACGCGCAATTTGTGTGCGCACGATCTCCTGAACTCTTGCAAGTTGGCTCGCTTCGACCGGCCGGTTGTGGCTGAAGTCAAACCGCAGACGATCGGGGGCAACCAGCGAACCCTTCTGGTCCACATGGTCTCCAAGCACTTCCCGAAGCCCGAAGTTGAGCAGGTGCGTTGCCGTGTGATTGGCGCAGATCTGTCGACGGCGTTGGTTTTCGATGTGCAGGTGCACGCTGTCTCCTACACGCAACGTGCCGCGAAGGACACGCCCGACATGCACGACGTACCCACCAAACGAACGGACATCTTCGACTCGAAACTCGCCCGCTCGGCCGATGCCGTCCGCTGAGCTTTCATGCGCCAGCACGATCCGCCCGTGGTCGGCAACTTGCCCTCCCATCTCGGCGTAGAAGTTGGTTTGATCGAGCACGAGCGCCACACGCAAAGTCGCGCGCGTCCCGGTGTGTTCGTCGAAGTTCTGCCCGTTCCAGATCGCCTTGATCGTCGCGCGGATGTCGCGTCCGTGGAACTTGTGTGAATCGTCGGTCGGCCTGACGTTCAATTGCCCGAGCCGTGCAATCGCCTCGGCATCGAGCACGATCTCGTGGCCCTGTTCCGTTTTGGCTCCTGCACGACTTCGCGCCTTCTGCTCGGCCATGCAGGCTTCAAAGCCCTCAACATCGACAGCCAGCCCGCGTTCCTCGGCCATGAGCTGTGTCAGATCCAGCGGAAACCCATACGTGTCGTACAGACGAAAGGCATCGGGGCCCCGGATCTGGCCCCGCGCGTGAGACGCGATCTCCTCGAACAAGCCGATTCCCCGATCCAGCGTCTTCCCGAAACTCTCCTCTTCTTCGAGGATGATCTCGGCGATCTGCTTCGGATCACGGCGAAGCTCGGGAAACGCCTCGCCCATCGTGTCCACGACCGTCGGAACCAGCTGGGCAAGGAATCCGGTCCTGGCGTCCAGCTTCTGGCGTCCGAAGCGCACCGCCCGTCGCAGGATCCGCCGGAGTACGTAGCCGCGGCCCTCGTTGCTGGGAATCGCTCCGTCGGTGATGGCAAACGTGAGCGTGCGCACATGGTCGGCGATCACGCGATAGGCCATATCGTGCCCGTAGGGGTCCTGTGTGCCCAGCTTGCCGTGATAGCCCTTCGCATCGCCGGTGATGCGCTCGATCGCTGCGAACAGCGGCATGAATGCGTCCGTGTCGTAGTTTGACGACTTGTTCTGGATGATGCTGACCAGACGCTCAAGCCCCATGCCCGTATCGACATGCTTTGCGGGAAGCGCACGCAGCGCCCCGTCGCTCTGCCGGTCAAACTGGATGAACACCAGATTCCAGACCTCGATGACGTTGGGGTCATCCTTGTTGACGTATGCCCGGGCATCCCGGCTGCCGATGCGATCGTAGTGAATCTCGCTGCACGGACCACACGGACCGGTGTCTCCCATTTCCCAGAAGTTGTCCTTCATGTTTCCCGGAAGCACACGCTCGGGGGGAAGATGGCGCAGCCACAGCGCACGGGCCTCTTCGTCTGGTTCAAGCCCGGCCGATTCATCTCCACCGAAGTAGGTCGCGTACAGCCTGTCTTCCTGAAGACCATACACCTTCGTCAACAGCTCCCACGCCCACTCGATCGCTTCGGCCTTGAAGTAATCACCGAACGACCAGTTGCCGAGCATCTCAAAGAACGTGTGGTGGTAGGTGTCTTTCCCGACGTCTTCGAGGTCGTTGTGCTTGCCCCCGGCACGGATGCACTTCTGGCTGTTGGCAGCCCGCTTCAGACCGGCGAGCGGGCTTGTGGGATCGACCTGTCCGAGGAACAGGGGCTTGAACTGGTTCATCCCCGCGTTGGTAAACAGCAGCGTCGGGTCATCGTGCGGCACGGTCGGCGACGAGGGCACAAACTGGTGTCCCCGCTCGCGGAAAAACTCGATGAATGCTCTCCGGATGTCGGCCGTCGTCGGTCTGGGCATGCGGATCCTCGCTCGTATGGGCCCGATTGTAGGGGACGCGGGCGAGAAGATGTCTGCCCGATGGTTGCATCTCCGGCTATGCTCAGGCGTGGCCCGAAAGACGCTCGATCAGCCTGTGGAAGTCCTCGAAGAGCTCACGCTTCCGCCCATCCCCCGGTTCGGCTCCATCATCGGGCAGGATCATGCCGTGCAGCTCCTTCAGAAAACGCTCGCCTCCGGACGTGTGCCGCACGCGTGGATCTTTCACGGCCCGCAGGGGGTCGGAAAGTTCACAACCGCACTCGCATTTGCCGCGGCTCTCATGGATGAGTCGACCGGGCCGACACTGACGGGAATGGTCGAGCCCGACCCCGACAGCCCGACCCAGCAGCGCCTCGCGACCGGCGTGCACCCTGATCTGCACATCATCCGCAAGGAGCTTGCACTTTATAGCGCGGACCCGAAACTGCGCGGCCGCAAGCTTTCAACGATTCCCATCGACATCGTGCGCGAACACCTGCTCACGCCGGCGTACCTTGCCCCTGCCATTGCGAGCAAAGCCCTGGCGCCAAAGGTTTTCATTGTCGATGAGGCCGAGCTTCTCGACCGAAGCCCGACGCACGCCCCCGTGCAGAACGCCCTTCTCAAGACGCTCGAAGAACCACCGCCCGGCACGGTGCTCATTCTCGTGACAACCAGCGAGGATCGGTTGCTCCCAACGATTCGCAGCCGCTGTCAGCGGGTCGCTTTTCGATCACTGACGGACGCGGAGATGCACGAATGGCTTGCCGGGGCTGACATCAGCCTGCCGCGCGGATCGGAAGAGTGGATGTTGCGCTTTGCTCAGGGCTCGCCGGGCAGACTGGTCGAAGCGATCGAAGCCGGGCTGGATTCCTGGGCATCAACGCTCGGCCCCGTGCTGGGTGCACTCTCGGAGGGTCGTCCGGTGTTTGATCTTGGTGCGATCGCGCACAGGTTGATCGAGAACTACGCCAGTGCCTGGGTTGCTGCCGGACCGAATCGGTCGAAGGAGGCGGCCAATCGAGCCGCGGCCCATCGCCTGCTCTCGGTCATCGCCGACGAGTTTCGCCGCAC
>RFGK01000186.1 GCA_003697045.1 Planctomycetota bacterium
ACGATCAGCAACCACATGGTGCAGGGCTTTGCGATGATCCTCACTCTGTTCGGGCTTGTGCTCTTGATGCTCGGGCCGAGGGGCATGCGTTACTGCTTCATGCCGATTTGCTACCTGGTGTTCTGCGTGACGCTGGCCCAGATGGTTATGGAACGGGTGACGTTTCAGCTCAAGCTGATAGCGTCGAAGGGGTCGTGGATTCTGCTTGACGTGCTCGGCCCGGTGTTCGGCTACACGATCGATCTGACCGGCAACACGCTGCATATTTATCCGTCGACGGGCCCGGAGATACCGCTCAATGTCGCCGATGCGTGCAGCGGCATGCGGATGGTTGTCGCGTTTTTCGCATTGGCGGGAGCGGTGGCGCTGCTGACCACCAATCGGTGGTGGCAGCGGATTGCGTTGATGTTGCTTGCCGGTCCGGTTGCGGTCGCGATGAACATCATTCGTGTGGCCGTGCTCGGGCTGGTTTCACTGGTTGATCCGGAACTGGCATCGGGTGATGCGCACATGGTCATCGGCACGCTGCTGTTGATTCCGTCTCTGTTCTTCTTCCTGGGTCTTGGCTGGGTGCTCGATCGACTGATCAGCGAGCCGGAAGGGGGCAAGGCGTGAGGTGGTCGGCATTGCTCAACCCGGGCTTTCTGGTGGCGTTTGTGGTGTTGACGGTTTCGGCGATCGGCATGAGCGCGGCGATCAGGGCGTACGGGTTGCATCTGCAAAAGCTCGAGATTCATGCGCCGGGCAATCGACAGCTTTCGGCCTTGCCCCGCGAGACGCCGAGCTGGAAGCAGATCGGGACCGACCAGATTATGGATGAAGACACGGTCAAGACGCTGGGCACGGAAAACTACGTGTCGCGGGTGTACATCCAGAAGAATCCGCCTGCGGGGCAGGAACCGATCGCGCTGGAGTTTCATGCGGCGTATTACACGGGCGGGATTGATACGGTGCCTCACGTGCCCGAGCGTTGCATGGTCGGCGGGGGCTGGCTGCAGACCAAGGGGGCGCAGACGCTCGCGTTGGAGGATGTCGACACGAGCACCTGGATCGTCGACGCGGCCGCGTCGGGTGGTGCGCGGGGTGAGGTGTATTCGGTGCGCACTTTGCCCGCTCCTTATTCGGATGCACCGGGCACACGGGTGCGGCTGCCCTTTGGGGTTGCTCCGGACAAGCCGATCCACATGCGTATCAGCGCGTTCGGCGATCCGAAGACGGGCAAGACGTTGTATTCGGGATACTTTTTCATCGCCAACGGGGGGACGGCAGCCAGTGCCGAGCAGGTGCGGACGCTGGCGTTCAATCTGACCAGCGATTATGCGTATTACCTGAAGGTCCAGTTCAGCTCGGCCGGTGTTTCGTCGGCACAGGAGCTGGCGGAGCTGTCTTCGAGCCTGCTGGGCGAGCTGATCGCGGAGATCATGCGTTGTGTGCCGGACTGGACGCTGGTCGAGTCTGGCGAGTATCCACCGGACAATCCACGGCGTCGAACGGGCGCATCGAACTGACTGTTTTGCGGCCGTGCCGGCCGCGGCAAGACTCGGAGGAATCATGGCTTCTCGTGTAAATGTCAAGCTCGTCGTAGCCCTGATCGTCGGGCTGATCGCGGTGGGCGGCGGCGGGGTGGCGGTGTACATGAAAGTTGTGCACAAGACGGCCGACGAAAACGCCGCAGCCGGTGACAAGGCAATGGCTGCGGGGGAGTATGCCGTAGCGAAGCGCATGTACAGCCGGGCGGTGAACAAGGAGCCGAACAACATCGAGTGGCTGAACAAGTGGGGAGAGGCGATTGAAGCGTGGACCCCTGCGTCGGACACGGATTTCGACAACTCCTATCGCACCGAATACATCCCGATGATTCGGGGCAAGGCATTTGCGCAGCCGGACAATCCGAAAGCGGCGCTTGAGTATCTGGGTCTGCTGTACGAGCAGGCGAGCTTGTCGGGCTGGCCGCGGGGCGCGGTCGAACAGCTTGATCTTGAGACGGAGCTGCTGCTGTCTCGCATGCAGTCGGCGGCGGCGCCTGGGAACCAGGATCGGCTTGTGATTCGTCGATTCCGCGGGCTGATGTATACGGAACTGATGTCTGCGCAGCGTGCGGTGGAGGATGCCAAGGTCAAGCTTGCCGAAGAGGATCTGCGGGCCGTGCTTGATGTGGATCCGAAGGATGGCAAGGCGGCCGTGGGGCTGATGCGTGTGATGGAAGCCAAGGCCCGCGAGGCGCGGGCGGCCGGTCGCCGGGAGCGGTTCCGGGAATACCGCGCCGAAGCGATGAAGGTGCTTGAAGATCATCTTGCGCGCGACCCGGGTGACCCCGACGTATTGGTCAACAAGCTGGCGCTCGAGATCGATTCGGCGCAGGATCAGGCGGTTGAAGGCAAGGTGGGTGTCGAGGCGATGCGGGCAAGGCAGGCGGCGTACAGGGCGTTTGAGCCGCAGCTCAGAGAGCTGGCCGAGACTTTGAAGACCACCGAGCACGAGTTGGATGTGTATGTGGTCCGACGTTTGCAGTTGCTCGAGATGACGGTTCTGCCACAGAATCGATTCGAGTTGACTTTGGGGGTTCTCGATCGCCTGATTGCGAGCAGCCCGGCCAGCTCACGCCCGCTGATGCTCAAGGCGATTCTGCTTGCGGATCGGGGCGATTATGAGCAAGCGTCGGCCGTGCTGGGGCAGGTCAGTGATCTTGCGCCCAAGCCGGTGTCGTTTGATGGATATGTGCAGCGAAACCAGCAGGTGCGGGCGCTTGCGTTGCGTGCCAACATTGAGTTGAGGCAGCGTTCAGCGATGGACGCTTCCGATGAGGCGGGCAGGGCTGCCGCCCTGGAGCGAGCCAAGCAATATCGCGCCGAATATGCAAAGAAGGTGCCTGAGAATGATCCCGAGCTGCTGTACCTGACGGCAGCGATTGCTGAAGCAGAAGGTGATTTGCGCAAAGCGCAGGCCGAGATCCAGCGTTACAACCAGACTCAGTCGGCCATGACGCAGGATGCGTTGAGAGGTCTATGGTTTGAGGGGCAGGTTTCGAGAAAGCTGGGCGAGTTTGGTCGTGCCAAGGCTGCCTTTGAGCGCATCCTTGCGGTCGATCCGGAGAACTATCAGGCGCTGGTCATGGTTGCGGTCCTGGAAGAGAGGCTGCGGAATCCGCAGCGTGCGCTTGAGATTTATCGACAGCTTGCTCGCCTCAATCCGGACGATGAGAGCGTGCGCAGTGCGATCAGCAAGTTGGAAGTGGAGCTTGGGCTTGCCAAGTCGGACGATCCGATTGAACAGGTGTTGGTCAATGCCCGGCTTGCGGCGGTGGGAACGGCTCAGAATCCGGGAAGCCTGTCACAGGCCATTGAGATTCTGCGGGCGGGGCTTGAGGCGAACGATCAATCGCCGCGGCTGGCGCTGCAGCTTGCCAATCACCTGCTCGCGCTTGGGGATCTCGATGGCGCCAGAGAGGTTGTGGCAAGATCCTTGAGCATGCACCCGGACCATGAGCGTCTGGCGGGTGTCAATGAGGCACTCAAGGGGACTGATCTGTATACGGTCAGCATGGCGTTGCTGGAGACGGCGGAGTTGCCGGAGATTGAACGGCAGATCAATCGTTACAACCTGAGCGTCCAGTACGGCAAGACTGAACAGGCAAGGCAGATTCTGGATGAGCTGCACGCCCTGGCCCCGACGGATCCGCGCGTGATCGAGTTGCGGTTCATGGATGCGCTGTCGCGTGAGGATCACGCCGGTGCCCGCGAGATCTATCGCGCGGCGCTTGATGCCGGGCGGTTGTCGTATGACGGGCTTGTGTACCGGGCCAGGCTTGAGGCGGTCGAAGGCAAGCACGAGGAGGCCATCAACACGTTGAGGCAGGCGATTGATCTGGGGGCCGACCAGGCGCCGGTGTGGCGTTTGCTGGGGGCCGAGCAGTATCAGGTTGGCCGTCTCGATGATGCGATCGCGTCGTACAAGCGTGCTTGCGAGATTCAGCCGGATGACATCCAGAACGTCAAGCCGTTGCTTGAGCTGCTGGTTCGGCGCGGGCAGATGGACGAAGCGTTACGTCGCGCGCGACTGGCCGAGCGGTTTGGGCGCAATGACCCGGTGTTCATGAACATGTGGCTGCAGCTGGAAGCCCGCGCGGGCGGCGCCGAAGGCGTGTCCCGGGCCATCCTGATGCGTGAGCAGATGGCGCAGCTCAATCCGGACAATACGGTGAACCTGCTTGAGTTGGCGTCGCTTTACATGGATGTCGCGTCTGGAAATGATCCGGGCGTCACCGACCAGATGCGCAAGGAGAACTGGGCCAAGTCTCGCGCGATCATCGACCAGCTCAAGGCAAAGAGGACGGAGGTTTCCCTCGACGATTTGCCCCTCGTGATTCTGGAGGCACGTTGGTATGCCGACCAGGGGCGCATCACGCACGAAGACGGGACCGTGACCGATGGCATCGACGATGCACGCGGAGTGTTTGTTGAGTACATCGTCGAGCTCGGGGACAAGGCAACGGCGGCGCCATACATCGAGTTGGCCCGGTTCATGACGCAGCGCGGACGCTATGGGATTGCCAAGCAGTCGCTGATGAATGCGCGCGAGTTCCAGAGCGAGCAGCTTGAGGCGGACAAGGTGCTTGCGGCCTTGCACATGGAGTTGGGTGAGCCGGCGCTTGCCGAGCCGCTGTTTGAGAAGATCGTCAACGCAAAAGTGGATGACGAACAGGAGTCATTCCGCGTGCGGTGGATTGAAATGCTGCTCCGTCAGGGCAAGTACGCGCAAGCGGCAGAGCAGTTGGCCAAGCTCGATGACAGCCTGCAGGAGTCGTTGACGGTTCTGTTGCAGCGGTCTGAGGCGGCCGATGGGCTCGGCGATCAGGCAGAAGCGGTCCGGCTGCTCGACCGGGCGGTGTCGTTGTATCCCGACAATCCGCTTGCGTACACGCGTCGGGCCGAGTTTCGCGTGCGTGACACGTCGTTGCTCTCCGACGTGCTTGCCGACCTGGAGCAGGCCCTCAAGCTCGATCCGAAGAACACGCAGACGCTGCGCCTGCGGGCGGGTGTGTACGGGTCGGTGGGGCGTTACGACGAGATGGTGCGTGATCTGACCACGGCGCTTCGTGCCGATCCATACCTGACTGATGTGCTCGAGGCGATCATGATCGAGCACATCAACAACGGTCGGGATGGGCAGGCGATGGACATTGTTGAAGAGACGCTTGCCAAGCGGCCTCGCGACCTGATGCTTCTTGCCCGGGCGGGGAGGATTTTCGACGACCGGGGGTTGTGGACGCGCTCTGTCAGGCTGTATGAGCGTGGCTGGCAGCTCAGCGGGGATATTGGTTTCGGGCTTGCGTACATCAATGCGTTGATCAGCCAGCAGCCGCCTCAGACCCGACGCGCCGATCAGGTTTTGCGCGAAATCAAGACGCTTGGTCCCGAGGTTGCCAACGACTGGCAGGTGGTCTTTGCAGATGCGGCGATTCGCTACCGGGCGGGACGGCGCGAGGAGGCGGAGCGCGGATTGTTCCAGCAGTACGGACAGCTGGTTGACTCTCCGCCGGTGTTGACCAAGTGGTGGCGCAACCTGATGGGGCTTTATTCGGAGGACACGCCGGGCCTCGAGGCGTTCTGCAGGCGACTGCTGGAGGCGCAGGAGTCGGGCACAAACGCCGAGGCGTGGGCCAAGCTTTTCCTTTCGCAGATTCTCGTTGCCATGCCCTCGAAAGTGGATGAAGGCATTGCACTGCTGGAAGAGCTCATCGCGCTCGGTCCGGATTCGAGCTTTGCGTTGCTTGGGTATCGCCAGGCCGGCTCGGCGCTGTATGCCCAGCAGCGTTACGAGGAGGCGCTTGCGATGTGGGCTCGCGGGCTGGAGGATTTCCCGGGCGACTGGGAGATGTGCAACAACAGCGCGTACCTGCTTGCCACACGTCTGAATCGGCCCGAGGAGGCCAAGCCGTTTGCCGAATCGGCCGTGGCGGCAGCGCCCGAGCAGCCCGATGCGCACGACACGATGGCGCGGGTGCATATCGCCCTGGGCGACCTCGAGGCGGCGACCCAGGACCTGGAGCTGGCCAAGCGCCATGTCAACAGCAGGCGGGCAGAGTTGAGCGTGACGCTGACCCAGGCCGAGCTGGACCTGAAGACGGGCAAGATCGCTCGAGCCCGAAGGACACTGGAGCGGACGCTGCTTGCGATTACGCCTTTGCCGGACTTGCGCAAGGAGTATGAGGATCAGATTCGAGATCTGCTTCGGAGAATCGACTCACTCGAAGGTTGAATGATGCCGACGAGGAAGACTGAAAAAACCCGCCTCCGGAACGCCCCCATTATGAGGGGATGCTTTGCACCGTTGGGAGAATCGCGATGACGACAATGCCGATGCCAGCTCCAACGCCCATGCCGGCCGTGCGGCCTCCCGCTGGTGGAGCGGGCGGAGGGATGGGGACCATGACCCCCCTCGATCCGGTGAAGCTCCTCAAGAAGTATGTCTGGTTGTTGATCGGATCGGCGGTGGTGGGTGCTGTGCTCGGGGTAGTCAGTCATTTCCTGTTGCTCTGGTTCTACCCAACGTACACGGCCGAGGTGATCTTCGACATCAAGCCCGCCGACGCTCCGATCGAGATGATCTATTCCGATGCGGGTCGCGCCGACGAGTTTGAACGATTCATGGCAACCCAGCAGCAGCGCATGGTTTCCGAGTCGGTGCTTGATCGAGTGGCACGCGATCCGCGACTGCCCCAGGAGGCGCCCGAGTGGGCCAAGCGTTATATCTCGCAGGGGCAGGTCAACTACATCAAGGCGGCGATGGATCTGGAGGAGATCGTCAGCGCCCGCATCGTGCAGGGCACGAGCTACATCACGCTGAGGGTCAAGTGGCGCAAGCCCAAGGACGTGACCGCGCTTGCCAAGCTTGTGCGCGAGGCGTACCTGACGGATATTCGGTCCACGACGAACATCACGGTCGCCGAAGCGCGCGAAGTGATCCAGAACACGATTCGGGACATCGAACAGCAAATCTCCGACCTGAACGACCGCCGGGCGCGGGCGCTGCGCGAGCAGACGGTCGATTCGCTGGATGACAAGTCGTCGGCGCTTGGACAACAGCAAACGCTGGTGCTCAACCAGCTGGCGGTGGTCAACCAGACCATCACGCAGCTCAACAGTCTCTTGGCCGAGATGGAGCGGATGCGTTCGTCGGAGACGGGCATTACCTACAGCGACACGCAGCGTGCCGCAGCCGAGCAGGATCCAATCGTCTTGAACCTGCGTCAGCAGCTCAAGATGATGGAGACCGAGATGCAGCAGCTCCGCCAGCGTGGATTTCTGCCGGGGCACTACGAGTTCAAGCGCATGCAGGCCCGGGTCGATTCGATCAAGCAGCAGATTTCAAGCTCGATCGAAGAGGCGCTGGCTCGCAACTTTGACGCCGAGTATGACCAGCTCAAGCGTGATCTGCTGACGTATCAGGCGCAGCAGGAGAAGTTGACAGCCGAAGCCGAAGCGCTTCGCACGCAGCTTGCCGATCTGAACAAGACGATCAGCGAGATCGAGGACATCGATCGGCGTGTCAACGAGTTGATCGCAGCGGCACAGGAGGCATCGGACAGTCTTGCCAAGTTGAATCAGCAGGCGGCTCGTGAGACGGCCAGCCGAGTGGCCGTTGCGCAGACCGAGCGTCAGCCGAATCAGGTCAGCTTTCCCAAGCTGATCATGATGCTTCCCGGGGGCGTGGTGCTGTTCACGGGCCTGGTCGGGGGCATCGTGGTTCTGCGCGAGTTGCTCGATCAGCGTGTCAAGGGTCCATCCGACATCACGCTCTTGCCCAAGGCGCGTGTTCTCGGCATGATTCCCTCGAGCGAGGAAGACCCGGCTGCGGGCAAAGGAGTCGAGACGGTCTTCAGGTCAGCATCATCGAGCGTGGTGGCCGAGCACTATCGACAGCTCCGCACGGCGGTCCTCAAGACGATGCAGAGGCAGGGGCACAAGTCGCTGGTGGTCGTCGGAGGCATGCCGGGCTCCGGTGCGTCGACAGTTGTTGCCAATCTTGGTCTTGCGTGTTCCAGCGCTGATCTCAAGGTGCTCATCGTGGATGCCAACTTCCGGCGTCCCAAGCAGCATCGTCTGTTCCAGACGGCAGAAGCGCCCGGTCTTGCCGATTATCTTGCCGGGCTCAGCTCGACCGACGAGGTGATCTTCCATGTCGAGGGTGAGTCCAAGCTGGATCTTGTGCCGGTTGGTTCAGCCGAGCATCGCGTGTATGAACGCCTCGGTGCTCACCAGATGAGCGAGTTTCTCGCAGCGGTGTCGGATCGCTACGACCTCGTGCTCATTGATGTTGCGCCTGCGCTGGTCTCCGGCGACGGGATGGCGATTGCGAACCGTGCCGATGCGTCGATGCTCGTCGTTCGTGCACTGGGAGAGACACGCGGGATGGTGGCACGCCTGCGCAACGAGCTTGATGACTGCCGGGCCGAGCACATCGGCGTACTCGTCAATGCCGTACGATCGGCCGCGGGTGGATACATGCGTCAGAACATCCGCGCGAGCCGTGCCTATCACACGCCGGGAGCCACGGTCGGCGCGTCGGTTGATGAAGCGCCCGAGAAGGACTGATCATCGGTCCAAGCGGGCATCAAGGAGCGTCGAGTGTCCGAGTTTGTCTCAACTGTCGGGCAAGGGTCGGGCGTACGGCGCACGCTGGTGAGCGGGGGCGCGGGCTTCATCGGCTCGCACCTGGTCGACCAGCTGCTTGCTCGCGGCGATCGCGTGACGGTGGTCGACAATCTTTCCACCGGGAACCGATCAAACCTGCCCGACGAACACCCACACCTGCGGTTTATCGAGGCATCGGTCAAGGATGCGATCGCCGTGTTCGGGCCCGGGGAGCGATTTGACGAGATCTACCACCTGGCTGCGGCGGTCGGGGTGCAGCTCGTTCTTGATGATCCGATCGGGTCGATCGAAACCAATGTGGAACAGACGGCTGCGGTTCTCCGGTTTGCGCGCACCGCCGGCAGAGACGGAGCGCCATCCTCCGTGCTGATTACGTCCAGCAGCGAGGTCTATGGAAAGCCCGACCGCGAAGTGTTCTGTGAGGATGACGACGTGGTGTACGGTCCGACGACTGTCCTGCGGTGGTCCTACGCGCAGACCAAGGCCATCGATGAATACCTCGGGCTTGCCCATCATGCCCGGCTTGGCGTACCCGTTGTGGTTGTGCGGCTGTTCAACACGGTCGGCCCGCGCCAGGTGGGCTCGTATGGCATGGTGCTGCCGCGGTTTGTCGCGTCGGCGCTGCGGGATGAGCCGCTGGAGGTGTACGGCGACGGGCGGCAATCGCGATGCTTCTGCGATGTGCGCGATGTCGCAAAGGTGTTGCCGCGACTTCTTGAAACGTCGGCCTGTCACGGCCGGGTGTTCAATGTCGGAAGCGATGAGCCGATCTCGATCGGTGAGCTTGCGCAGCTGGTCGTCGATGCGCTCGGTTCGGGCTCACCGATTCGCACGGTTCCCTATGAGCAGGCCTATCCGGATGGATTTGAGGATCTGCCTCGACGGCGGCCTTCGATTGAGCGGGTTCGGGAGGCGGTTGGGTTTGAGCCGAAGATTTCGATTCGGCAGACGATTCTTGATCTGGCCGACGCCATGCGGGAAGGTACGCAGGGGAGAATGACGCGGACATGATCGCAGGGCGAGACATCCAGGTCGATCCGGGCATTGCCGACCGGATTGTTCGGCTGGGGGAGGAGATAGCCAAGCTCTCGGAGCGTCATCGCGAGCTGGCCGCGCTGGCCGGACTTGATGGAGAGCCGGCAGCGTCACGGCTGGAAATCCTGCAGGGCTATATCGGTGTCGCCGTTGTGGCGTTTATTGTGACGCTGCTCACAACGCCGCTTGCCCGTCGGCTTGCGATTCATCTGGGGATCATCGATCGCCCGAGCGCCCGGAAGATTCACAGCATCCCGATCGCATATCTGGGGGGTGTGTCGGTGTTTCTCGGGCTCATGGCGGGCATTTTCTACAGCTATCTGGCGATTCCGTTTGAGGGGTTGATCAGCTTTCATCAGACGTCGTTTGGGGATCCGAATCTCAATGAGTTTGGAGCGCGAGGCGGCATTCCCTCGCCGGTGCCGCCGTCGATTGTGCTCGGCATCACCGTCATCATGGTCGTCGGGCTTATCGACGATGTGTTCGGGATCATGCCGCGTGTGAAGCTGGGGGGGCAGTTGTTCGCAGCAGCGGCCCTGGCATACGACGATATCGGCGTCAAGGTTGCTCAGGGGGTGCTCAGCCCCACGCTGGGCGAGCTGCTCAACAACCGCGATCTGACGTGGTTCATCGACCTGCCCATTCAGGGAGTTTCGCTCGAGCTTGATCTGATCTACTGGACGGGGACGGCCGTCATTGCCATCTTCGTGCTCGGCGGGTGCAATGCTTCGAACCTCATCGATGGGCTCGACGGTCTGCTGACGGGTGTGACGGCGATCGCGGCTGCGGGCATTCTGTTTATCGCTCTCGGACTGGCGATGGTGGACGATGGCCCGCGTGATGCGCAGCGCATCGTCCTGTGTTTGGCCGTCGTCGGGGCGTGCCTGGGATTTCTGCCGCACAACTTCAATCCGGCAAGCGTGTTCCTCGGCGATTGCGGCTCACTGACACTGGGGTTCTGCACCGTCGTGATGATTCTCATGCTCGGGGACTCCGGGCAGGGCACCGGGCGCACGTACCTCGTGCTGGCGGGGCTGATTATCTACGCGATCCCGATTATCGACACCGTGCTGGCGATCGTTCGACGCAAGCTGGCGGGCAAGAAGATGTCCGAGCCGGACAGCGATCACCTTCACCACATGCTCAAGCGATCGCTGGGGGTCAAGGGAGCGGTTCTGACGCTCTATGCGGTGGGGATTGGCTTTGCCCTTCTGGGGGTTGCGCTGAGCCTGGGTCGAGCCCGATGGATCTATGCGCTGGCGTTGCTGTTTGCGTCGTATATTGCGGTGTATTCGATCAAGATCGCTCGCCGCAAGCAGCTCGAGGAACAGGCTGTGCGGCGTGCGCAGATGCAGGGCGCGCAACCGGGCACGGACGTCGAAGCGGCGGCCGAGTCGACCGAATCGGTGGGAGTGTCAGGCTCCGCGTCATAAGGTCCCATGAGGGTCTGGAAAGGGTCGTATACTCCGCCCATGAGTGCTTTCAGTCCGACGCGCCGTCTCGCGCTGATGAATCAGAAGGGCGGCGTGGGCAAGACGACCACGGCAGTGAATCTCGCAGCGGCATTTGCTGCCAAGGCTCGTCCGACGCTCTTGGTTGACCTTGATCCCCAGGCGCATGCGACGCTGTACCTGGGCGTCGATCCGAGCGAGGCACGGGTGTCGAGTTATGACCTGCTCATCGACCAGAGTGCCGATCCCGTCGATGCGATTGTCGAAGCGAGGCCGAATCTTGGATTGATCGCCAGCGAGACCGACCTGGCGGCAGCCGAGGCCGAGTTGGCACTTGGATCGGACAGGCACATGCGCCTTTCCCGCATGCTCGAGCGGCTGGAGGATCGCTACGAGTTCGTGCTGATTGATTGTCCACCTTCGCTGGGCATGTTGACGATGAACGGGCTCGTTGCTGCCCGTGAAGTGATCATTCCGATGCAGGCCCATTTTCTGGCGTTGCAGGGGTTGGGAAAGCTGCTGGAGACGATCAGCATGGTTCGTCGCCAGCTGAATCCGAAGCTGAGGGTGGCGGGGGTTGTGCTGTGCATGCATGACACACAGGCGACGCACACGCGCGAGGTTGTCAGCGACATGGAGTCGTTCTTTGCCGAATCGCGGGAAGATGTGCAGTCGCCTTGGCGATATGCGCGTGTGTTTCGGCCTCCGATCCGTCGCAACATCAAGCTGGCCGAGAGCCCCAGTTTCGGACAGACCATCTTCGATTATGCCCCGAGCGCACCGGGCGCGCAGGATTACGCAGCATTGGCCGAGACGCTGCTGGCGGACTGGGATCGCATGCTTGAGCGTCGCGCATCGCAGAGCGAGCATGGGCGGGGTTCGTTGCCGGGGGCTGAGGAGGATCGCAACGAGCGGCTGCAGGTTCATGTCGATCCGGCAGTCAGCGCCGAGCGCATGGAGGAGCCGAAGTTGTGACCACGCGAGAGGATCGCCCCTTCCGGTTGCTCAGTCCCTTGCATGCCCGGATTTTGTTTTTTGTGTACGCGATTGCGATGGCGATTGGTACGCACTGGCCGGGCATCAAGATCACCGGGCCGATGCCGAATCCTGATTTGCTCGTGCATGTTGCGGCGTTTGGCGCATGGACGTTGCTTCTGGTTCTGTGTCGCTTCTTTGGGCCGGCGGTGAGCATGCGCAATGTGCTCATTTGCGCGGGGATCGCTGTTGGCTATGCGGTGTTCGACGAGGTGACGCAGGCCATTCCTGGGCTGAACCGGCATGCCGCGTTGCAGGATTTTCTGGCCGATGTAATCGGTGTGGGCGGGGCGACGATTGCGGCCGGGCTGGCGAGCCTGTCGTTTCGGCGATTCGGCGGCGTGCACGGCCCGCTTGTGTGGATAATCTCCCTGGTCGTTGGATTGCTGGTCGGCAGCTTGCTGACGACAGCCATTCCCGTCGAGTATGCCGAGCCGCCGATTCAAATCCCGGGCGCCGACGATCATGCGGGGGCGCTGAGTCGCGCCGCTGAGGGTGCTGCAGCCGGTCACGCCGGAGAGGCTGAGGATGTGCTCGAGAGGGAGCCGACCGATCGAGCCGTATCGGCAGGGCACGACGGGTCGGTCGGGCACGATGAGCATGGGCCAAGGCCGATCATCCCGCTTGTTCTGTGTGCGCCATTCATCGCGTTGCTCTTGAGCATTGCGTTGATGCCGTTTATCAATGCGCGCGCGTGGCATCACCATTTTCCCGATTTCAGTTTTTTTCTCGGTGGCGTCACGGTCGGGTATTACCTCATTCAGTTCAGCCTGCCGTATACGCACGGCTTGTCTTATGGCGTGTATCAGATGGTTCACGTCGGGCGTGAGTATGTGGCGTTCATTGCGCTGGTGGGGGGGCTTTATGTTGCGTCGGGAGGGGTGCTCATCGACGTGCGAGGCCGGGGCCGGCCGGCGATCAACACGCTCATGCTGGCCGTCGGGGCGGTGATTGCCAACGTCGTGGGAACGACGGGAGCCTCGATGCTTCTGATCCGTCCGTTCATGCGGCTCAATGCCGGCAGGCTGCGGGCCATACACATCGTGTTGTTCATTTTCATCGTGAGCAACTGTGGCGGATGTCTGACGCCCATTGGTGACCCGCCGCTGTATCTGGGGTATCTCAAGGGCGTGCCGTTCTTCTGGACACTGGTGCATCTTGTGCCGATGTGGGCGGTGTGCGTGGGGACGTTGCTCCTGACGTTTTTTGTGATTGATTCGTTTATCGAGCGCAGTCAGGCTTCTGAGGCGGACGATGCGTCGGCTTCGGCGGAGCCGTATTCGCTGCGTGTGCGTGGCGCCACGGGCATGGTGGCGCTGGCGGTGATCATCGGCGCCGTGTTCATCGATCCATTCCTGGCTGCGCGCTTTGGCTTTGACGCGGTGCCGGTGGGGCCCCTGGTGCAGATCGCGGTTGCCGCCGTGGCGCATTGGCTCGCGCCCAGGGACATTCTCGACGCCAACGAGTTCAGTTTTTTCCCGGTCAAGGAAGTCGGGCTGCTGTTTGTCGGGATCTTTGCAACGATGGCGCCTGCGCTGGGCTATCTTGCGCAATCGGGCGGGCACTTTGATCTTGGGATGACGACGCTGGCGTTTGAGTCTCCCACGGCGCTTTACTTTGGCACAGGCGCTCTGAGCGCATTTCTGGACAACGCGCCGACGTATGTGAACTTCCTGCAGATTGCGTTTGGTTCAGGCGAGATGACGCCCGGAGCAGTGCTTGAGTTTGTGCATTCCCCGCGTGGCGCCGAGTTGACCAGGGCTGTTTCACTCGGCGCGGTGTTCTTTGGTGCGTTTACATATATTGGCAACGGGCCGAACTTCATGGTCAAGGCGATTGCCGACGAATCGGGCGTGCGGATGCCTTCGTTCTTCGGGTATTCGTTTCGGGCGATGCTGTTCCTGGCACCGGCCCTCGTTCTGGTATGGGTGATATTCATCCGATGAGCGCGACTCGTCATGCGCTCGGGCGGTCCGTTCGCACGGTCTCCTCGCTCACGCTGGTCTCGCGCGTTACGGGGCTTGTGCGCGACCTGGTGACCGTGCGCATCTTCGGTGACGGCATGGTCGGGTCGGCATTCGCAGCGGCGTTTGCCATACCAAACATGTTCCGCCGCCTGTTCGGAGAGGGCGCACTGTCCGCAGCATTCATTCCTGAATACACGCGCCTTGTGCGCGATGATGAGTCGGTTGCCCATGCGTTCGGGTCGTTGACCATCGCGCTGGTTTCGCTGGTCACGGTGCTTTTGACCGCGGTTGTGGAGATCGGCCTGGGGCTGGCGCTGGTGTTGAGTCTTCAAGACGCCGATCGGGCATATTCGATCGGGCTGACGATGTTTTTGCTGCCCTACATGCCGCTGGTGTGCGTGGCTGGGATGCTCGCGGGCATGCTCCAGGTGCACGGGCGCTTTGGGCCCGGGGCGGCGATGCCCATCATCCTCAACCTGTGCATCCTCGTTGTCTCGGTTCCGTTCTTTGTAGTGGACGCGTCGGCCCGGCAATGGTCGTGGCTGATCGGAGCTGCCGTGCTGATCAGTGGCGTGCTTCAGATTCTCTGGTCTCTTGCCGCACTGCGCGGCAAGGTCCGGTGGACACGAGCGTTCGGCGCGGCATCCGTGCCGGCCAGGCAGATGCTCTTTCGTCTCGGGCCGGTGTTGCTCGGACTCGGCACACTGCAGGTCAATGCGCTCATCGACACGCTGATTGCGATGTGGCCGAACTGGGTCGGGCCGACGATTCTCGGACACGAGTATCCGCTGGATGAGGCGTCCAACAGCATCCTGTTCTTCACGCAGCGGCTGTATCAGTTTCCGCTTGGAGTGTTCGGGATTGCGGTGGCTACAGCCATTTTTCCAGCACTCTCGCGGGCATCCGATGATCGTGCTGCTTTCGTCGATCTGTTGCGCCACGGGGTGCGTTTGTCGCTTTTCATTGCGCTTCCAGCCAGTGTCGGGCTGGCGCTGGTCAGCCGCGAACTTGTCACCACGCTGTATTCGGGCCCGGGCGGGGGATTCAGCCAAGACGGCATCGGGCGCGCTTCGGCGGTGTTGATCGCCTATGCGGTTGCAGTCTGGGCCTATTCGCTCAATCAGCTTTGGACACGCTCTTTCTATGCCCTCGGCGACACGCGCACGCCCATGCGAGTTGCGGTGGCGATGGTGCTTGTCAATCTTGCGCTCAATCTGGTGCTGGTGTTTCTGACGCCGCTGCGTGAGGCGGCGCTTGCCTGGTCGACCGCAGCCTCGGCGATCGTGCAATGCCTTGTTCTGCCGATGCTGCTCAGTTGCGGGCGCAAGGTCGCGCTGTTCGACCGTGCAACCCTTGTCGGCATCCTCCGCTCCGGAATGCTCACGCTCGGCATGGTTGTGATGGTTGTGGTGATCCAGCAGCTGCTCGGTGAGCAGGACAGTTGGAGCGGCTGGGCGGTTCGGCTCGCCGGGGTGACCCTGTTCGGGGGGAGTGCGTATCTTCTCGCAGCCAGGCTCTTGCGATTGGACGAGCTGGAGTGGCTTGTTCATCGCACGAAAGATGAATCCTGAAGCCGGACAGGCGGAACGGCCGAATCGACAGTATCGCCGACCAAGGCGGATGGAGAGTCAAGAACATGCGCAAGACTGTCGTCAAACTCAGCGTTTATGGTGCTTCACTTGCCCTGCTCTGGATGCTCGCCGCGTGTTCGACGGTCAAGGGCATGGGCCAGGACCTTCAGGACGGCTCGGATGCGGTTCGCGGGGTGTTGACAGGTGACGATGCGGACGCTCCGCCCAACGATTGATCGGTGAAGATCGACCTTTCGGGAAAGCCCATCGCCATCACGGGTGCCAGCAGCGGCATCGGACATGCCACAGCCATCGCGTGCGCCCAGATGGGAATGCCCGTCGCTGTGATGGCCCGTCGGGCCGACCGACTTGAACAGCTTGTCGAGCGCATCCGCAGCAGCGGGCAACGGGCGGTGCATCTGGTCGGCTCGGTGGACGATGCCGATGCGTGCTGCCGATTCATTGAGCGGTGTGCCTCCGAGTTCGGCTCGATCTACGCGGTCTTTGCCAACGCCGGGTATGCCATCGAACAGCCCGTTGCCGAGATGTCGATCGAGGCTGTTCGGCAGAACTTCGAGGTCAACTTCTTCGGTTCGCTCAATGTCATCAAACCCGCACTTTGGCGGATGCAGGAAAGAGGAGCCGGGCACATTCTCTGGTGTTCGAGCTGTCTGTCGCGGGCATCGCTGCCGGGCTATGCAAGTTACTGTGCGACCAAGTCCGCCCAGAATCAGTTCGCACGCGCCATGCGACTTGAGCTCAAGGCGCAGGGGATTTACGTTTCGAGCATCCACCCGGTCGGCACGCGCACGGAACTGTTCGATGTCATAGAGCGCCAATCGCCCGGCGGCGCGTCGCTGATTGATCGTTCCCGGGACTGGACATTTCAGCCGCCCGAGCGTGTGGCGCGGGCTGTGGTCCGATGCCTGCGTCGCCCGCGGGCAGAGGTGTGGCTTTCGACGCCTCTGCGCCTGGCGATGGCGCTCGGGGTTGCAGCGCCGGGGCTTGCAGATGCGATCATCGATCTGCTTGCCCGCAAGCGAGCCGGAGGTCAGGGAATTTCTTCATCGGGAGAGTAGTTCGGCTCGGGCTGAGGCGTCAGTTTGACATCCGGCGAAGCCTTTGCGATCAACGCCTTGACGCGGCTGAGCACTTCGTCCGGGCTGACGTTGCGTCGCACGGCCTCGGTCCCGACGAGGCCGCCGTTCGGGTCGATAACCACAAATGTCGGAAACATCACGACGCCAAAGGCTTGGGCAGCAGACGAACCGTCGGGCGAGAGTTCAAACTGGTAGCCACGGGTCTGGACCAGGTCCTTCACAGCGGCAGGGTTCTTCTCCCGCACTGCCAGTCCGAATACACGCCCGGACTGTTCGGCCAACTCTTTTGCCAGCGTGCTGACCTGCGGGCTGTAGTCGCGACACTCAAGGCACCACGTGCCCCAGAAGTAGAGTACGACGGTTGAGCCGTTGAGTGAGTCCCGCGTGACTTCCTCTCCGGAAGCAAGCGTGAAACGGAAATCCGGCGCCGGCGGAAAGCGTTCACCGGATTCTTCCGTCCGCGTCTCGCGCTCGGCGGGACGGGCGATGCCTTCAACCGAGCGCGTGATCGTCGGGGTGACGGTGACGGGGCGAGACTGGGAGAGCTTGTATCCCTCCGGGGCTTCCATCTCGAAGGCATCGTCGCCGAGCTCTGGATCGACCTTCCAGTCGGCAAACTCGAGCACCGTCACCATCTTGTACATCTCGGCGCCTGCGATGCGCTCGATGCGTCGAATCAGCGAGTCATCCTTTCCGAAGAACAGCTTGACCGACTGGTAGGGGCGTGCTCCGCGGCCGGGGCGGGTCGTCTGCTTTGGATAGGTCACTTCGATGACCTGACATTCGACTCCGTTGACTTCGGCATTGTCGAGTACGGCCAGTTCTTCGGCGTCGAACTCTGCCTTGAACGGCTCGGGCTGGATCAGCTCAGTGGGAACCAGAAGTCGGGCTGCGGAGTAAACCGTACTCTTGGCCGACATGGCCCGCGCGGGGGGAAGATCAAACAGGGTCTGCTGCTTGTCGTCAATCCAGCGCAGGGACTTGGGAGTCTGAATGTAGTCGATTTTGACTGGATCGGGTTCGCGCGGGCTGCCTGTGGTCGATTCGCCCGTGATGCGCACGTGCCATTCGGTTTTGTCCTCATCGGTGCTGACCTGGCGGAGCAGCAGGGAGGCTTGTCCCTTGGGGATCATGTTCTGAAACATCTCGGACCCTTCGCCGTGGATCGAAACGGTGGCGCGCAGGTGCGGGCTTTCCTTGAGCTTCTCGGCTGCCCTGTGCAGAATTTCCTGTGCCGTCTGCGCCTGCGCCGCGAGCGTGCCCATCGAAACGAGCCCCGCGCACACCAACACTTTCATGCTCTTGAACATGTCCTTTGACCTCCCAGAGTTGATTTGAGCAATGGTACCGCGCCCGATGTGACTCTCCATGCAAACGCAGCGCAACGGCCCGGTCACGAGCCGAGCAACGCGGCCAGCGCCGCTCCGGGGTCTTCACTTCTCATCAGGTGCTCACCGACAAGCACTGTCCGGACTCCGACCTCGCGCAGGCGCCTGAGATCTTCCGGCGAGGAAATGCCCGATTCGCTGACCAGCACATTCGGATCATCGACCAGATCCACCAGGCGCATGGTGTGGGCCAGATCCGTCGTCATGGTGCGCAAGTCGCGATTGTTGATGCCGAGCAGGCAGTAGGTGGGGTGGGGAAACCCGATGTGTGGGCGGACGCGCAAGAGATTTTCCATGTCGTGCACTTCCACCAGCACCGTGAGGCGAAGCTGCTGAGCCAGAATCATCATGTCCACCAGACGTGATTCATCCAGGCACTCGGCGATCAGCAGGACGGCATCGGCCCCGCCGGCCCGACTCTCCCACAGCTGCCAGGGGTCGATCAGAAAATCCTTGCGAAGCACGGGAAGCGGGACGGCATCCTTGATTCGCTCGATGTACGACAGGCAGCCGCCAAAGAACTTTCGATCGGTCAGGCATGAGATGGCAGCGGCTCCGGCAGCGTGGTAGCGTTGAGCGATGCGCTCCGGCTCAAAACCATCGCCGTCGTATTCAGGTCGGATCAATCCGGCCGAAGGACTTTGTCGTTTGATTTCGGCAATAACCGCCGTGGGGCGTTCGGGCGTGTGCCTCGTGACCGCCCGGAAGAAGTTGCGGGGAGGCTCGGCTTGTGCGACCAGCGCCTCAAGCTCACGCAGGGGTGTCCGGGCCTTGGCTTCGTACACCTCCGCACGCTTGTGCTCGAGGATGTCGTGCAACACCGCCGGCGTTCCGTGGCTGCTCCGATTGCTGTCCATCGTGCCCATTCTTGTCCTCTCCCCCGCAGCAGGCGCTGCCGACGCCTCGACGCCGACCGTGCCCTCCGCTCTTGTCTATCGACTTGCCATCGCTGTTGTTCTCAGTGTCGGCGTGCTTGTTCTTTGTTGGCGCGCACATCTCTTGCACATGGAACGTCTGGCACTCGACGCCGGCGATATCGGACCATCAGACCCGATCAAGTGGTTTGGAGCTGCGATCGGGGTGTATCTGGCCGCCTATACGCTGGGGGGCTTGACGGCCGCGTATGCGACGGGTCCCGGACCGGACGAACTGGACGCGGTCAAGCGCGCGGGTATCGGGGCCTTGGCGCTGTATTCGTGGGGGATTCTCTGGACGATTGTCGCAATCGGCCTGGTGCGTCGGACGATCGGTCGCGGGGCTGAGCCGCCGACTCCGTGGCGTGGATGGGCGATCGGGCTTGGCGTGCTCGTGCTCGCAAGTCCGGTCCTGCTGGTGATTTCCGATCTTGCGCTCGTGCTGACGGCGCTTTTTGAGCCAACCCCCCCCGAGCCGATCGCGCACCAGTCGCTCAGCCTGATCGTCGAGCACATGACCGATCCGTGGGCAATCGCAGTGATCATCGGCGCAGTGGTTGGTGCGCCGGTTCTCGAAGAGACGATCTATCGAGGCCTGCTGCAGACCGCGATCGTGCGGGCCTTGCAGAGCCGATGGTGGGGCGTCGTCCTGAC
>RFGK01000187.1 GCA_003697045.1 Planctomycetota bacterium
GGCCGAGGATCGGTCGCAATCGTCGCAAGCCCCAGCCATCCCGGCATATTCATCGCCGACTCTGCCCCCAAGTTGTCTCCGATTGCCTGCACTCCGAACCGCGTGCACCCCGCGGTCAAACGACCAGCAGCGAGCGTCCTGTCATCGCATCCGGTTTTTCCAGTCCAAGCATGTCAAGGGCAGTGGGGAATATGTCGGCCAGTCGTCCCCGCCTTGAGCGAACACCAGCGTCAAACCAGCCCGCCGGGTCGGAGTCGCCGCGAAGTCTTGCGCCTTTGAACGTGTTGCCGACGACGATAAGCGGAACGTCGTAGGTGGTGTGTGCAGTGTGCGGAGAGTCGGCTTGAGGATCCCACATCTGCTCGGCATTCCCGTGGTCGGCTGTGATGATCAGCGACCCGCCCCGATCCAGCGTCTTGTCCACGATTTCACCGACGCACGCATCAACGAACGCGCACGCCTTGGTCGCCGCATCGAGGTTGCCCGTGTGCCCGACCATGTCGCCGTTGGCAAAGTTGACGACGATCAGGTCTTCGCAGTCGTCGGCATTGAGTCTGGCGAGGACGGCATCGCACACGCCACGGGCTGACATTTCCGGCTTCAGGTCGTAGGTGGCAACCTTCGGGCTCTGGATGATCTCCCGGTGCTCGCCTGCGAAAGGCTCGTCCCGATAGTCGTTGAAGAAGAACGTCACATGCGGAAACTTCTCCGTCTCGGCACAACGAAACTGCGTTCGTCCCAGTCGGCTGAAGAACTCTCCGGCGATATCGATCATCTTCGGCGGCTTGGCGAACGCAACCTTGGCCAGCTCGGCCAGCCGTTCTGAATACGGCGTCATGAGAACGAAGTCGAGCTCGAGCTTCGGCCCGCGGTCAAACCCACGCTCGCCGCTGTCCGGGCTGGGCTTGATTTCGTCACTCCCGTAGAAGTGGGGCAGGAGAAAAGCGCTGCACAGCTCGCGAGGGCGATCGCCGCGGTAGTTGTAGAAAATGACGGTGTCACCGGTTGTGATACGGCTTTGCTCGGCGTTTCCGACCGTTCGAGGTGATACGAACTCATCCCCGGCAAGTGTTTCACCCTCGGGCGTGTCGTAATACGCCTGGATTGCCTCAGGAGCACTTGCGAAGTTGGGCGCGACCTCGCCCCGTCCGGTCAGCAGGTTGTACGCGCGTTCGACGCGCTCCCAGCGGTTGTCGCGATCCATCGCCCAATAGCGCCCGACGACGCTTGCCACGCGCCCGATGCCGATCTGTTCGCACGTGCGCTCGACCTGCTCGGCAAAGCCCTTGCCTGTAAACGGGCCGGTATCGCGGCCGTCGGTGAACAGGTGTATGAACACGCGCCTGACGCGGCGGAGTTTGCACAGCCTCAAAACCGCGTACAGGTGTTCAAGTTGTCCATGAACACCCGCATCAGAGCAGATTCCCATGAGGTGCACAGCCCGGTTCTCAGCAGCAGCACGCGACACCGCTGCGTCGAGCACTGGGTTCGATTCAAGCCCGGCACGGCACGCCTTGGTGATGCGCACCGCGTCCTGGTCGACGATGCGGCCTGCGCCGATGTTCTGATGTCCGACTTCCGAGTTGCCCATGGTTCCTTCGGTCAGTCCGACATCTTCGCCGCTCGTCTTGATCAGCGTATTCGGCCACTCACGCATCAGCCGATCGGCGACCGGCGTTTGTGCGAGTTTGATCGCGTTGAACGCATCGTGTTCCGGGTGAGGGTTGGTTCCCCACCCGTCGCGAATGATCAGAACGAGCGGGCTGTTCGTGAGTTTGGCGGGCACACAGACTCCTCGGTCGTTTCAAAGTCCGGCGTAGGACAGCACGCTCTGCCAGTCCATCGCTTCAGCAGGCTCGCGTGATTCTGACCAGCGCACCTTTGGTCCCGAATCGCCCTTTTCCACGATGACTGTGCCTCGCTTCGTTGTGTTCATCTCTTCCCAGTAGAGGCCGTAAGCCTTGCACACCTCGCGGTGCTGATCGGACAGGAGCGTGTGCTTGAAGCCCATCTGGTCGGCAAATGCCTTGAGCGCTGCAAAGCTGTCGCAGGAGATTCCCACGACACCGAGCCCCTGGTCTGAGCACCGGTCAAGTTCGGCGCTGAGGCACTCCATCTCCTTGGTGCAAACGCCGGTAAAGGCGAATGGAAAGAAGCACAGCACGATGCCTCGATCTCCGATGTTGTCCGACAGTCGCCATTCGGCGCGGTTTTGATCAGTCAGCGTAAAGTCGGGTGCAGGTTCGCCCGGCTGGATGATCGAGTCGCGCGGCGTCAAGTGTGAGTTCCTCATCGGGATGTGCCTTTCAGCTCTGGGTTTGCATGCGGTAAGAAACGGCGTATTCTACACCGGCAGCGGATCAACGCCGATACCATTGAGTCGAACTGTATGGACGCCAAGCAGACTCTGATCGAGAGATACACCGAGGTCAAGCGACGGGTGGCCGAAGCGGCCGTTCGCTCGCGCCGACGCCCTGAGGACATTATCCTCGTCGCGGTCACCAAAAACGCAGAGCCTGAGCAGATTCGCACATTGCTCGAACTCGGGCACCGTGATTTCGGCGAAAACCGGGTGCAACGCCTCACTCAGCGGGCTTCGCTTGTTCGAGAGTGGTTTGAGCGCGTGCGCGTGCTCGAGCGCACGGGTGACAAGCCGGAAGGTGCGAAGGCAGGTCGCATTCTCGCCTCGGGCACCCCGACAGGCCCGGGCACGCTGGCCGGACCGGCTCGCTGGCATCTGATCGGCCATCTCCAGCGCAACAAGGTGCGCAAAGCCGTCGAGCACGCCCGGCTCATCCACTCGATCGACAGCCTGCGACTCGTCGAAGACCTCCAGGCTCAGGCCGACCGTCGAGATTCACCCATTGACGTACTCATTCAGGTCAACTGTTCAGGGGAGAGCAGCAAGTTCGGCTGCCCCGTTCCGGCAGCCCTGCCGCTCGCAGAACAGATCGACACCATGCTCAATGTCCGTGTGCGCGGCCTGATGACCATGGCGCCCTACTGCGAAGACCCCGAACAGGCTCGCCCCGTGTTTGCACGTTGCTTTGATCTGTTCGAGGAGATCCGCACCAGCGGCGTCGTGCAGGGGCGATTCAACCTGCTCAGCATGGGGATGACCAACGACTTTGAGGTCGCCATTGAAGAGGGCGCCAATGTTGTGCGCATCGGCACGGCGATCTTCGGACAACCCCAGGATGAAAGCCCCGACGCGAGCTCCAGTCAGGATTCCAGTGGCTCACAGACGGAACAGGTTTCAGCCTGAATGGGTCATGCAGAGGCCAGGTTGCCTCCACGCGCACGCGTCCAGTCCATGTACCGCTGCAGATTGCGACCCGGGCAGGCCGTCGGTGCAAGCTCCTGATGAGTCAGCACGCGGCTGAGCGGGATGCCGTACTGGCGCATCTGAGCAGCGACGAATCGATCGAGGGCATGCATCGCTTGGGGCGTCGGCTGCTGCCTTTCAAAGTTCCCCAAAACCAGAATCCCCAAGTTGTGGGGGTTGTGCTCCTTGACGTGGGCGCCCTGGAGGCTGATGGGCCGACCTTCCCAGATTCGGCCTTCCGGATCAATGATGTAGTGATACCCGATGTCGGCCCAGCCGTTGTTTCGGTGTCCCCGCCGGATGATCTCGATCTGCCGTGCACACTGGTCCATGCCCCGCAGGTTCTGTGGCGGCATGCCGTCATGGTGGATGGTGATCTTGTCAATCCCCCGCATCGGGTCAGCCAACGAGACATCGGGGCCGAATCGCGCCCATCGGCTCCGTGCGATGACGCCCGAAGGAAGTCCGGTCGGAGCGTTCGTGGCTGCCGGCTTGGTGATTGGCACACGCGGGCCACTGAACCTCGGTACGCTGGGATTGTCCGGGATCGGCGTCCCGACCAGCCCCTGGGTTCGCTTCTGATTGCTTCCGCACGCGCCCAGCACGCCCGACAGCGCAGCCGTCGAGCCGAGCGCGAGCACACGATTCAGCCATTCGCGTCGATTGAGTTCTGTCACGGTGCAGATGGTATCGGCAATTCTCCCGCGATTCATGCACCCTCCGCTTGCACACGGGCGTTGCTCGTCGTATCTTCCGTGGATTCTTGGACCTATGGCCCAACTGGATGTTGGATCCGCGCGTGTGGGGCATCGGTGGACGGGCCGCCTCAGACCCACTGTGACCGCCGAAGGGGGATCGTGTTGAACAGAATCGCAATGGCAGCCGCGGTCGTGCTTGTAGCAGGGATCGCATGCGGTCAGAACGCCGACGATGTGGCGGCCAGGGCGCAGCAGGCCCGGGAGCAGGTCGCCGCGCTTGAAGCTGAGCTCGAAGCGGCAAAGGCCCGCCTTGCCGCGGCCGAGTCTGAGCTGGCGGCCGTGTCCGGAGTTTCCACGCCCGACCCCGCCGCCGAGCAGGTCTATACGCCGAGTTGGCTGGAAGGCTGGGAAGGCTCGGTCGAAGCAGGCATCAACGGCTCAGACGGCAATTCCGAGCAGTTCAGCGCCCGGGCGGCCGTGGGCGCCAAACGCAAG
Source organism: Planctomycetota bacterium (assembly GCA_003697045.1). GTDB lineage: Bacteria > Planctomycetota > Phycisphaerae > Phycisphaerales > UBA1924 > J022. The sequence continues at coordinate 4,519 of RFGK01000187.1, forward strand.
ACAGAGCGTACGGAGACTTCGGTCGGCGCCGCCTACCAGTACGCGACCAATGACGGCAATGAAACTTCCAATCGCTTCGAAGCATTCGTTCGCAATGACTGGTTGCTCAAGGACTCACGCTGGCGATTCTTCGCCACCGGAAAGTATGAAACTGACCAGTTCCAGGACTGGGACCATCGCCTCTCCGGCTTTGCTGGCGCGGGGTACGAGTTCATCGACCACGAGCGGACGACGCTGCTCGGTCGTGCGGGGTTGGGCGGTGCGTACAGGATCGGAGGTTCCGACGAATCGTTCGACCCCGAAGCCTTGCTCGGGCTTGATCTGACGCACCAGCTCACCGAGCGACAGCGGATCGTCGCCGGCACTGAGTTCTTCCCAAATCTGGAACAGACCGGTGAGTTTCGCTGGCACAATCGAGCAGCGTGGGAAATCGATGTCGATCCCGAGGTCAACATGTTCCTGCGCATCGGAGCCGAGCACCGCCACGACAGCGATCCCGGCCCGGGATTCAAACCCAACGACCTCGATTACTTCCTCACGCTCGGGTGGACATTTTGAAGAACCTTCTTGAGGAGAAGCTCCCATGAGTGCAACAGTTCCTCCAAACGCCAGTCCAGCTGCCGAGGTCGGGAATCAGGAACTGCCCGCGCGAACGCAAGAAGTCTGGCAGGCACTCACCGATGGCGACATCAGCCGCGCCGACTTGCTCCAGCTGTGGGCCGACATCGGGATTCCGATCCTCAAAGCGATCATTCTCATCGTCGTGGTGGTGATCGTCTCACGCTGGTTCGCGCGTTTGACGACCAGAATCGCCCAAAGGGCCCGCATCGAAGTCACACTCGCCAAGTTCTTTGGCAATCTCGTGCGATATGCCGTGCTGGTGCTTGGGGCACTTGCAATCCTCGATACGTTCGGGATCAAGACGACGAGCTTTGCAGCGGTGATCGCGGCAGTGGGCTTTGCCCTCGGTATGGCCGTCTCCGGTACGCTCGGGAATGTCGCTGCCGGCGTGTTGCTGCTTGTGTTTCGCCCGTTCAAGGTCGGCGATGTGGTCTCCGCCGGGGGCGTGACCGGAAAGGTCGAAGAGATTGGGCTTTTTGCCACCGTCTTTGATACTCCAGACAACCGGAGGATCATCGTTCCCAACAACTCGATCTTCGGCGGGACGATCGAAAATGTCACTTTCCATCCCAAGCGGCGCGTCGACGTCAGTGTCGGTACGGACTACTCTGCCGATCTGGATCAGACACGGGCCGTGCTGGCCAGGGCCGCTGCTCAAGTCGAAGGACGACTGCCGGACGAGGATCCGGTCGTCTATCTTGTCGAACTGGGAAACTCGTCGATTGCGTGGTCGGTTCGGGTCTGGGCGCCCACTTCTGATTATGCGGCCGTGCGCGAACGGCTGACACGCGATATCAAGGTCGCGCTCGACGAGGCCGGGATCGGCATCCCGTTCCCACAAATGGATGTTCATGTCATCAAATCAGATCCCTCGGCGTAGACTGCAGCCGTCTGGATCGTCTCAGACGTCTGCACAGGCATGTTCTTGCGACGGTCGGGATTGACCAGCCCGCGGAAATGATCACAATGGATACCGCCAATGAGCGAGGGGTAGCCGTGCGCGCAGCCGTTGCTTTGATCTTCGTGATTCTCTTTTCTTTCGCAGGCGTTTCTCCTGCGCGGGCGGCCGTCTCCGCCGAGACTCCCGATGCCGTCATAGCGTTGTCGCCCAAGGTCTTTCAGTCCAGTCGATTGCTCGGCGACTTTTCCGTTCTCATCTGGATTCGGCCCGATGAGCAGACCAGCGACGCCCGGAACATCTTTGAGATTCCAGGCGTGCTCACCCTCGGCACCAGTGATACGGGAAGTGTCTCGGCTGCACTTGTTGTTCAAGATTCCGCTGGAAGCCCTTCCACTCTGACCGTTGATACCGGCCGCCCGTTGCTCGGCGGGCAATGGCAGGTCGTCTGTGTGAGTTTTCGCAAGGCACTTGGGTATCTGGACGTATTCCACTCCGACTCCACCGGCGCCTGGTCAGACACCGAGTCTGCGGGATTCGAGTCCCGGGCCATTGAGGTGGACGGCCCCGGGGTACGTCTTGGACAGGCATCCGACGGTACGCCCGCCGTTGTCGGCGCCTACGGGCTGCTGGCGATTCGCACGCACTCGGTCAAACTCAGCGACGTGGCAACTCTGCGCCAGACCCGGCGCTACTTCTCTCTTTATGACTACGCCCAAATCGGAAGCTCCATGAACGGCCCGTCCGGTGCCATGTGGATGCTCAATCACGCCATGACCACGTTGCCCGTTGATTACGACGCGGGGGGATCACGCCCGCAGCGTGCGGCGGTTGTCGGACAGCCCGTCGGATTGCACAACGTTCACGTGTGGGATTCGTCGATCGAAGTCGATGATCCCTTCGAGCGGTTCAACATGGTTCGTCAGGCCGATGAAGTGCGCGGGTTTCGTTATGTGAGCACGCGGGAGCCCCCTCTAGACGGGTGGTTTCTTGTTGATCCCGGGTTTGCAGCGATCGTCTACGACAGCGTGCCCGGAGAATCGGCCCTGGCCCACCAGCTCGCGACCGAGCCTCGAAGGCCGATCCGTATCTTCGTCAGCTCAAACAGCCGGGCGGTGTTTCGAGACGACGGCACCGGCGTGTCGCCGGGAAACTACGCGCAGGGTTTTTTTGACTACAAGCGTGCGCACGTTTCCGGCGTTTTGTTCCGCCCGGTTGTGCGTGGCTCGACCAATCCGTGGTTCGGTTTCAACGCGGTTGATCCTCCGGCTGCAGAGCTGACCTCTCTCATCGACAGCACGGGAGGGGCATACGCCACGTTTGCGCGCTTTTGGACCGGCTCGGCCCGCGCACCGGCCGAGGGACCTGGTGCGGGGCTGTTCATTCAGCGCTGGGGGCGCTATGAACTGCGATGTCGACCGGAACCGGGCAGCCTGCTCGTTGCCGATGCGCCGCTTGTGGTCCAGGCGCACGTTATGGCCTTTCCCGGCGCTTCTCCCTTGCAATGGCGACCACGACGCGGACTGAGCCAGAGCGAAGTCGGCGTCGACCATGATCGATCAAACTTCATTGATCTTGATACCACACGCGTGACGCACGTCTTCAGCGGCGACGATCTGGTCTACAACTCCAGCGCCATCAGCATCAAGGGCCAGTTCGAAGGACTGATCTTCCCCGGCGATGCCATGTATATCGCTTCGGGGCCGGGCCGCGGGCAGATCAATGTGATTCGATCAGTCACGCACACGCAGACGCGAGCCGTCATCGAGTTCGATTCGCCCATGATTCGCTGGCCCGAGCCGGATGTCACGCTTCGCTTCGGTCCGTGGCGCTTTGAGACTCTTGAGTACACCTTTCCCCCTGTTGCAGACGGCGACGCGCACGAATGGCGCGGGCTCGAGCTGCGCCCCGTCGACTCCGGCGAGGGTGTGCCCGTCTTTGCGTACAGTGCCTTTCGTCCGGATGTCAATGGATACCAGTTCGGTGTGGCCGGCTGGGGCGGAAACGGGTACTACCCGCAGATCATCTTCAGCGAGCCGGCTGCGATTTCCGAGTGGATGCGCATCGCCGCTCCGGACCTCTGGATTCAGGTGCCCGCTCAGCAGAACTCACTGCCCGAGCATATGAGCGACTACACCGCGCTGATACGTCAGGCTGCGCCCGAGTGTGAGATCGTCTGGGCTGCCGAAGCGGCGCACCCCTCCGGCGTCCAGCTCGGATGGGTGGACTACATCGTTGATCATGCCGAAAGTGAAGGAGTCATCGGCATCGTCGCCCTGAATCGGCCTCAGATCGGAACCGAGCTTGAGCAACTCGCAGACGGCCATCGCTCCAACCTTCCGCACATCAGTGCCCGCGGCAACGTGAAGCTCGCAGAGCTCTGGTGCCAGCTCCTGCTGGATGCAGCCATCGACCCGTGTCCGGCCGACTTCGCTCCTCCCTGGCACTTCTACGACTTCTTCGATGTGCAGGTCTATCTGGCCGAGTTCGTCAGCCAAACATCGCTGGCCGATCTGACCGGCGATGGCATCATCGACTTCTTTGATCTGGTGGCGTATCTCGACGCATTCGCAGCCGGGTGTGGCTGATTTATCCCTGATTGTCGTCGTGTGCGCGAAAGCCGCTCGCTCGATCGCCCACACGCAGAAGTGCCAGCAGATCCTGTGCTCGCACTCCCCCGAGCGGCTTGCCGGCAATGAGGATGGCGATGTCGCCGTCGCCGGCAAGTTCTCTTGCCCGCAAGTCGCGCTCAACCACATCGGTCCATTCCGACAGCGTGCCCGAAGTGGGGGGTGCCGTCACGATCGGATAGACGTTTGCGAGCAGCGTCATGCGTCTGGCTGCGACGGTGCTGCTCGTATATGCGAGGATCGGGATGCGGAAGTCATTCCGACTCAGATAGCGTGCCATGCCACCGTTTTGCGACCATACGACGACAACTTTCGCATGTGCCTCCCTGGCGATATGCCACGCGCCGCTGGCCAGCGCGGCCGAGCGGTATGGAAGCTCTTCCAGCTTGGGAAGTGTTCCAGGACCGGGGGGTGCTTCGCGCACTCCTTCCTCGGTCACCGCGATGATCCGCCGCATGGTTTCCACGACGAGTGCCGGGTGCTTGCCGACGGCCGTTTCGCCCGACAGCATCACCGCGTCGGCGCCTTGCAAGACGGCACCGGCCACGTCGCTCGCTTCGGCCCGTGTCGGAGACGCGCTGGTGATCATGCTCTCAAGCATCTGCGTGGCAACGACCACGGGCTTTCCGTGTTCGACACACTTGGCGATGATCATCCGCTGGGCGGTGGGCACGGCTGCGACGTCCATCTCGACGCCCAGATCGCCGCGGGCGACCATGATCGCGTCGGCTTCCTGCACGATCGCGTCGATGTTCTTCACCGCCTGGGGCTTTTCGATCTTTGCCATGACAGGAATGTGGGCGCCCATGCCGCGCTCGGGTGAGCTGCTGCCCGCTGGAACCAGCTCTTCGAGGCGGTCCTTGAGCTGGCGGATCTCCTCGGCTGTGCGCACAAACGACAACGCCAGGTAGTCGATCCCGTGTTCAGCAGCCCATTGCACACAGGTCCAGTCCTTTTCAGTAATGGCCGGCACACTCAGAGTTGATTCAGGCAGATTGATCCCCTTTCCAGAGGTAATCTGCCCGCCGAACGTCACCCGGCAGCGGAGCTGTTCGCCGGGAATGCAATCGACCGCGAGCATGCGCACCGCCCCGTCGTTGATCAGCACGCGCTGGCCGGGCTCCACATCGGTAAACAAGGGATCAAACGTCGAGCCCAACACGGGAGCGCCTTCCCGCTCGTCGAGGAATGCCTCTTCCACTCCCCGGCGAAAGATCACGTCCGAGCCCGTCTCGACGATGATGCCGCCCTGCTCGGACAGATCGGGCACGCGCGTTACACGGAGTTTCGGCCCCTGGAGGTCGCCCAACACGGCAACAGGTGTTTGCAGCTGACCGGCTGCCTGACGAATGCGCCGCAGGCGCTCGGCGTGCTCTTCAAACCGCCCGTGGGAGAAGTTCAGGCGAAAGACTGACACCCCGGCTTCGATCAGCCGCGCAAGCATCTCCGGCGAATCGCTCGCAGGCCCGATCGTCGCCACGATCTTCGTGTACGCCGGGCGTTGGGCCTCTCCCATGTTTGAGCTGTTGTGCACAGGCTGCTCCGGCCCCGATGCGCTCAGGGGGCGTTCTTCTCGTACAAATCGACGATTCGCCCAAACTGCTCGCGAAAAAAGCGCACATATTCGATCTCTGCACGCTTGGCAGCAGCCGCATCGCGCCACACATTGCGCACGGCCCGATAGTTCTGCTCTGTAAACGCCAAGGTCGAACCATCCGCGACAACCTGGTCCGGAAATGCGTAGAACATTGCCTCCATCTCGTCGAGCACGTCGCGTGGAAAGGTCGGGTCGGATCGAGCCTGGTTCAGCGCCCGCCACGCCCGCTTGAGTTCCGCCCCGGCATCAATGGCAAAGGCCCCCATCATCATCTGCACGCCCGTGCGCCAGCCGGGGTTGGATGTCTGCGATGCAAGCTCGAACGGATTGACCGGATCGATGAAGTAGGAGAGATACTTCTCGTACATGACGCGACGAACGGGCATGCGCCGAAGCTCATATTGACGCGGGCCCATCGGCTTGCCGTTCGGGCCAAGCGGATTGTCGGCCCCTTTGCCCGAGGTGGCGTGGAACTGCCACATCGCCTGCCCCTCCTCACTCAACACAAACGCGATGAACCGCTTGGCAAGATCACGGTGAGCCGCACCGTTGATCAGCGAGATCGGATCGGCGTCGATGTATACCGCTCCCGTGGGTTCGGAGTAGCCCACGCGATCGTCTCCGACGGCCTGGGCCTGTCCCCGCCCGTAAAAGTCAATCGCCAGACCGGCAGCCGCTTCGCCCTGACTGACGTCAGTTGGTGGCTTGGTCGAGCTGTTGGTAAACGAGCGAGCATTGGCCGACATCTCACGCAAGATACGCCAGCCCCTCTCCCACCCGTAGTACCCGAGGATGGAATCAAAGGTCGTGGTAATCGAACCAGACTGACGCGGATCGGCAAGGGCAATCTCTCCGATGAATCTCGGATCGGTCAGGTCTTCAAAGGAAGTCGGGATTCCCACGCCGAGCCGCTCGCACAGAATCCGGTTATACACGATCCCGAAGCTCGAAAGGGCGGTACCGATCCAGTACTGCTCGGGGTCGTAGAGCGTCTGCACGCCGATGGAGTTCTCGCCGAACCATTCGTCGAGCTGAGATTGCTCAAAACCGGCCGGCGCAGAAATGCTCACGTTGACCACCAGCTCGGGCCCACTCTGGGGGTCTTCGTGGTTGATCGAAACTCCTGCAGGCAGTGCGTGGCCGAGAGCCGCCTCCACGCGCGCACGATCAATCAGTTCGCCGTTCTGCGCGGTGATGGACAACCCGTCAAGTCCCAGCGCGCGTGCCAGCGGCGTTGGTTCGAACAATCCCTGAACCACGCGCACACCTCTCGAAAGCTGGGTATGGTCATAGCTTCCCCCGCCGAACATGAGGTCATACGCTGCCGCCCCGGGCTCCAGGACGATCTGCCCGTTTTGGACGCGCACGCGCCCGTTCTTGATCTCTGCCCGAAACTGGGCATCGAGCTGAGTGCGGATCTCGCTTGTTCCCCCCGGCGTGCGCATATCCACGCGCACTCGTTCGCCGAAAGTGCGTTCGTGCCAGCGCTCGAAGGCCTCTGCAAACTCCTGCCGTATCTGCGGGATGTGCGGGGTGACGATCAGCAGGGTCCGCGCGTCGCTCGGAGGCGCGGGCGGACGGTTGGCGTAGCTCATCACGAAGGGCACGCCCAGGATGATCAGCAGCAAACCGAATATGGAGATTCGCGATACCATGACCCGGCAGTGTATCGCCGTTTGTCCAACTCGGGAGACGAGCACGACTTGACCAGAGTATGACGCGAGGGTTGGTGTGGAGCAGCAGAAGAGCAAGGTGGCCATTATCACAGGGGCAGGGTCCGGCATCGGGCGTGCGTGTGCGCTCAAGCTCGGCGCTCTTGGGTGGAACTGCACGCTTGTTGGGCGCACCAGACAGACGCTCGACGCGACGGCCGAAGCGTGCGGGAAGGAGAAGACCTGTGTGGTTCAGGCCGATCTGACGGATCCGGTTGCACCTGGTCAGATTGTCGAACGCACGCGCAGCGTGTTCGGCCGCGTCGATGCGGTGATCAACAACGCCGGGTACGCGTCGTTCAAGCCGTTCCATGAGTTCACGGAGGAGGACCTGAGGCGAACTTTCGAAGTCAATACACTTGGGCCGATTCGGCTGATGATCCAGGCGTGGGATGATCTGGCAGCGTCGGGCGCAGGACGGATCGTCAACGTGTCGAGTTACGCCACGCTTGATCCGTTCTCCGGGCTTGGGGTCTACGGGGCTGCCAAGGCAGCGCTCAACCTCATGGGCAAAGTTGCCATGCGCGAACGCGGCAAGGCAAACGTGATGGTCTTTACGGTCGCACCGGGAGCGGTCGAAACCGGCATGTTGCGTCAGTTTTTTTCCGAAGATGTGGTGCCACGATCGAAGGCACTCGATCCGGCGGAGGTTGCGTCGGTCATCGTCGCCTGCGCCACGGGCATGCGCGATTATGAATCGGGCGGGCTCATTCCGCTGGCGAGTCCGTAACCGCACGGCGTCCACGCAGTGCAAGGAACATCGGGATCTCACGCCGCGCCCGGTCCTCCTCACGCGCACGCGGCCCGGGTTCGCTGCGCCGCGGACTTGCCCATTCCTCCAGGGCGTCGATGACCAGCCCTGCCCGGGTCATCGCCGATACGTAGTGCTCGATCGGCCGCACATAGGTCGTGGTCGTGATCGGCTCGGCGCCCGCTGCGACCTGGCCTGGGTTCATCACGATGTCAACCGATTCGCGCGAGAGGTACGCATCGACGCGGCGATACTGGCGTTGTGATGCCGCTTCGCGTCCATGCCACCCCCAGCTCGTGCGACCGGGCGACCGAAATGCCGGGTGCAGCAGGACGAGAACCACCCGGCCGTCGGGCCCGAGCAGGCGTGCTACACCCTGCAATACGGGTTCGATCGGATCGATATTCATCAGCGCGAGCACGCACGAAGCCGCATCAACCGGCCCCAGATCATCGAGCTGCTCAAGCCGGCGTGCATCGGCAACGCGGAACTGCACATCAGGCAGTGCCATCTCACGTGCGCGCGCAATGAGCCGTTCACTCGCGTCGATGCCGATCACGCGTGCCCCGGCATGGGCCAGATCTCTGGCCAGCGTTCCCTCGCCGCAGGCAACGTCGAGCACCGTCTCGCCCGGCCGGACTGCCAGCAGCCGCTGCACGCCCGGCCTGACAAGCTCATCAATCAGGTCGCTGCGTGCCGACGCAACGTATTCGGCATACCAGTCGGCAACGCGATCCCACCCGGATTCTTCCGCCGTCTGTTCGGCAATCGCGCTGGCAGGCACTTCGACTCCGGCCTGTTCGTACATCCATGCAGGTGCCGGCGAGTGGACCCGGACCCGCTCGTGTGTTTGCGGATGGGTGAACACAACCTCGGCCAGGTGCAGCCCGAGCCGGCCCCTCGGACCGTACACCGGCTGCGCGCCCAGTTGTCGCAGGTGCGCAGCGATCTGTCCCTGTCCGTCCGTGCGCGGGCGCAGGCGCAACAACGCCCTTCCATCCAGAACCCCCAGGCGCTGATAATGCGTAACAAGTTGATGCATCTCGCCCGGGTTTCGTCCTTTCTTTTCACTCGAGATCGTGCCATTTGCGGGGGCATCCAGTTCGGCTGGAGCACCCTCACACAACGCCAGGTAGAACCGCTCGGTCCGCCGCGACTTGAGCAGCTCATCCCTCGCTGCCGGCGTTCGTGCCAGCACGCACACGCCCGTGGCATTGGTCTCAACCTGATGGATCGTCCAGGGACCACGATCGGCACGTCGCACGCGCAGCTGCCGACGCACTGCTTCAACCACGCTCATTTCGCCTGGCTTTCCGCGCAGTTCCATCCCCGATGGCTTCTCGACTGCCACCACCCGATCATCTTCATAGAGAACGGGAAGCCTGAATCTCAACCCTCTGGCGCCACCCCCGTCACGCCGGCCCGGGGCATGTGATGAATACGGCTTGCCTTTGCGGAGACCCGGCCCCTTCGAGGCTCTGATGGCGCCAGAGCGAGGCTTTGGGGTAGGCCCCGCGGGGTTCGGTTTGCCCCCGCGCAGACGCGTGCGCCTGATTTTCGGCGTCTCTTCTCCGCCTTGGTGCGCGCTCGGCTCAGGCATCGGCCATCTCCGAGACCGACGAAGCAGCGAGCTGTTCGATCGCCTCAAGCAGCCACGACGCAAACGCACGTTTTGTCATCGGGCCCGGGGTTGGCTTTGGATTCTTGAATGGGGTGTGCGGTGCGGCGATGAGCACGGCCTCGATCGTTTCAGAATCCATCGTTTCCAATGGATTGGCAACCACCAGATCGATGCCTTTGCGCTCAAGCTTTGATTGTGCCGAGGCGATCAGCTGCTCTCGCGGCTCAAGGGCAAAGCCGACAAAGACCTGGCCCGGACGCCGAAGCCGTTGGCACCCGGCCAGGAGGTCCGGCGTGGGCTCGAGCTCGAGGACCATCTTTGCGTCGGTGCGTCGGTGCTTGCCGTTGAGCTGCCCGGGCTTGAGAATCGGGCGATAGTCGGCAACCGCGGCTGCCATGATCAGGACGTCAGTTTGCGGCACCAGCTCGGCCAGGAGAGACTCAAGCTCGGCTGTGGTTCGAAAGCCCCGGATTGTCACGCTCGGATCGCTCGGACGGCGGGAGTCACACCCTGCCAGCAGCGTCACATGCCAGCCGGCCTGGACGGCCGCATCTGCAAGCGCCGCTCCGAGGCGTCCTGAGGATCGATTGCCGATAAACCGGACCGCATCAATGGGCTCCTGTGTCGGCCCGGAAGTAATCAACAGCCGACGGGTGGAAGCGCAATGTTCGGATGTGGCATCTGTCATGGCTCGGACTCCTTCGGATGGTAGACGAACCAACCCCGGAACCGGACTGGCCGGCATACGGAAGATGGGCATAGCCGGAGTGGATGCGCGGCCTTGTGCAGCCCTGCGTCCTACAGTCTCCGACGAGCCGCACCTACGAAGCGGGTGGTTTGTGCCTGCGCATACCTGCAGGACACCGAACAGGGGACGACACGACCAATGGCACGATCGCGGAAGAAACTCGGGGACATCCTCGTCGGATGGGGTGTTCTAAGCAAAGAGGACCTGGCAAGCGCGATCAAGGCTGCAAAGGCGACTGGACGCAGGCTCGGCGAAACCCTCGTCGAAGGCGGGTTCTGCTCTGAGGAACACGTCGCAAAGGCGCTTGCGGACCAGTTTGGCATGCAGTACGTCGATCTTTCAGCAAGCGAAGTCGCCAGTCAGATCGACATGAAGGCAATCGATGAGTCGCTGGTGAAGCGATACCACGTCCTGCCGATGGGGAAAGCCTCGGGCAAGCTTCAACTCATCATCCACGATCCGCTTGATCTCGATCTGCTCGAAAACCTCCGCTTCAGGCTCAACTCGCAGATCGAGCCGCGGATCGCCAGCAAGACCCAGATCAAGGCATTTATTGAGGGAAGACGCCCGGAACGCCAGGTGGCACCGGACGAATCACTCGTGACTGAATCGATCGACCGAACCATCGACCGCTCGGTGGATCGGTCCATGGACAAGTCCATCGATGTCACTTCCGAAGACGCCCCGATTGTGCGTCTGTGCAACCGGATTCTCTCTGAAGCGGTACGAATGCGCGCCTCAGATATTCACATCGAACCCATGGGCGATCGGGTTCGCCTGCGTTATCGCATCGATGGCGTGTGCATGGAACGCGACAACCTTCCCAAGCGCATGCAAAACGCCCTGCTCAGTCGCGTCAAGCTCATGGCCGGGATGAACATCGCTGAAAAGAGAGTCCCGCAGGACGGCCGCATCAAGATCCCCGTCGACGATACGCTCATCGATTACCGCGTCTCGGCGTGCCCTGCTTACCACGGCGAGAGCGTCGTGCTTCGTATTCTCCGTCCCGAGTCCGTGCGCATCGGATTGGCAAACCTTGGGTTTGAGCCGGACAATCTCGAGGTTTTCAACCGCATCATCCGGCGCCCGAACGGCATCTTCCTCGTCACCGGCCCGACCGGCTCAGGCAAGACCACCACGCTCTATTCGGCCCTTGACGTGCTCAACCGTCCCGACCGCAAGATCATCACCGCCGAAGATCCAGTCGAATACAACTTCGAAGGCATCAACCAGTGCCAGGTGCGGGAAAGCATCGGGCTGACATTCCAGGCGATCCTCCGATCCATGCTCCGCCAGGCGCCAAACATCATTCTCGTTGGTGAGATTCGCGACCGCGAAGTGGGGGAGATTGCCATTCAGGCTGCCCTGACCGGGCACCTCGTCTTCAGCACGCTGCACACCAACGACGCGCCCAGCGCCATCACCCGCCTGATCGATATGGGCATCAAGCCCTTCCTCGTGGCAAGTTCGATCCAGGCGATCATGGCCCAACGACTTGTCCGCGTCCTGTACGATGGCTCAAAACAGCTCGCAGAGAAGGAAGACCTCGATCCGAAGTACCTCCAGCTCATCGGGCTGAGCATGGAAGAGGCGCTTGGCAGAGTCTACAAGCCGGTTCCCTGCCCCGAGGCGGAGACTGGGTACAAGGGACGTCAGGGCATTTTTGAGCTGTTGCAGATGAACGCGGAGCTGCGCGATTTGGCATTCAAGCTGGCGACAGTGAGCGAGCTTCGCCAGGCGGCACTCAACGCCGGCATGCGCCCGCTTGTCGCAGACGGGCGCATCAAGGTGCTCAACGGCGTGACGACGCCCGCAGAAGTCGCGCGCGTCAGCCAGGTGGATGAATCAGGGACGTGAATAAGGCAGGCGCAAAGCGTCTGAATGGGTTCAGGAGCAGATCATGTCAACCATGCAAATCGACCGCCTGCTGGATACGGTGGTCAAGACCGGCGCGAGCGATCTTCACCTTACTGTCGGAAGGCCGCCCACCATTCGACTGCACGGCGGGCTGCGCAATCTTCAAACCAAGACCATCGACTCGGACGACATGGTTGGGCTCATGAAGTCCATCACCCCCGAGCGGAATCAGCAGGAGCTGCAGGAAGAAGGAGGCACCGACTTCGGGTTTGCCTACGGCGATGCCGCCCGCTTTCGCGTGTCGGTCTTTCGCCAGCGCGGGGATATTGCCATCGTTCTTCGCCAGATTCCCAACCAGCTCCTCTCGTTTGAACAAATCGGCCTGCCGGATATGTGCAAGGATCTGATCCGTCGCCCCCGAGGTCTTTTCCTCGTGACCGGTCCGACCGGTTCCGGCAAGACGACTTCGCTTGCGACGATGATCGACTACATCAACACCTACATGGACCGTCACATCGTCACCATGGAAGATCCGATCGAGTATTACCACTATCACAAGAAGTCGATCGTCAATCAGCGCGAAGTCGGCAACGATGTTCCGAGCTTTGCCGAGGCGCTGCGTCGGGCGCTGCGCCAGGACCCCGATGTCATTCTCGTCGGCGAGATGCGTGACCTGGAGACGATCGAAGCCGCGGTGCGGGCTGCGGAAACCGGCCACCTCGTGTTTGGGACTTTGCATACCACCGGGGCTGCCAAGACCATCGACCGCCTTGTGGATGCGTTCCCGGTGGATCAGCAGAACCAGATCCGGGTGCAGCTGTCCACGGCTCTGATCTGCATCCTCAGCCAGGTACTCATGAAGCGGCAGGATATCCCCGGGCGCGTTGCTGCCTACGAGTTCCTTGTGGTGACGCCGGCCATTGCCAACCTGATTCGCGACAACAAGAGCTTCCGCATCGATTCGATGATCCAGACCGGCAAGAAGTACGGGATGCAGCTACTGGATGACCACCTGTGGTCACTGTACCGCCGGGGCTGGATCTCCGCAGAAGAGATGATTGACAAGTGCAAGAATCAAGCTGACCTTACGAACAAGGTCCATGCTGCGGGCGGGACAATCGGTCGAGTGGAGCTTGACGATGTGATCGAGCACGGAACTGAGGAGTGAGTTTCGGCTTGCAATGTTCGTATTCTGGGCGGCATGAATCGGATTCGGTGCCGCTCGAAAAGGCAATTTCAAAGTGTCTCAACGAAAAGCCTTGCCATGTTCGGGTGTTCGGCCTTGAACAGGGAAGGCATTTGTGTCGAATGGGGAAGTAAGGCGCTCTGTGCCTTTTCCCCGGGCGATCCTGGGAGTCGATCATGCCGATGCCAGACCCATCAGAACTGAAAGGACGCAAGCTCGGGCGCGTGCTCACCAAAATGGGTGTCGTGACGCGCGAGCAGGTGCACGAAGCGCTGGGCATCCAGAAGACGCGTCGCATTCCGATCGGCCAGCTTCTGGTCGAGCTGGGGTATTGCACTCAGAAGGATGTGGATGCGGCGCTTGCCGGGCAGGCGGGCATGGCATATGTCGATCTCTCCGATCTCGAGTTATCAGACGAAGTGCGCGATTCGATCCCGGCGGAGAATGCGCGGGCCTATCAGGTCATCCCGCTTGAGTACAACCAGAAGGCTCGCAAGATCAAGATCGCGATGAAGAGTCCGGACAATTTCCGGGCGGTGGACGATCTTCGTCTGCTGATGAGTTTCGACGTTGAGGCCGTCGTCGCGGACCCGGAACGCATCGACCAGTTGCTCGAAAAGTACTACGCCAAAGAGGAGTCGATGGTCGATGTGGTCTCGGCTCTGGCGTCGGATTCGAAGTTCCAGGGGCTTGCCGAGCGAGGCACGTCCATTGATCTCGACGCGGTTGCCGAGGCTGCGGGGGACAATCAGGTCATCAAGCTGCTGAATTTGGTGCTTTTGCAGGCCATTCGCGATCGGGCTTCGGATATTCACCTGGAGCCGTTCGAGAATGAGTTCAAGATCCGCTATCGCATCGATGGTGTGCTTTACGAGATGGTGCCTCCGCCCAAGCACCTCGGCCCGGCGATCACCAGTCGTGTGAAGGTCATGGCCAATCTTGACATTGCCGAGCGGCGTCTGCCGCAGGACGGTCGCATTGAGCTGACCGTGGGGGGCAATCCGATTGACCTGCGTGTGGCGGTGCTGCCGACGATTTATGGTGAGAGTGTCGTGCTTCGCGTGCTTGACCGATCCAACGTGCAGCTTCGGCTGGACAAGATCGGGTTCCGTGAGGATGACCTGGAGCGATTTCGTCATTTGATTCACAAGCCGAACGGGATTGTGGTCGTGACCGGGCCGACGGGTTCGGGTAAGACGACGACGCTCTATGCGGCGCTGGCAGAGTTGAATGACGTCGAGACGAAGATTCTCACAGCAGAGGATCCGGTCGAGTATGACATTGACGGGCTGTGCCAGGTGCAGATGAATGAGGAAGTGGGGCTGACGTTTGCCCGTGCGCTGCGATCGTTTCTGCGCCAGGACCCGGACGTGATTCTCGTGGGGGAGATACGCGACCTTGAGACGGCGCAGATTGCGGTGCAGGCGTCGCTGACCGGCCACCTCGTGTTGAGCACGTTGCACACGAATGACGCGCCCAGTTCGATCATTCGTCTTGTTGATCTCGGGATGGAGCCGTTTCTTCTCACCGCGACGATCGAGGGGATCGTTGCTCAGCGTCTGGTGCGCACGCTTGATCCGAAGGTCAAGGAGGAGTATCAGCCGACGGCCGAGGAGTTGCTCGAGCTTGCGCTCACGCCGGAGGATGTTCGTGGTCGCACGTTTTTCCGCCCGGGACATACCGATGAGATCGGTGGCGGCTTCAAGGGCCGCATGGCGTTGTTTGAGATCATGGAAATGGATGACCAGCTGCGTGAGCTCGTGATGAAAGAGGCCAGCACAGCGGTTCTGCGCGAGCAAGCCCGTCGTCGGGGGATGCGTTCGCTTCGTGAGAGCGGACTGATGGCGATCTACGAGGGGTTGACGACGATTGACGAAGTTGTCCGTGAGACGATCGCGGAGGATTCATAAGAACGTCGCCGGTGTGCCATTGGGCGCTCGGCAAGGTGACACGAGGGGCCGACACATCGGCCTGTGGAGAAACGCGAGATGACGACGTTTGCCTACGAAGCGATTGACGCGGCGGGCAAGACTCAAAAAGGCACCATCGAGGCTGCCAACAGCGAGGAAGCGATCCGGGCCATCAAGAACAAGGGCTACTTCCCGCAATCGGTCAAGCCGGCAAAGGCGAAGAAGAGCGCCAAGCCAGCGGATGGGGCAGCGCCGGTCAAGAAGAAGAAGCGGAGGGGCGGAACCACGTTTGCCATCGGCGGCGTTTCGGCCAAGAAGCTCACGACGTTTACTCGTCAGCTTTCGACGCTTCAGGACGCCGGTTTGCCGCTCTTGCGTTCTCTGCAGATTCTCGAAAGTCAGCAGCGTCCGGGGCTGATGAAGAACATCCTCGCGGGCGTATGTGAAGAGGTAGAGGGCGGGACAAGCCTTTCGGAGAGCATGGCCAAGTTCCCCAAGGCATTTGACCGTTTGTATGTGAAGATGGTCAATGCCGGCGAAGTGGGCGGCGTGCTCGACATCATCCTCCAGCGCCTGGCCGAGTTCATGGAAAAGAGTCAGCGTCTGAAGAGGAAGATCAAGGGCGCGATGGTCTATCCGATCGTCGTCGTGTCGATCGCGCTGATCATTCTGACGGCGATCATGGTGTTCATCATTCCGAAGTTTGAAGCGATCTTCAATGACTTCGGCGTTGATCTCCCGTTGCTGACCGTGTGGCTGATCAACACCAGCCGCTGGTTCGGCGGGGCAAACCCGGGGCAGAAGATTCCGGGCGGTGCGATTGTGTTCATCGGGCTGGTTGTCGGGTTCATTCTCATCAAGCTGTCGCGCAAGACCCCTCCGGGCAAGGCGCTGACCGACATCCTGATTCTCTGGCTTCCGATTTTCGGCGGCCTGGTGCGCAAGACGGTCATCGCGCGATTCACGCGGACGCTCGGAACGCTGATTTCCGCGGGCGTGCCGATTCTCGAAGCGGTGACGATCACCAAGGAAACTTCCGGCAACTACGTGTTCGAAAAGGCCCTGGGCAAGGTGCACGATTCGATCCGCGAGGGTGAGACGTTTGCCGGGCCTTTGCGTGAGAGCAAGACGTGCGATCCGATCGTGGTGAACATGATCGACGTGGGCGAGGAGACGGGCGAGCTGGACGTGATGCTCTTGAAGATCGCGGACAACTACGACGAAGAAGTCGACGTGGCGGTCGCTTCGCTCGTCTCGCTGCTTGAGCCTCTCATGGTCGTCCTGCTGGGCGGCATGGTCGGCACGATCGTGGTGGCGATGTTCCTTCCGCTGGTGGCGATGATCGAGTCGCTGCAGGGCGGCGGGCTCTAAGTTCGGTGTGACGGAGTTGGCATGCCGGGCTTGGCAAGGAGTGATGCGATGACATGTTCTGCGCAAGACCGCCGACGCGCTCGTGCGTTCACGCTGATGGAGTTGCTCGTCGCCATCGTGGTCATCGGCGTGCTGATTGCGCTGCTCATCACCGGGCTCAATGCAGCGGGCAAGTTTGCGAGAAAGGCAGCGGCGCAACAGACCATCAGTGCGCTCCAGGCCGCGACCAACCAGTTCAAGGACCAGTTCCGGTTCCTTCCTCCGCTTGTCCATGACGGCGCGGACATGGGGATCGCCGATCCGGTGGCCAGGGGCGCGTTCGATGACACCGGCCCGGTCTATCAGGATCGATACGGGCGGTCGCTTGTCAATGTCTACAAGCTGGGCGAGCAGGCGGGGCGTGATTTTCTCAAAGGCTCAACCCTGCCGCCGAACCAGCCCTACCAGGACGCACGCTACAGCAAGTTTTCGCTGCCGTTCTATCTGATGGGCGCGCTGGACGCATCGGTCGACGGCGTCGATGGGCTGGGCATGGTGACACCGGCAGCCGATGGTTCGTGGGTGGGCGTGGGTGATGCCATGTCCACCGCGAACAAGCGGTTCGATCCATTGATGGAAGGCGGGCAGCGTTCGGCACGCATCCAGCCGAACTACGTCGATGCGGCGGAGATCGCCGAGCTCAACGGCTCAAACCCCACGGATCTGACCAACCGTTCTGCGCTGGTCGATGCGTCGGGACGGGCGTATCGCTACTACCGCTGGCTGCACGAAGACACGGTGCAGAACACGGCCGATTTGAATATTCCCGCGATTCTGCTTGATCCGATCACGGTCCAGGATGCGCAAGGCAACCCGACGATCGACGTGACCGACGGCAACGCCGAGCTGCGGTCGGCGACGTGGGCAATCGTGGGGGCAGGGCCCAACGGTCTGTTCGGGACGGAGGAGATCGGCTATCTGAGAAGCAAGATGTCGCTTCCGGGCAGCATGAGCGAGGTCAGAGTCAGACAGGAGGCTGCGAGCGACAACCTGGTGGGGGTGGGGCAATGATGCGCACGCACCCATCCCGCGGCTTCACGATCGTCGAGCTCTTCGTCGTCATTGCCGTCGCGTTGATTGCCATTGCGGTGGCGTTGCCGGCTTTTTCGGCGATGTCGTACTCTTCAAACCGTTCGCTGGCGGAGAACACGCTGAAGATTGCCGTGACGGTTGCGCGTGACGCTGCGATGCGATCGGCCCGGGGAGGAGACGGCGCCGCGGTGTTTTTGTACGACGCGCAGGCCGGGCGCATGCGCATCGTTGCGGCTGAGCAGGTCGGCACCATCACTGACATTGTCGACGGTGATACGCGGTTGACTATCGAACGCGACGTGTTCGCACCTGTGGTTGTCGGGGAAACGACTGAGCTGCCTGCGTACTGGATGGTTCGCGGATATGCCCCGGCCCGGTTTACCAGCAGCACCGGCGGCGGGCCGGGCATCGGCTTTCAGAACCGCGACGACTGGTACGATTCGGACCTGTACGCCGATCGGAACGCCTGGCAACGCGGGCACTGGATATTCCCCGAAGACGGGTTTTACGACCTTCAGCGAGAGACCACGCCTCCGGGCAACAACTATCGCACGCCCAGGCAGGCGTTCATGGTTCGATTTGATGCCCGATCGGGCCAGCTTCGTCGGGATGGGCGCGAAGCGCTTCTGATCGACCCGAGGCCGTCGTCACAAGGGCGCAGCTATTCGGACAATCGCACCGATCCACAGTCATGGAAGCGGGTCGATCTGGCGGATGACTTGTTCAGCTGGGCGCTGCGCGTCGTGACCGAAGCCGACCTTGACGGGGACGGCAATCCCTATCAACCGAGCGATACGCGAGAGCGTCAGAAGCTCGTCGGCAACCAGTCGCACGATACGGTGCTCCTGCGCGACGTGTCGCGTTTGGCGTTGTACGACGAGCGCGAGCTGGCCCGGGCTCTTGGCGCCAGAGAGCTCTCCCGTCGTCGTGGAACCGAGCAGACCGGCTCGCTCTACGCAACCTTTGAAGACGGGGGCGGGCGCATCTCGATCGACTTCGAGGGGCTGTTTGAAGACGGGTCGCCTTTTGACGACTCGCCCGCCGGGCTGCGACGCTTCCGCGAGAGCGTTGATCGCTGGATTGATGGCGACACAAACGTGAACAACGACGGCACCATTGGCAACGGCATTCTCTTTGAAGACGGGCAGACACCACAGGAACGCGACGAGCCCAAGGCTGTTCGTTACCTCGTTGATCCTTACTCTGCCGAGTTGAGGGAGGTGACACGATGAATGCTCCGTTGTCCAGCCTTGCGTCGCGTGCAGCACGGGCGTTTTCGCTTATCGAGGTGCTCATTGCGGTGCTTGTGCTCTCGCTCGGTTTGCTGGGTCTGGCGGCCGTCTTCCCCGTGGTGATTGCCCAACAGCGGGATGCCGTCGATCGCACACGCGGTGCCGTGGTTGCCGAGACGGTTCAAAAGTTGCTTGAAAGTTCGGAAAACCTCGTGTCGTTCCGTGGGCTTCGGCGCGACTTCTGGTTCTCCGCAGCGGATGAGCTGGAAGAGGGCTCCGGCTACGACTTGGATGCGGAGAACATGAGCTTCTTGTGGGAGCCGACGTGGATGTGGGGGCCTCCAAGCCACTGGGCCGCCGACCCGCTTTCGGCGTACCTCGATGTTGGTTCCATTCTGGTGGGATTCGGCAAGACGCTCAATCTTAATGGCGGCAGTGAAGACCCAGACCCGGAGCTTCAGTACGAGTTGCCGGTGACTGCAAGGCTGTTCCCTCAGCCGTATACCGGAGAACAGCCGCAATACGTCTGGGACATTGTGCCGCGGCGTGTGCGCATCGGCAGCGATACCACGGGGCTTGAACTTGCGGTGTTCATCCGTCGCATCGACCCGGGCATTCGCGTGCCTCGCGGGAACACGCTGTCGGACGTGCTCACGGGACATCGCGTTGCGGCCAGCGAGGTCCGTCTGCCCGTGGGCATGGACCCGCTCACGCAGCTTCCGACTGGCAATGGCGCCGACATCGTGCCGGGGGGCACGGCGTATTCGGTGCCCTTGACGTTGCCTGTGGTCGTGCGATCTGGAGCACTCAACATCATCGAGCTGGATTCGAGCAACCAGACCGAGCGCGATGTATGGTCGCGATCGGTTGCGGCTCCGGGTCAGATTCTGGTCGACAATCTGGGGCACGTGCTCAACGTGGTGCGAGTGCCCGAGTCGGACGATGGAGTGTTTCGTCTGGAAGTCGATCACACATACGCGCGGTCCGAAGCCGACTACACGCCGGGCGTCGATCCGCGTGGCGTCAAGGTCGAGCAGATTCTCTTTACGCTGCAAAAGCCGGTGCGGGTGTTTACGTACCGGGCCGATTGGTAATGGGCGGAGGTCATACGATGATGCAGTCACCCAGGACACATTCGGCCGGGTTTACGCTGATGGAGACGCTGATCGTCGTCGGTCTGGTGGCGTTGCTGGCACTCGGCATCGCCGGCGTGTTCGACACCGTGGGCGACACGATCGACCGCGGCAAGCGTGTCAGCGAGCTCAACCGCACCGCAGCGCAGATCGAGCGCATCATGCGCCGCGATTTTGAGCAGATGACGCGCGAAGCGCCGCTCATCATTCGCAATGAGTACGCCAACGAGGGTCAGGATGTTTCGCTCTTTGATCCGGCGAGATTCGAAGGCGAGCCGAACGAGCGCCCACGGCGCATTGATGAGATTGTCTTCTTTGCCCACTCCGAGCACGGGGAGTTTCAAACGGCGCGGCGTGCCATGCACCCCGACCTGATTGCAACTTCTGATTCGGCCCGGATCTACTACGGGCACGGGCGCCGACAGATCCGCCCCCTCTATCAGGTTGCCAATGCCACGGCTCGCAACGATCCGTACTACCACCCCCGTCTTGAAGACCCCAACTATGACCCCGATTCGGCGTTCGGCGTTCCGTCCAGTCAGCCCGGACTGACCAATCCCAATCAATACGCCTCCGACTGGGGACTGCTTCGACATGTCCTGCTGCTCAGCTCACCCAACAAGGCGGAGACCACGATCCCGCAGGCGATGATTGACATCGTGGGCAACAGAGCCTTGCTCGAAGACAATCGCGTGCAGGTGGCCATGCAGCCGGCGGTCCAAAGCGCGTTTCGGAAGATTTCGCGCTACGTGCCGCGCGTGCCGGGCATGTTCGGCCAGCCGACCGGATATCGGCTCGATTCGCGGCAGACTCCGCCGTGGCTCAGCTCCGGGCTGGTCGATATCGCGGTGACTGATTTCGGCGAGATTCGATCCATCGTGCACCACATGACCATTGACCCGGCTGATTTTCAGCCCCGCAACGGCCCTCCGTTTGAGTCATTCTTCGACCCGTTGGTTGTTGCAGATCGCCGAAGGATGCAGCTGTGGATGCTCGAACTGCTGCCCGGCAACGCGAGGGAGGAAATTCCGGGCAACGCGCTTCGGCGCACACGCATGCGATTTGAGTATGAGCCGCCGCTGCTGGCGATCATGGACCAGGACCTGGCCTCGGGCAGCGCCGAGTTTCGTGAGCTTGAGCGGGCGTATCGCCAGATCGACCAGGAGATGTTGACCAGCTCGGTGTTTGTCCCGGCGTGCACGGAGTTCATCGTGGAATGGTCATACGGACTGATTGACGATGTGCCCGGTTCGCCGACGTTTGGACAGCTCGTCTGGTACGGCCTGCCGCGCTACGAAGACATCAATGGCAACGGGCAGTATGACGTCGGCACCGACGTGATCGTTGCCCAGCCGTTCACGGGCGTTCCCGCAGAGGATGTGTTGCCGAGGCTGACCGGGCGCCCGGCATCGGAGTACGCCGGCAATTTCTATCCAACGCGAGACTTGATCAACATGGGTTTGCCGCCGGCACCTTTGCAACCCGACGGCCAGACAGAAGTGTCGCTTTTCGGGTACTTCGATCCGGGTCCTTTGACACCAAACGGCGACCCCGATGATTCGAGCTGGCAAAACGACCCGTTTACGACCGATCCGCCTGTTGACAACCCGGCCGACGATCGACCGTGGCTGTGGCCGACCATGATCCGGATCACCATGACCATCGCGGACAGGACCGACCCCACGGTCGAGCAGACGTACCAGGTGGTCTTTGACGTACCCAATGGCGGACTGGACAACGAGTAAGTGTCGAGGCGTCTGCTGGCAAGTCGTGCCGGGGACGCTTCAGGACAAGAAGGCAGGCTTTCGTGCTGCTGATGAACAGGACAGGCACCATGCTGCTCCACGAGAATGAACAAGACAGAGGATGCAACGTTCGCCGACGCGGGTCCATCCTCGTGCTGGTGCTCGGCGTGCTCGCGTTGATGGCGGTGTTTGCCGCGGTGTACATGACCATCGGGCTGGGCGATCAGCGTGCTGCCAGCGCCGTCGAAGCGCGCCAGCAGCGTGATGAGCTTGCGCCACAAATCGGCGATTACATTGCGGACGTGATTGCGCGCGACCGGCTGGCGATCGAATGGCGGACCTCAGGGACCGACGGCGGCCTGGCCCAGCTCCCTTATCGCGAGACGACTGACTATTCCTATACCGACTATGAGTTGCTGAGCATCCCCACCCTCGGCGACAACAGCGGACGACGCATTCCACCAAACCAGATCGACCTCTTTCGCTTCCGACCCGAGGGCAGCATCCCCGAGCCGTTCCTCGGCAATCCGCTCAACGATCAGCGAACCTCCAGCGACCCGTGGCTGGCGTCGACCGAGCCCACCTATCTCGGCTCGCCGGCCGAACGTGCGTTTCCGAATGATCCGACCAAGTGGTGGCTCGACAACCGCGACTGGCTCCAGATTTCCAACGTGGCGCCGGACGGGCTTTTTGTGAACCTCTACGCGCTGCGCAACAACTTCGACGCCGAGCGGGGCTATCGCAATGACAGCCAGATGAGCTACTGGTTGTCGCTGATCGAGGGCGCTCCGGGCGCGAGGCTCCAGGCCACGCTCGACCTTCCCTGGGGAGGAACGGCCGATCCAAACCGTCCATTCCACTGGACGATGTATCAGCGAAACATGTTTTTCCCAATCGGCCAGCCGTTTCTTTTCAATGATCGTTTTGGGAATGTTGCCGGCTGGGACAGCCCCGATTTTCCGCTCTACCAGTACGCGGACGCCGATGGCGACGGCTTTGCCGACAGCCGCTGGTTTGAACTGCGCGATTCGACGATTCCCGATGAAGAGCTCAATCTGCTTGCCAACTCCGGCGACTATCGGGTCTTTGCTGCGGTGCGCATCGTCGATCTGTCAGCCGCGGTCAATGTGAACACTGCAACGGACGGTCTGATCGCACCGACGGTCGAAGTTCCCGCGGGTTCGAGCCCGGCGGAGATCGATCTTCGCCGCCTGCTGACGCTGGAAGATGCTGCCCTGGACATGCGGGCGACGATCCCGGAGATTCTGGACGAGCCGTTGTCGTATCAGAGCATCCCGCGTCCGCGTCAGTGGGGCTCGGCCGAGGTGGAAGACGCTGCGTCTGACTATTCGCTGTACGAGTTTGCCCAGTCGGCCGGAACCGTGCCTGACGCCTCGCTCAAGATCGGCTGGTTCGGATACGACGCGCTCGTGCGGACGATGCAGGCCGATCTGCTCGATTCGCCTTACGACGTGCGTGGGTCGGCCGTGGCGCCGCCGGATCTGAGCGCCTACGACCCGACGATCGAGCTGTTGCCGGTCAGCCCGTTTGAGTATCTGTTCCTTTCCCGGGACCCGGGCAATCCCGGCGGACCGGGAGAGCACTTCGGCGTCCTGCGTGACATGGACCGTCGAGCGATGAATCGGCTCGAGCGATACCAGCGTGTGGGTCGTCTTGATCCGCTGGATCTGAGTCGCCGCGCGAGCGATCGTGAAGAACCTGAATCGCGATTTGGCGCAGAGATCTTCGGCATCGCCGATCTGAGTGAGCTGCTGACCTATCGCGGGCTCAACGATCCTGCGGCACTGTCTCGCCTTGAAGCGGCAGTTGATGGTCGACTCGATGACGCTGTGCCCGAGCCGTGGCTTACGACGCGTCGCTTTGGTCCGATGCGATCCAATCGCGCCCTCAATTATGAGCGGTACGGGCATGACGATCGCGAGGCAGGGCAGGAGTTCCGTGATACCGATGCGCAGCCCGACGGGCTTATTGATGATGATGCTCTGGCGCTGGCATTCATGTCTCCCCGCTCGCGGCTGACGACGATCAGTGGGGGGGCCGAGCTGAATGGGGCCCTTTCGCTTTCGGGCACTCAGTCACGATTTGGTCTGCGGCTGCAAGCCCAGGAAAGCAAGACGCTGCTGAGATCGGCCGTCCAAAGCCAGCAGAGCCTCTTTGCGCTCTATCGCCGGGCGCTTGCCCCCCACGCCAGCATCGATCAGTCATGGCAACCGTTTGGTGCCGGGTACGACAGGTATCGAACACTGTTTTACGGCTATCAGGGTCCTGAGCTTGCCGTGCGTGCTGCGGCGCACCTGGCTTTGAACATGAAGGATCAATACGACTCGGATTCTGATCCATCCGTCGCGACGCTGATCAACACGTTGACGAACCCCAATGTCAATGTTGATCCGCTTGTGCGTGCCGTCGCGAGCGACCCGATGCGCTATCCCGGCGGCGATACCGCCCAGCGGCTCGTGCTTCCGTTCACCCATGCAAATACGAACCCGGGCAATGTCGAGTCGGAGGCGCTCAACATTTTCGGCATCGAACCCCAGCCGTTCATCGTGCAGGCGATGACTATTACGGTGCTTACTGATGCTCCGCGCACCAACGTGCCTGCGGGCGAGCCCAACGGGGATGTCGACTGGCAATCAGGTTCGTGCGATCCGCCGACTCCGGGCCAGAGACAGCCGGCCCAGATTCCCATCACCATCGGCAGCAAGCTGACTTCGGGTGATTGGGCCAGCGGCGAATCGGTGTGGGACAAGAACGCAGACTTTGCGATGCAGGTCTTTGCCGTCAAGTTGCATAATCCGTTCAATGAGCCGATTACGCTGGGACGCAATGCCGCCGATCGGCGCAGCTTCGACTACTACATCGAGTACGGCGGACGGTATTACAAGCTCGCGCAATACACCCCGCCGAATGATCTCGACGCGCCGCCCCGGTATGGACTCAGTCCCGTGACGATCCAGCCCGGCGCGACGCGCGTGTTCTTTGCCTTGTCGCAGGAAGATGAGCAGCGCATCGTCGATCGCTGGCAGAGGTATGTCAATGCCTACGGCGGCCCGGGGGTTCAACTCGAGTTTGACACCGTGCTCAACTGGCTGTATGCGCAGTTCCAGCTTGAAGAACTCGACGCCAACAACACCCCTGTATGGATGCGTCGGTTCGACCCGGAAACCGGGCTGCTGCTCAATGTGGCCGATGAGAACGACGACGACCCCGACGATGGCGGCGGATCGTTCGACACGTTCGACGACCTTTTCGAGTTTCCGCAGGTCCAGTTCCCGTCCAACGAGACCGCGCGTGAACCTGAATGGCAGACCGTGCGGCTCTGGAAGAAGGTCATCAATGACTCCGGACTCCAGCGAGAGACCGACTGGCGCGGAAGCCCCGACAACACAGACAACTGGATTCAGAACGATCTGCTTGTCGATCGCTTGCGCGAGCCCGACCCGGACCCCAATTATGTGACCCCGGACGGAATCACCTATCCGGATCCGTCGCGTCGCGTGGCTCATCTTGACTCGCGCCCGGCGTTTGCGGGTGGGTATGACGTCGGCACTGCGGGCGGGCCTCGCGTTACGGGAACCAGATCCTGCGACCAGAACCTGGCACCGCTCGTCAATGGATTCCAGAACGACAACACCGGGTGGACGATCGCATCGCACTCGTTCATTCGTCGGCGGGGATTCAACGACAACTCCTCTGCCAGGCAGTCCTCCGGGTCCGAATCGCTTCGTCGCGGGGTGCTGCCCCAATGGTGCATCGAGACGATTCAGAATCGCGCGAGCCCCGGCGGAGCCGACTATCAGGGCGAGGGCGAGCCACAGAACATCAAGGGCGGCGAACACCCCGGTTCCTCGCTGAGCGATGCAGATTTCGACTTCAACGAGCCCTGGGCGTTCCGGCGATTCTCTCAGTTCATGGGCGAGAACGACCCGGTCGAGGACACGTTCAATCAGACGCCCAACGAGTGGAACGGGCCACAGTATGCATTCAACATGCTGCGTGATGTCCTGTACGGCCCGTCACTGCCGCCCAACGGCGCACGCCCGCGCGATACCGAGTTCATCGTTCCCGAGCTTCACGTTCGCAACGACAAGCTCGAATACACACCCGCAGGCAGCGGCGATCCGATCGACATCTCGCGCCTGACCGACATCCTCGCGCCTTACGCGATCGGGCCGGAGTATGACCCGCGGGCAGCCTCTGACCTCGATAACGACCCCACGCTGCCGGGTCGGTGGCTGACGTTGAGCGAGGCGATGGGCCTGGCGCTTGCCTATGACCGCGCGCCCGACGGGGTCTACAGCCGATACATCTATTTCGATCCGCACAAGCGTCTGGTGACGGATCGCCCCGGCACACCTCCATCCGGAGATGCCGAGTATGTCTTTGATCGCTGTCAGTTGTGGCTGACCAAGTTCGTTCCCTTTGTCAATCAGGATTCCGACCCCGACGGAGCGTTCAACCCGCAGTCGGACAGGGTGCTTGGCACCGGCGTGCCCCCGGCACTGGTGCTGCTGGATTCCATCCGCGCTGGCGATGATGATCTGACGGCCAATGAGGTTCTTCAGACGGCCCTTCCAGGCAAGATCAACATCAACACCGCTCCGCTCAGCGTGTTACGCACCATCGGAATGCTCAGTCCGAGCACGTCGTGGGATATCTTCGGCGTGCCCGAAAACTGGGCCTGGCGTGTTGCGTCGGAATACGGCGGGCTCGGGCCGAGCGGCTCGTTCGATCCTGCGCCCTACATCGATTGGGCCAAAACGAATCTCGGCCTTCCCGATCTCTCGTTTGTCGATGCTGCTTCCACGCTGATTGCCTATCGCGATCGACTCCGGTATATCCCGTTCCGCGTGGCCTCATTCCCGCCGTCTCTGCTGCCCAAGGCTGGTCTGATTGATTCGGGATTTGTGCCTGATGACGGCTCCGGGGCGCTCTTCCATGTCACAAACCCCGAGCTGGCACTGGTTGAGGACAATCGCATCAATGACGTCGGCCGAAGCATGCTCACGGGCATCATCGGCCTGCGTGAACGCCCGGGATTTGCGTCGCTTGGGGAAATATTCGCAGCGAGGATACGCCCGGATCTGGAAGACACTTTCGATGCGCGCACGCTTCCCTATCGCATCAATGAGGTCGAGACCTGCCAGGTCGACGCACTCTCGAGCGATCGATCCGACGGAGCAAACCCGCAGGAGCTCAAGGCCTACGAGCATACCGGCGGCGGCGCAAACTTCCGCATCAGGCTCGAGCCGGCTCCCTATACCGACTTCGATCCGTTTGAGGACACGAGCTTCCCGCAAAACAAGCAGTTTGTCGGCGATGAGCTGGGCAATGACTACGACGAACAGCTTGCCATTGCGTCTCAGGTTCTCAATCTTGTCACGACGCGGAGCGACTACTTTGCCGTCTGGTTCGTCGTTCAAGGCTACACCCGTGAAGACGTGAGCAATCTTGGTGAAAACGATCCGATGATCCCCAGCTTTGCCCGACGGTATCTGATGGTGGTCGACCGTACCCGGGTGGGGACCTGGGTTGACCGCAACGGCGACGGCATCGAGCAGGAGGAGTCGGAAATCATTACGCAGCCTCGCATTGTGCTTTTCCGCGAGGTGCCGATGTAGCACGACTTTGAGCACATGTCAGCACGCGCCGGTCCGTCATCGACCCGAGGCGGGCCGGCGTTTTTTCCAAGGGCGTCGGCGCGGCGTATCCTTTGCGCGACAGGGTGTAGCTCAGCTTGGTAGAGCGCGTGGTTTGGGTCCACGAGGTCGCCGGTTCGAATCCGGCCACCCTGACTTTCACTTTATGCCTGCTCGCCACTGGTCCAAGAGCGTAAAGGCCGCGACCACGATCGAGTGATGGATCTGCCCGCTCGCGATCATCTCTCGCGCACGACTCAATGGCACGCACATCACCCTGATCTGCTCGTGCTCGTCCAGTGCCTGGGCCGATGTTCGCTGTGCGTCCGTAATCACGTAGGTATGGACCCGATTGTTCAGGATCGCTGCATTGGCGGAGATCGATCCGAGACTGATTGGTTCTGAACCGGCAAATCCTGTTTCCTCCAGCAGTTCGCGAGCGGCGGTCGTCGCCGGGTCTTCACCGTCATCAACGATTCCACCCGGAATCTCGATCGACATGGCGCCGATGCCGAAACGAAACTGCTCGATGAGCACCAACTCGTCGTCGGGTGTGATCGCAAAGACGTTGACCCAGTCCGGTGAGTCAATAACTGCGAACGTGCCCGAACGGGCCCCGTCCGTCGGGCACGTCCACTGCTGCTCTTCGAGTGCAAAAATGCGTGTCTGCGCGACAACACGCCTTTTTTGCAGCGTCCAGGGGATAAGAGAATCATCTTCAGGCCTGCTCATGGGCCGAGTGTAGGTCTATGCTCGCACAGAACGAAAATGCCAACGATCAGCGACGGGCAGGCAACCTGGACCCATCCTGACAGGAACCCAAAGCAGGAGCAGGAGATACCGATGAGAATGACCAAGCAGTTGGCCTGTGCGATCGGGCTTGCCATCGCGAGCACTGCCACGGCCCAGCACCAGCCGCAAGCCGGGATGCTTCGCTATCCCGATGTCAGCCAGACCCACATAGTCTTCAGTTACGCCAATGATCTCTGGCTTGTCCCGAAGAGTGGCGGCACAGCGACGAGGCTTTCCAGTCCTGCCGGCAATGAATCGCTGGCGAAGTTCAGCCCGGACGGTCAGACCATTGCTTTCAATGCCAACTATGACGGCGGCCGTGACCTCTACACCATGTCTGTCGCCGGGGGCGTGCCCAACCGCGTGACCCACCATCCCGCCTTTGAGTGGCTCACCGACTGGACGGCCGACGGCCGACTCCTGTTCTTCCAGAACGGCTTGGCCGGGTTGCCCAGACAGACCCAGATTTTCACAGTCTCGCCCGAAGGCGGGCTGCCGGAGCGGCTGCCGGTTCCTTACGGCGCCAATGGCTCCATCTCGCCCGACGGTCAGTGGCTCGCCTATACCCCGCACTCCCGCGACACGCGCACCTGGAAACGCTACCGCGGCGGGATGGCAACCGACATCTGGCTGTTCAATCTCGAGACCCATGAAAGCCGCAAGATCACCGACTGGGAAGGCACCGATTCCATCCCCATGTGGCATGGCGCCAAGGTCTACTACCTTTCAGATAACGGCCCGGAGCATCGTCTCAACATCTGGAGCTACGACCCTGCCGACGGAGAGCGATCGCAGATCACCCACTTTGCCGACTATGACTGCAAGTTTCCCTCCATCGGGCCCGGCGATGATGGAGAGGGCGAAATCGTCTTCCAGAACGGCTCGGCTCTGTACCTGCTCGATCTCGGCTCCGGCCAGTCAAGACAGATCAGTGTGACGATTCCGGGTGAACGAGTCAAGGTGCGTCCACAAACCATCGACGCAGCGGAGTTTCTCGCTGCCGGCGGGATTTCATCGACCGGCAAGCGCGCTGTGGTCGAAGCGCGCGGGGACATCTGGACCATCCCGGCCGAGCACGGTGCGCCAAGGCAGCTCACCGACACTTCCGGTGTCGCCGAGAGAACTCCTGCCTGGAGTCCAGATGGAAAGTGGATTGCTTACTTTTCTGATGAGTCGGGTGAGTATGAGCTGTATCTCACGCAGTCTGACGGCAAGGGTGAAACCCGCCAGCTCACCAGCGGCAACAAGACGTACTTCTTCTCGATCTCCTGGGCACCGGACTCCGAGAAGCTGGTCATCACCGACAAGGCCGGCAACATCATTCTCGTCGATGTGGAGACCGGCGAGCAAAGCGTGCTGGATCGTGACGAGTGGGCCAATCAGCCGCGCGTCGAGTGGTCGAAGGATTCGCGTTGGCTGACGTATGCCAAGACTGGCCCGAAGAGCATGTCTTCGGCAATCTGGATTTACGACATCGAGAACGGCGAGGCGCACCAGGTCACGAGCGGGTTCTTCAATGACACGAGCCCGACGTTCAGCCGCAAGGGCGATTTCCTGTTTTATACGTCCAACCGCGACTTTGTTGATCCCAGCTACGAGGACGTGGGGCTTTCGTTCATTTATGACGACACGGGCAAGCTGATTGCTGTGCCGCTCAATGAAGACGTTGAGTATCCCTGGTCGATTGAAGCCGACGAAGAGTCGTGGTCCGAAGAAGCAGACGAACAGACCGAAGACCAGGCGGACGAGTCTGACGGGGCTGCCGATGAGGAGCAGGATGCCGCCCCCGGCGAGCAGGCCGATGAGCCCAGGAGCCCGATCCACGGCGTGTGGGCAGGCAAGGTCAAGGGGCTCAGCCAGATTCCCGGCATGACCCAGGACGAGATGGAGTTCAAGATGACCATCATCGCCCGCGACGACGGCTCGTTCGTCGGCTCAAGCGAGGCGATGGGTGAGTCTGCGCAGTTTGACTCGGTCAGCTTTGATGAGGCCACGGGCAAGTTCACCGCGACACTCTCCCAGGGACCGATCACACAGAAGATGGAAGGCACGCTCAGCGGAGACACCATCACCGGAACGTGGACGATCGTCGAGATGGATCTCTCCGGCCAGTTCGAAGTGACACGCACCGATGAAGAACCGGATGAGTCTGAGTTCGAAGACGAGGCCGGAGACGATGAACCGATCGAGATTGATTTTGAAGGCTTTGAATCACGTGGTCTTGAGCTTCCCGTTGAATCAGGCAACTTTGCGAGTCTGGTCACCAACGACAAGGGCCATCTGATCTACATGCGCATGGACGGTCCCGTGCCGGCGGTCAAGATCATTGACATCACTGATGATGAACCGAGCGAGAAGACCGTCATCGCGGGTGCCGGGCTTGCCGGCATCTCGGGAGACGGAAAGAAGCTGCTCGTTGCACAGGGCCCGACCCGTTTTGGCATCATCAACGCTGCTGCGGGGCAGAGCCTCAGCAAGCCGCTTTCGACCGATGGGCTCGACAAGGTCGTCGATCCGCGTGCCGAGTGGGAGCAGATCTTCACCGACGCGTGGCGTCGGCATCGTGATTTCTTCTATGTGAAGAACATGCACGGCGTCGACTGGGAGGCCGTCTACGAGCAATACCACGCCATGCTGAATGACGCCGCCAGCCGCGAAGACGTCAGCTTCATCATCGGCGAAATGATCGCCGAGCTCAACGTCGGACACGCGTACTACTGGGGTGGCGACGGTGAGACCGAGTCGACCCGAAACGTGGGCATGCTCGGTGCCGATTTCGTGCTTGCCAGCGAAACCGATGACGATGGCAACATGCACACGGCTTACAAGATCGCCAAGGTCTATCACGGCGCACCGTGGGATTCTGATGCCCGAGGCCCGCTCAGCACTCACGGCATCGATGCCGGCGAAGGTGACTACATTCTCGCGGTCAATGGACGCAAGATAAACACCGCCCTGGATCCGTGGGCGGCGTTCATCGGAACCGCCGGCAAGGAGACGACCATCACCTTCGCCGACGCGCTCGTGGGTGATGACGAAACGCGCAACGAACGCGACATCACACTCAAGCCTCTGGCCTCAGAGAGCAACCTGCGCTATCGCGCATGGATCGAAAAGAACCGCAGCTATGTTGAACAGGCCACCGACGGCAAGGTCGGGTACATCTACGTGCCGGATACCGGCATCAACGGACAGAATGATCTCTTCCGTCAGTTCTACGGGCAGATCGGCAAGGACGCGCTGATCATTGACGAACGCTGGAACGGCGGCGGCCAGATCCCCACGCGCTTTATCGAGTTGCTCAATCGCCCGCGTACCAACTACTGGGCACGCCGTGACGGAAAGGACTGGCCCTGGCCGCCCGACTCTCACCAGGGGCCCAAGTGCATGCTCATCAACGGACTGGCCGGGTCCGGCGGCGACATGTTCCCGTGGCTGTTCAAGTTCAACAATCTTGGCAAACTCATCGGCATGCGCACATGGGGCGGGCTCGTTGGGATCTCTGGCGTCCCGGGACTCATCGACGGCGGCTACACCGCGGTCCCAACGTTTGGCTTCTACGAAACTAACGGAACCTGGGGCATCGAAGGACACGGGGTCGATCCTGATATCGAGGTGGTCGATGATCCTGCCAAGATGGTCGACGGCGGCGACCCGCAGCTTGACGCGGCAATCAAACACATGCTCGAGGAAATCGAGCGGAACCCGTATCGTCCGGTCAAGCGTCCGCCCGATCCCGATCGCTCAGGCATGGGCGTGACGGAGGAAGACAAGTAAGTACGTCATCGCACGCACCGCTGAAAAGGGGCACGCTGGATTCGTCCGGCGTGCCCTTTCCTGTCAAGGATGATCGCATGCACTCACCCGTGACCGGAATCCTCGGGGCCATGCCCGAAGAGATCGAGGCAGTCCTCCATCTCATGGGATCCGACAC
>RFGK01000188.1 GCA_003697045.1 Planctomycetota bacterium
GAATCACCGACCAGGCCGTTGGGAAAACCGGTGTCGATGAAACCGGCGTTGCCGAAGACGATGAAGTCGATGCCGAAGGGATGAGACGCATCGTCATAGGCGGTCTGTCCGAGTTCGAGCGTCAGCGAGCCTCCGAAGCCGATGGACACGATCTGGTCTGTGTCAAACGGTGGGCTGAACGGGCTGACAACGCTGGGAAATCCGGCAGGGATGCCGGTCAATCGAGCCGGCGAACCGAGCGCAGCGGTGGGGTCGGTATACCCCGGCGCCGCATTGCTGCCTGGGTCATAGCTGACGACCGAGGCGGCAAACGGACCGGCTGTCGCGGTGCCGGCATACGCGGAGATGGACAATACGCAGATACAAGTCAGACGACCTTCAAACGAACGGACCGGCATACGAGCCTCTCATGTGTTCATCCTGATTCGCGCAGGATGCCTTCCACAACGGTGAACGAGGCTCTCGCGGGTTGACCGGAAAATGAGCGACCGGAAGGAAAGCGCGCTCAAACATCCCGGGCCCGTGACGCGAGGGCCTCACGAAACTCGGTCGAGGGCAGGTCTTCCGGCTTGGAGCTCGGCGGGGACCGGCCTTCCCGTCCATCTTGGACAGTGACCCGTGCCGGTTGGTTTCCGGCACGACAGACGCTCAAGTCGTCTGTGGCCCGCGTCGTCGCTCTTCACGGCGGCGCGTCCGCGGTGGATTCTCACCACACTTCCCTTTTCGGCCCCGAAGGGCACCTTCGACGCACTCAGCGTACATCTTTTGCAGCCGTTGTCAAGCCCGGTGATCAGACATCGAACAACGGGAAACGCCGGGGCAGACCGAAGGAAGGGGGCACAACGAGGGGATGAGCCGACGCAGGTGAGCACCGGGCTCTGTGGATCTCACTCGAGGTTTGCCAGCTCGTCATCCGGGATCGATGCGTTCGAATACACCTTCTGCACGTCGTCCGAATCTTCGAGCGCATCGATGAGATTGAGCAGCTTGCGTGCGTCTTCGCCACGGACTTCCTGCTGGTCGTTCGGGAGCTTGGTGATGCCTGCTTCGGCGATCTCGATGCCCGCGGCCTCGAACGCCTCCTTGACCTGCTGAAAGTCGGAAGGCTCGGTCAGAATGACCCACGCACCATCATCACCTTCGGGCGGCTGGACATCCTCGGCTCCTGCTTCGAGTGCCATTTCCATCACCGTGTTTTCATCGTGCTTGCCGGCGAGCACGATCTGCCCCTTGGTTTGAAACATGAAACTGACTGCGCCGGTATTGCCAAGGTTGCCCCCGTTCTTCTTGAACGCCTGTCGCACGTCGGTCACGGTGCGGTTCTTGTTGTCCGTCAGCGCTTCGATGATGAGTGCCACTCCGCCGGGTCCGAAGCCCTCGTAGACGATCTCCTCGAAGTTTTCTCCACCCGAGGCACCGGCTCCCTTGTCGATCGCCCGCTGGATCGTGTCCTTGGGCATGTTGGCGTACTTGGCTTCATCAATGGCATAGCGGAGTGCCAGGTTGGTGTCAGGGTCGGGTCCGCCCGCGCGAGCCGCGGCCATGATGGCCTTTGAGCACTTCGACCAGATCTTGCCCTTCTTCTTGTCCTGGCGTTCCTTGCGGTGCCTGATGTTTGCCCACTTGCTATGTCCGGCCATGGACGCTCCTTGAACAGTTGGCTGCGTTTCAATTCATTGTTCGCGCAACAATCAGCGCGGTCATCTCATGTATCCGGGTTCAGGCGCTCGCCGAGCGTACTGGCCACGGGAGGGTCCTCGCCTTCGATCTCAAGGGCGGCAAGCTTGTCCCGAACGTTGCGAAGCCGACGCTGAAGCTCGGTAAACATGGGCGATCGACGTTCCTCGGGCGTGCTGAAGGTGCGGATGCGGTCCAGATAGAGCCGTTCGGCCCGGAACCATGCATCGTGGGCGCGGTCGATCTGCCCGATCATCCATTTGACGTCGCCGAGATGATTCTGGATCGTGGGATTGGCGATGCCGTCCGGCGACTCGGCCGCCCTCGTGAGCAGCGTGTCGGCGCCGGGGCCGGCTTCTGAATCAAGAAAACGCCCCTGCTTGTAGCGAAGCCATCCGAACGAGTCGATCACGCTCGTCTGGTCGGGCAATCGCTCAAGGGCGATCGTGAGCAATCGCTCCGCTTCGTCCAGATCCGTCCCCTCGTCCGCGAGCATGTACCCAAGGTCATTGCACGTCCACGGATGATCCGGCTGATACTCGAGTGCTCGGTGATAGAGCAACACCGCTTGCGTGCGGCGATCTCGCGCCGAGGCAATGCCCCCCAGGATGTAACACAACTCCGCACGTGGATCGGCCTGCGCATGTGATTCATCCGTCGGCTCTGCCTGAACGGCTGCAACGGCAGCGCTGAGCAACCCCCGCTCTTCCAGGCGCTCGATGGTCTGGTTGACCGTGTGGATCGATGCGAGTGATGCAAGCGGAACAAGCAACTGTGCCCAGCGCTGTTCGTTGAGCAGCTCGTCACTGGTCACAACGTGAACGGCCCAGCGGATGGCGTCTTGCGTGCGCGATGCTTCCATCAGCACGCCATACGTTTCAACGAATGCCTCATCGCCGACTCGGCCGATGTCTGCGATGTACTGATCGGTCATGCGCAGCAGTTCGGCAAGTGACACCTGGGCCTGGCCGACGGCGTATCGCAATCGCAGACGGTGAATTGGCTCGCTCATCGCAAGTCCGCGATCGATTCCGAATCCGGCAACATCCACGAACGCTCGGGCAAGCCGCGTGCGCTCGGCGTCATCGTCGGCATTGAGAATCGCGCCCTGCAGCCCTGAAGCGAGCGTCAGCAGGGCCGATGCCTGTCGATCATTGAGACGAATGTCCGCAGGCACCGAGTCGAGACGCGCGATGACCGGTTCGATGGGTTCGTGCCGGGCCAGCTCCACCTGCGCAAGTTCGAACAGTTCACTGATGGAGAGGCGTTCGGACGCGAGCCGGTCTGCGGCCGAAGCATCCGCCTCGGCATTGCGTCCGAGTATGCGCCAAAGCGATTCGCGCTCGCGCTGCACCGTCGGAGTGGGTGCGAGCGACGCTGCGTCGAGCCAGGTGAGTGCGTCTTCGGCTCGTGACGTCATCCCCAGGAGGCGCACATAGGCAATCGCGGCTGCGGGCTCGGGCAGGTCGGGATCGAGCCGCGACGTGAGCCATCGCT
Organism: Planctomycetota bacterium; assembly: GCA_003697045.1. Taxonomy (GTDB): domain Bacteria; phylum Planctomycetota; class Phycisphaerae; order Phycisphaerales; family UBA1924; genus J022. Next base: position 3,175 of record RFGK01000188.1, read on the forward strand.
CCGCGGCCTGGATTGCCTCAGAATCGCCCCGCGACTGCATGCTGGCCCACGCGTCAAGCAGCCCGGAATAATCGGCTTCGCTGGGCGCAGCAAGTCGTTCAATGACACGCTGCATCTGTGCGGCTGCTTCAGCTTCGAAGCCCTGACGACGCACGTCAAGCGCTGCCAGCGATTCAGCCGTGATGCTGTCGGGCAGATGGACGCGGAGTTGTTGCAACGCCTCTTGGACGTGCTCGGGCGGCGGCGTCGCGCCGAGCGAAAGCACGCCCCCGATGAGCATCGTGTAGACACGCTCTTCATATGGATCCAGCTCCTGCGCCTGTACCAGCAAATCGAACGCCAGTTCCTGGTCATCGGCAGCAGCAGCCAGCTGTGCCGCTTCGAGGAGCTGCACCGCCGTCGGCTCGTGCGTATGGCGCCAGTCGTGCCAGAGCTTGAGCGCGCGATCCGGATGCAGTGCCGCGCCGAGGGCGCGCATGCGCACAAGCTCAGGCACATCATCCGGGAACGCAAGCAGCACTTCAAGCTCATCCCAGCGGCCGGTCGCGACTCCAGTCTGAATCGCACGCACGAGCCCGCCCGGCCGGCGGGCAAGTGACTGCAAATCGGCCTGACGATCAGGAATGCCCATCGCCAGGCGCACGCACACGGACAGCACACTTGCATCGACGGCACGGGCTGCCAGATCAGCGCTTGAAATCAGAGGGGCTGCGTACAGCGCATTGGCGATGATGTCGGCATCATGTGGACGCTGCGCCGCGAGCGCTTGAGCGAGATCCCAGCGTTGGTCGGAACTGTGAATCGGCCGGAGCAACTCGACCACATGCTCGGCGCGCAGCGGGAGTTCATCACGGATTTGAGCCAGCCGCTGATCCA